>NZ_PEBA01000029.1:0-17370 GCF_002734235.1 Sphingobacterium sp. 1.A.5
ATATGTAGCGTAACTTTCTGGCCTCGAATGGGAAAGTCTGAAATTTCAGTAGAAGGCATAAAACCCTTTGACTCCAACTTGCTGTTCTCATAGCCTGTCGGAGCAATATTAAGTTCATCTAAATAAATATGGAGTTGATTGTCGACCTGATCGACTTCTAAAATCTGGAAGTATTCCAAAAGCCCTTCCGGCATCAATAAGGATAGTAATTTACGTTCGGCTTCTTGCAAGGGATATTTGTATTAAGGACGCTAAACTAAGAAATTTTTAACACTCCCCCCAAGAATTCAGCTTGATCCGGGATTGCGGGGCTGAACCAACTATCTCGTTCAGGGATAAGCTGGGGCCATGCGGGGCTGAACAAATCCCAGCGGCAAGTAATCTTCGCTCATTCAAAACGGTCTGTACAGCTCACTAAATAGTTTCCCTCCCTTACGAGAGGGAATGACACGCTCACTCGTTTATTGAGGCGGGAATTGGGCGGGGAAGTGGTCGCCGCAGCGACCACTTCCCCGCCCAATTCCCGCCATACCCCCAGGATTGCTTGTCATTCTCAAGCTTTAGCTTGGGAAACTATTTAGTCTCATTACAGAATTTTAGTTTGTTTGGTAGTGTGGATAGTTATTTAATTAACCAGCAATTTATAGTGCCACCCCTACAGGGTTGAATGGCATCGTATAATCTATTCTATAATAGTTACAACCCTAAAGGGTTTCATGGCGTGATAATCGTTTGTTGTAATAGATTAACCCCATCGGGGTGACACTATTATAGCAGGGTGTTAAACAAACATGCCACACCTACGGCGTTTGTGTTTGACGCGATTTTCATTTCTATAGATATGGCATGCCGATGGCATTTAAGAGATATTTCATGCCTCCGGCATTTAACCCCGATGGGGTTTTTGGTCTATATGGCCACATTTTCTTAACTCAATGAAATTGCCTGTAGAAGTGTAAATTTAAATTTCAGTCTAGATTTCAATACATCCAAACTTAATCATTATTCCGATTTTATTATTTCAACCTCTTCTGGAACTATAAATAGAATTTGGCAACCTGTTTCGGATTTAACTGAATGCTTATAGTTTTTAGGAGTATAGAGATAATCCCCTTTGATTAACTTCACTCCATTAAAAAAGACTTCACCTTCTAAAATAAACGCTTCTTCACCACCAGGATGATTATGTAATGGATAGGAAGCACCTTCTTCAAATTTTAAAATAAAACTTTTTGGTCTTTGATTATCCTCATCATAGAGCAAGACCTTATAAGAAATTCCTCGAGTATCAACATTTTCCTCCAATAATGGCTTCCATTCAATCATGGACGTACTAACCATATATTTACCAAAATTATTTTTTGATTCCATAAAATTCAATTTCTATATTAACGTCTGTTTAACTAAAATGGTTTTATCGTGTTTTTTATTGCCAAAGATATTTAACTCAAAATTTTTGAAAACTCATCTTTCGATAAATTTATTTTACGTTATTAATTGAATATCAGATATTAAAGGATTTCATCAATTACACCAAATTCTTTGGCTTCTGCCGTTGTCATCCAATAATCCCTGTCGCTGACATCATGAACTTTCTGATACGACTGCCCACTATGCTTGGCAATGATCTCATATAGCTCTTTTTTTAATTTCAGGACCTGATTAGCTGTGATTTCGATATCTGAGGCTTGTCCCTGCACACCCCCCAGAGGTTGATGCAGCATTACTCGAGAATGCTGTAGGGCCGCCCGTTTTCCTTTCGCTCCTCCACACAGTAATACAGCACCAAAAGAAAAAGCCATACCAGTACAGATTGTTGCAACATCTGGACTAATCAGCTGCATAGTGTCGTAAATTCCCAATCCCGCATAAATCTCCCCACCTGGTGAATTGATATACATATAAATATCCTTTTTTGGATCAACTGATTGAAGGAACAACAATTGGGCTTGTACGATATTGGCAATATTAGCCTCAACAGGTGCACCCATAAAAATTATCCGGTCAATCATTAATCTTGAAAATACATCCATTTGTGATACTCTCAATTCCCGTTCCTCAGTAATATAAGGTGTTAATGAAACAGGTATTTGAGTGTTTTCAACAGCAGAAAAATAATTTTCTAAACGATCTTTTTGGACATAGCAATGCCCTGTCGCAAATTTGCGAAACTCATTTTTGTCGATTTGCATATTTTATGGAATTAAGGTTTCTTAAATAACCGCAATATTAATTTTCTGAAGCTTTTATAATTAGGTTCAGAAAACAGTTTTTGATGAACGGCTTTAATTTCATTTTTAAGCTGCTTGCGCCCATAATGTTGTATGGTTTCATATGCCAACTTTTGGGCTTCAACTTTTTCTGTAAATTCCTTATCAAGGATGAGCTGGGCATCAAATATAAGGATGTCCTCAGGATTTGAAGTACCCATCAAATGTTCCTCAATCCGTTTCGTTTCATTCAATGAAGTCATCATATTGCAATGCTTTTTCTTTAACTTTTTCTCTTACCTTTTCTAGGCATTTAAATTTCTGTGCTGTTGCACTTCGCTTCCCGGAATATCCAAATTCTTCAGCTATGTCAGTTAATGGAAGTTGATCATAATAAAAGGCTTTTAACAGTTCCATACATTTTTTACCTGCTACCTCTAAAAATCTAATCAGACGTTTGCTAGCTGGTAATAAAGGATATTCCATAATGATATCTGTTCCTTCAGTTCCTAATGGAACAGTATGTCGAGCATAATCTCTATAACGTTTTAACCATAAATTTTTTGAAATACCTACGAGAAATCCAATTTCATTGGTCAAAATCTTAGAAGTAGCTATTTTCTGCTCATAATAAATAACTAATGCGTCATGGAATACATCTTTTGCCTCCTCAAAGCTACCGCCCTTACGACTTATATATTTAGCTACCGCAGGAAAGGCTATTTTATACAAACTGATAAGATTAGCTTCTCGACGATTTGCCATAATTGATTTATTAGCTTCCATACAAATGCCTTTTATTAGATGTACCTTTTAGAAATAAACTATCACCTTTTATTTTTAAATTATTCAGGTTATCAAGTACTTTTTATGGGAAAATACGTAAAAGAAATTACATCATTTTCATTTTCTTGGAACATATATTAACAATGTTTAAAGAATCTTAGCACCATTTTACCTGAATTAATAGTTACACCAATCGCAATTCCTTTAGGCAATTTAATTAAACCTCAAATCAACCCTGCAGGGGAATAACTATTATAAAAAACGACATATTTCCCACTTTATCAGTTTTCATTCTCACCGCAGATGAGAAAACAATTTTCGTGTTAGGATTGTAGCGTTATAGGTACTGTCACAATTAGTACACTTATAAATCAACCAAATATCAATATTTTTCTTCTGTGCGTTTCCTCGAAACCTTTCACTGCAGTAATACCTATAACTGTCGCACCGGCTACATTTCTTTTTTAATAACGGAGTGTTTTTCACTATCACCTCCAATTTAAATTCTTGAACCATTGTTCTTATTACCGCTTAATATTCTTTTGTGAATTGTATTATCCATGCGGTAGCATTTTCACTATATAAATCAGATCACTGAGTTTAATAGCAATGATTGAGGTTACTCTTCCGCGTAACCCTGCATATTCATGAATAATTATTTATTAGGAAACCGGTCGGGGAGAAATTGCCCCAACAAAAGAATTCAGCCTGTGGTTTATGAGGCTGTTATTAAGCGACTATAAATTTAAGAATGGTTCTCAAAATATATTTTGTGTTTGTGCTAATTCAAATCTACTCATTCTAGAATAAAGCTGCAAAACTTGAATCACCAATTCGATTAGGGTTGTTTTATTAATAATGCCATCAGTTCAGTGGGACTTTTTACTTTCATCTTTCGATTTATATTTTTTCTATGTGTTTCCACTGTAAAAACACTTAAGTCCAGAGTTTGCGCAATCCTTTTTGTCGAAAAACCATTTTTGATCAATTTTATGATTTCAGGCTCTGTTGGACTCAATTTATAGGGGAGCATAAAAAAATCCTCATCCACAGGCAATACTTCAGATTTGCTTAGTTTGTGACCTTCAATAAATACTTGTTTCCCATCGCGAACAGCAAGTAAAGATTCTTTAAGCACTGGAGCTGTAATATCTTTCATTAGAAAACCACTTGCCCCAATCATCTTCGCTTTATCAATCAGCTGATCGTTGCAGTACATACTGACGAATACAATCTTCACCTCAGGATGAGACTTGCGAATGATAGCAGCTGCTTCAAGGCCATTAATAACTGGCATGTTAATATCCATTAAGATGATATCCGGAACTACGCTGTTTAATGTGCGAATCAAAACCTTTCCATTTGCCACTTTGCCGATTACTTCAAATTCCGGCATTCCATCTAAAATGTTTTCTAAACCTTCTGTAAAAAGTAAATGATCGTCTGCTATAATAAGTTTTGTGATTTTTAACATGTAACTTCTAAATTTTTTAGTGGAAGAATAACTACTACTGTTGTTCCTTGCTTATTGCTGTCAATATCCACACGTCCATCAAGAAATGCCACACGTGAATAAATGTTCTGAAGTCCAATCCCATTGTGCTTTTCAACTTCTGGTATGCCACAGCCATTATCTTCCAGGATCAGAGTGACCTCATCCTCAAAAACAAGATCTAGTGACACATAGGTCGCTTGACTGTGTCGAAGAACATTGCTCAAAAGCTCATTAACAATCCTGTAAAGAATAATGGACCGCATTTCTTGCAAAAGTGTATCATCGCCTTCGATGGTTACACTAAAATAAATAGAACTAGAGCTTTTCAATTCTTCTATTCGGTTATGCAGCATTCGGGTTAACCCATTATTCTTAAAATCTTTCGGCATCAGATCATGTGATATACTTCGCAAATCAGTTAATGCTTTTTTTCCAATTGAAAGGCTCCGTTCGTTATATTGTAACACATTTTCTTTATTCCAATTGGGGATAAAGGGAAGATTGGATATATGCAACATCAAAGTACTAATACTCGCGCCTACATCGTCATGAAGATCTTGTGCCATCCTTCTTCGTTCATCTTCTTGAGCTTTGATTATTTGACGGTTTTTCTCTAACTCCTGAGCATCCAATTTTCTTTTAAGCATTAAACGTTCCTTTTTGAGAAGATTATAACGGTAAATAATACCCATGAAAATAATCAATGTTTCGACCAGCAAACCAATCTGAACATGTGTAGGGGCAGAAAACAACATGGATAGATCACCATGTTGGATTATAAAATAACAGCTAATGAGGATACTTAGGCAAAGGTAGCACATAGCTAAAAGATAAAACCAAGCTGGACGAAATCCCTGATTAATTCGTTCTGTGGCATTGATGATAATGGCTAAAGCTATTCCAGCAATTCCTAATAAATAGAGGTAGAGAAAAAACAAATTGAGCTGTTCGTGATTTGCCCAATAGATTTCTACCAATATTTTTAGAGGTAGTATAAATAGGAGTAGAAGGGTCGTAGTCTGCAACAAAACTTTGGCTTTCGATCGTTGCTGCTTTAGCTGTAAAAAATTAAAAGCTAGTCGACCCATTAAAATCATGGTGACTGCTCCTGTAATGCTTTCCGAGTGACGGAACAACTCAGGATGATTAGGGAAAATGTACTGAAAATCCGCACCAATACTACAAAAAAGCCATGTTAAAGTGGCAAATACGTAGGCAGCATATAAAAAGTGGATTCGATCCCCTAAGGATATTCCTAGAAAAATATTTATCAAAATATTGAAAAACATAATGCCTAATAAAACTCCAAAGAATATATAAATCTTCTGCTCTTTTAATTTGAAAAAAGGACCAGACATTAACTGAGGCTGTATGCTGAAAACCTTGCCCTCTTTTTTAGCCATCAATAGATAAGATCGGGTTTTTCCCGGTTCCATGACAATGGGAAGAACAAAGTCATGGTACAGATATAATCTGCTGTCGAACGGCAATTTAGAGCCTGTAGTCGCTAAATGCTGAAATCCATTTGCTGTTTGACGGTAAACCACTATACTATCTATATGTGGATTATTAAACTGAAAAAATAATTCCTGAGACTTAGGAGTTGGATTATGAAGCTTAAATAATAGCCAATACGTATCATCTTCTAATGATGCAGTAATAGAAAGATCAGGATCTAACACCTTCGAATTTCCCTCAGAAAACTGATTTAAAGCTTCTGTTGCTGTGATTCCTTGATTTGTATGAAACCAGTGTAGGTACTTGTTAAGAGGATAGATATCCTGATTGGTAAGCCAAAGCCCAGAGTCCAATTCCACATCCACAAAATTTTTCTCGCTGGCCATGGAACAACAATCTGAAAACATAAAAATACAGCATATGCATATCTAAATCCTTGCTGAATGAAATAAACACTTTTTAGATAATTCCTGATTTCCAAGGAACCGCCAATACCTAACTATGGAATAGCAATCTTCTATTAAAATGTTATCATTTGAAGCAAATTTATGCATATAACAAATGTACCTATAATTGGGTATTGTTGAATTTGTTGAACTCAAATATTTTTACAAAAAAGAAAATATTATATAGTTATACAAAATTTAATAAACCTGAAAGTAGTTTGTAGTTACAATAAATAATCAATAATAAAATGTTATGAAAAAAGAAAATCGAACTTTATCTGATCCTCCAATAGTTGGCGCCTTAATCTCTTCAGCAATGTCGGGTATTAACAGTGCCCTTTCTTCCACAGCATCTCTTTTGAATATTCGCACTCCAATAATTTGTGGCTTAGTAAATAATAGCCCTTACGAATTAATTCGAATATCAGAAATCCATGAACCTGTGCATGGATATCTCAAGGTATCACCAAGCAGCACTGTGCTCGATCTCATTCATGGAGCAGTAAAAGGTACCAATCGATGGAAAGAATCGAATTACACCACTTGGGGTCTTGATGGCCGAGGTTCAGGAACAGAGGTGCTAGTCGTATATCACATGAGAGAAATCAATATTATAATAGCTCTATATGCTGGCAACTCTATTACTGGTAATCCTTTTGCAGGAGCTAATATAATTGATGAAAAATGGTTTATAGAAATCTACACCAAGAAAAGTAATGATCACAAAGGCAAATGGCTGATTGACCATATAAAAGATATTCATAGCACCAATTGCCAGTTTTCAATAAATGGAAATCCATGTAAAGTATCAACGAATGATGGACTTATCTCTATTGAGTTTGCTTCTGCTGAAGAGACGCTCTTTAAAGTGAAATTTAATGGAGAATGGGAAAATTCAATTTATAATGGTTATGGTTTACCTAAGAAAGATAGTAGAATATCAATTTAATAAAATACCAACTAGGCTCAATCATATATTTTGAGCCTATTTTGTTCTTGCGGTTTTAGGTATAAGTTTAACTGTTGTGGATAGTTTGCAATTAACCAGCAATTTATAGTGACACCCCTACAGGGTTGAATGGCATCGTATATTCATTTCTATAATAGTTAAACCCCTCTGGGGTTGGATGACCGGAAAACATATCTGCAATAATATTTACAACCCTTTGGGGGATGTTGCTGTTCTATTGTCGAAAATAATATTAAGCATCTACTAATCCTGTAAGGTTGTAACTATTATAGAAAAGATACACAAAGGAAGGCATGCAACCCTGCTAAGGGTGTAACTACTATAGAAAATGTGGGCATACAGCTGATAAACCCTATCGGGGTTAAATGCCGTAGGCATATAATATCTCTTAAATGCCATCGGCATGAAATATCTATAGCAATGAAAATCGCCTCAAACACCAACGCTATCGGCGTGGCATATTTGTTAAGCGAATTCAACACAACCAATACAAGCCACATTTAGTGATGGTTGGTGGGGACACCAACCATGGCGACAAGTAATCTTCGGCTATTCAAAACACCCGTGTATAGCTCACTAAATAGTTTCCCTCTCTTTCGAGAGGGAATGACACGCTCACTCGTTTATTGAGGGGGGGAATTGTGAGGGGAAGTGGTCGCCGCAGCGACCACTTCCCCTTACAATTCCCCCCCCATAGCCACAGGATTGCTTGTCATTCTCAAGCTTTAGCTTGGGAAACTATTTAGTCGCATTACAGGATTTTAGTTTGTTCGGTAGAGTGGATAGCTATTCAATTAACCAGCAATTTATAGTGACACCCCTACAGGACAATGTCATTAAGTTAAGAAAAAACAAGGTAATTGACATATTTTCAGTGGCAGGTGGGGACACCTGCCACGGCGAGAAAACCCTATCGGGGTTAAATGCCGTAGGCATGAAATCTCTCTTAAATGCCATCGGCATGTAATATCTATAGCAATGAAAATCGCCTCAAGCACCAACGCCATCGGCGTGGCATGTTTGTTAAATTAACTTAACTTAATGACATTAACCCAACAGGGTTGAATGGCATCGTATAATTATCTAGAAAAATCGGTTTTTTCAAACCCATCATTTATAAAATTGTTGTTATTCATAGTAATTGGTTGATCTAATTATTTTAAGAGAATAGATTGATAGAATTCTTTATAGCGTATTTATTATAAAATTATCATGCAGACTATTAACATCACTGAAAACATAATATTTGATTCTAATCATAATCTTAAATTGGATGTATATGAACCCAGTCAAAATCCAAAAGGAGCATTGATCGATATTCATGGAGGGGGGTGGTTTCGTGGGGATAAGTCCAAAGAAAATGATTTAGCTTCTGTTTTGGCAGAAAATGGATTTTTAGTGTTTGTTCCAAATTATCGCATAGCACCAGAATTCCTTTATCCTGCTCCTGTGGAAGATATGGAAACTGTTTTAAGTTGGGTTAAATCTTCAGAATATAAATTTGATAAAAATAATATAGGATTTATTGGCAGTTCCGCAGGGGGGAATTTAGCCATTGAGATGGGGTTGAAAACCGGTTTGCCAATTGCTTCTTGGTCTGGTATGATTGATATTGAAAATTGGATTCAAAATCATCAAGATGTTGTCCCATCCAAGGATGAGGCACAAGATGGAGGAATACAAAGCGGCCCTAATGACGCTCTTTATAAATGGGCAATTTTAAATTATACCGGCGAAGATCAAGATCTAATAAAGAAAGCATCTTTATTGGAAAGAGTTACTAAAAAAGCAGGGCCCATGTTTTTGGCTAATTCCCTCAATGAATTTTGTCCTGTCGATCCAGTCTTTCAGTTGGCTCAAAATTTAGCAGATTTAAAAATTGCATCAGTAACCCAAATTATTCCAGGAACCAAGCATGCTAAAGGATATCTCAATCATGCCATTGATTATACACTTATCTTTTTTGAAGACTGTTTTAAAAAGAATAAATAATAATAGTCTGTGTTTTAAATTTAAAATGTATTCCTAATACTTAACTTATACCAACCCAAAAAACGGGACTAGGGCATACCACAAAATATACATCAACGAAACAGCCATAATACCATCTATTCTATTAGGCTTATCTCGCTTGCCCATAAATCCCACCAACAAAGCGACAAGCCAGATAGCATGTCCAATCGCCAAGTAAATAATATCTCCAATAGCTGCATCAATTTCTGGGATCTGCTTTAAGACTAATACGGAAATTATAGATAACACTACAAATCCAATGGCCAAACCCGTCGCTTTTGATTTTCCCATTCTAACCGCCAAGTTGCCTTTTCCAGTTTGCTTATCAGCTTCATAATCAGGAATTCCAGCCATAATAATTGCAGGAACTATGGATAGGAACAATGGTATTCCCAATAACCAAGGAAATGGATTTCCTATGTTACCTCCCTGAAAAATAAATCCACAAATTATCACGGCAAAACTATGCGTGAACCCAACGACAACTTCTCCCCAGCCATTATAGGAGAATTTCAGCGGAGGTGCAGTATAGGAAACTGCTATTAAAAACAATACAGTTGTGGAAAGTATAACGAGAAGAAAAGGTGATGTCGATAGAAATCCTAATATTACTGTGAATACACAGCCAATTATAAATAAGCTTCTTATCGAATTCTTTATGGAACTTTCAGTCAATACGCCATTCACTAAAACCCTGGAACCACCAGAAAAAGTACTAAAATTCCGATTTATCTTGTCTGTTTCCCTGTCGTGATAATCATTGCTAAATACAGTGATCACTTCAATCAAGAAAAGTACGATATATCCCAAGATAAAAACCAAAAGGTTAAAGCTTGAAGTTAATTCCCGATAGGCGTAAGCTCCAATGCCATAAGCAAAAAATGTCATCGGATAAAATTGCAAACGAATAGCCTGTAGCCATGGTGTAACCTTTCGCATCAACTTTTCCCAAGGAGTAAGGATTCCATTCTCTAAGTTCTTCCCCAATTCAAAAACTTCCTCCAACCATGTGTCTTTCTGAGCCTGATCTGAGTGTTTGATTGGACTCAATATTTTCTTTCGGACTGGGCTGACACCACAGAATTTTAATGTCGCAATCTTCAATGATTTTACAGATGGTGCACCATTTATCAAGCGATCAATGATTACAGGTGTATCCATTGTGGTAATGATCTGTCCTGTTCTAGGGCTTAATAACTTCTCGAATGCATCAGCTTGGATTTCATAAAATGCAAATCCTGGAACAAATACTCTATCGATAAAAGCCTTTAGCACAGCTGGCATATTACCCCACCAGGTAGGATAAATAAAAACCAAATGGTCAGCCCATTTTATTAAGGATTGGGCGTGCAATATATCTTTCTCCCTATGTTGGTTTTGGGGTGAAGCAACCAAAACATTATGCTCGAAATCTAAATCTATGACCTCTAGATATTCAACTTGCGCACCTGCTTTTTCTGCACCTTTTATATAAGATTCAGCTATAGCATGACAATAACTATCCTTTCGTGGATGACCCAAAATCACTAATACTTTCATAATAGATGTTGCTTACCTATGGAACAGACGTGCAGGAGAAAGTGTTTGATTATTATTGACTTAAAATAAATGCCCATGAAAGTACAGGACAGTATTCGCTATATTATTGTTAACTTTAGTTAATCTCAACCAATAAGATAAACTACCTGTCATGTATAAACCAAATCGGAAGTTTGATTTTTACGTATTTAGAATTCTGTTGATTTTCTTATTTATAGCCTTTTGGCGTTTGAATTTGTATGGCCAAGAGACAATTGAAGCTGCATCTGAAGAATTAGTTGAGCAGAGTGAACCATGGTGGGTTTGGGTTTTCTTGGGAAGATTACACCCTCTGATGGTCCATTTTCCAATTGGATTATTGGTTATAGCAGGGATAATGGAGTTGGCGAAACTCAGGACATTTGATTCTAAATTACGGACAGGGACCAATTGGTTGGTATATATTGGTGCAGCTGGATCTGTATTGGCTGTTCTTTTGGGTTTATTATTGGCGAATTCTGGAAGTTATTCCGGAGAAACATTTGAATGGCATCAATGGGCAGGAATCACAACGGCTATCTTGGCTGTTGTTACCGCATTGTTGTTATATGCTATCAATAAGTATAACAAAAGAAGTTTAATCATTGGTTATCGTACTTTTCTAATGATCACTGTATTGGGTGTTTTTATGGCTGGACATTATGGTGGCTCATTAACCCACGGTCAAGATTACCTGCTGAGTGCAACGCCGTGGGCGCCTAAAGATGAGAATCTGGAAGGAATAGAAGGGGGCATGTCATCTGCTGATTTTGACTTTGTATCCTATACAAATGAAACGGACTCACTTTCCTTAGAACAACAAGTCAATTTAAATCTCGCGGTCAGAACGATTCTAGCACACCATTGCTTCCAATGCCATAGCAGTGATAAAATGGAAGGCGAATTACGTTTGGATGATAAAGAACTTGTTTTTAAAGGGGGAGAATCCGGAAAGGTAATCATACCTGGCGATTCTAAAGGCAGCGAGTTGGTTCGTCGAATCACTTTACCAGCAGGTCATAAAGAAGCTATGCCGGGGAAAGGAAAACCATTGGGAGAAAAAGACATCGCTTTGGTCAAATTATGGATTGATAAAGGAGCCCCTTGGCCAGATCAAGCTAAAGGAATTTTCAGAGTTGCACCATTGGCACCACGAAAACCCGATTTACCTGCAGCAACTAATGGTCTGGAGAACCCAATAGATAGATTAGTCAATGCTTATTTTGTAAAAAATAAGATCGAATGGCAGGAAGTTGTTGATGATCGGACTTTTCTACGAAGAATCTATTTTGATTTAATTGGATTACCACCTTCCGAACAGGAATTACTTAAATTTGAAGCTGATGCCAGCGCAGATAAAAGGGCTAAGATTGCTCAAGAACTCTTGACAAAAGACCATGAATATGCAACGCATTGGACGACCTTTTGGAATGACTTATTGAGGAATGATTATACCGGAACAGGCTATATAACACAAGGACGATTCAATATTTCCCCTTGGTTATACCAATCCCTACAAAATAATAAGCCTTACAATGAATTTGCCATGGAGTTGATTGATCCTTCAGAAGAATCTAAAGGATTTATAAAAGGGATCGCTTGGCGCGGAGCAGTTAATAGCAGCCAAACTACGGCTATGCAAGCTGCTCAGAATGTATCCCAAGCGCTACTGGGCGTGAATTTGAAATGTGCATCCTGCCATGATAGTTTTGTAAGTGATTGGAAATTGGATGATGCTTATGCTTTTGCCAATATTTTCTCTGAAGAAGCACTTGAAATCAATCGCTGCGATATTCCTACAGGTAAGATGGCGGACACTAGAATTCTGTGGCCCGAACTCGGCGAAATCAGTAAGAATGGTTCCGTAAAAGAAAAGTCAAAGGAATTGTCAACTCTGCTCACAAAACCTGAAAATGGCCGTTTATACCGTACTCTGGTCAATCGGATTTGGGCACAGCTGATGGGTAGAGGGATAGTGGCCCCCGTTGATGAAATGGACAAAAAACCATGGAGCCAAGATTTATTGGATTGGTTAGCCGTAAATTTTGTAGAGCAAGGATACGATATTAGACAACTATTGTATCTGATTACTACCTCTAAAACCTATCAATTACCATCTCATACAATTAAAGATCCAAGCGAAATAAATTCAGAATCATTTGTATTCAAAGGGACATTAAAGAGAAAATTGACAGCAGAACAATTTGCTGATGCCGTTAGTTCAGTAGTAGACCCGGTTTATACGTTAGAAGCGTTAAAATATAATCCATTTGAAAATTCACAGGCTTATGCTTCAGCGTCTCCTTTCGTAAGGGCAGCGTTGGTTCAGAACGATCCATTTCTAACAGCCTTGGGTAGACCGAGCCGTGAAAATATCACCACTTCCCGTGAAGGGCAAGTGACGTTGTTGCAAGCTATGGAATTAACAAATGGAACTAAGCTCAATGAAACATTGGTCAAGGGTTCCAAAAAATGGGTAGCGAAATATGGAAACCCTGAACAATTGATCCAAGCGGTTTATTCTCAAAGCCTTGGTAGAAAGCCATCCCAAAAAGAATTTGAAATTGCTAAAAAATTGATGGGCAACAAGATGGAGGAAGAATCAGTTCAAGAACTATTGTGGGCAATTGTTCTATTACCGGAATTTCAGTTCATCGAATAAATATGAAGCAAGATGAAAAGTAATTATAATCGTAGAGACTTCTTAAGAACAGCAGGAGTAGGGACCTTGGCAGCATTGGCAGCAGGAGCACCCATGTCTAGTTTTTTATCATCCTGCTCTGGTAAGATCCAATCTAGTGCTGATACTGTCATATTACTTTGGATGGCAGGGGGGATGGCACATACAGAAACTTTTGATCCCAAAAAATATACGCCATTTGAAAAAGGATTAGATTCAAATAAAGTTTTGAGTACTTTTAAATCTATTCCAACAGTTTTGGATGGAATCAATTTTTCAGAGGGTTTAGAATCCATTGCTTCTGTGATGGATAAAGGTACTTTGATACGTTCTTATGTATCTGGTGATTTAGGCCATATACTTCACTCTAGGCATCAATATCATTGGCATACCTGTTATGAGCCGCCACAGACTGTATTAGCTCCTCATATTGGATCCTGGATAGCCCAGGAGCTTGGACCTAAAAATCCTGTGATACCTGCTTTTATCAATATTGGTCAACGGATGACCGTCGGTGAAGCTGAAGAGCTTAAAGCATTTCATACCGCAGGATTTTTGGGCAGCGAGTTTGGTCCGTTTATGATTCCTGATCCTACATCCGGCCTCGATGCCGTAAAACCACCCGCAGGGATGTCCTTCAGCAGATTCGAAAGAAGAAATCAGTTATATGCTGAATTGCTGGATAAAAATGCCATTGGCGACCTTGGAAGTGATTACCAAAAGGAATCCTTCAAACGCTCCATGGAACAAGCCTACAGATTGTTGAAATCTCCAGAAGCTAAAGCATTTGATATTAAACAAGAACCTAAAGAAAGTTACGATATATACAACACTGGTAAATTTGGACTAGGCTGTTTAATGGCCAAGAGACTAGTAGAACAAGGAGCAAGGTTTATTAGCGTGACATCCGAATACGAACCATTTATGGGTTGGGATACGCATGAAAATGGGCATACTCGCGCCAAGGATATGAAAAAATTGATTGACGCTCCTATTGCCCAATTGATAAAAGACCTGGACAAAAGTGGTCACTTGGACAGAACGTTGGTCATTGTAGCCAGTGAATTTAGCCGTGATATGGTGATGGAAGGCAGACCAGGTGCAGAAGTATTGCATCAAGTAGATCAACCTGATATCATTCATGATATCAAAAACTATGGAATGCATCGCCATTTTACAGATGGCAGTTCTATCCTGATGTTTGGGGGTGGAATTAAAAAAGGATTTGTCTATGGGAAAACCGCAGACGAGAGACCATGTAAGACCATAGAAAAGCCAATAAAAATAGAAAGGATTCATCAGTCTATTTACCATGCGCTAGGTATTGACCCACAAAAACATGCTGTAGTTGAAGGAAGACCATTTTATACCACACCGGATGGTGTGCACAAAGCAGAGATGGAATTTTTTCTATAAAATTTTCGTATAAATACTCGTAAATAACCTGATAATTATAGACTGTGTAAAAAACCGTACCTTTATAGTAATCAATTTAGATATGGTATGAAATATTTATATTTATTATTCCCATTAACTATAGTTTCATTAATCTCTTGCAATCAAACTCAAAATAACAAAGAAGCGACCACTGCAGATAGTACGATCGTAGAACAGCCTGAAGCAGGAGCGGATGTTCCGTTTACGGAGGCAAAGAATTATTTTGTTAATAATACAGTTGGAGAAGATAAAAATGGAACGTTAAAAATTGAAACTCAAGAAGCATTTAATGAATTGTTTTCCCCAGCGACTACCATGGGTGAAGGTGGGAAGCCAACAGAAATTGATTTTAAGAAACAATTTGTAATCGCGATCATCTCTCCAACATCTGATTTAAATCCATCAATTGATAGTTTATCTCTCAAAAAATTCAACAGGGATCTAGTTTTGGAATTCAAAGAAACAATGGGTGATAAACAAAGTTTCTCTACAAGACCAGCTGCCATCCTAATTGTTGATAAACAATTTGACGGTAACCTGAAAGCTGATGTAAAAAGTACCTTATAAGAAGAGGAAACTATTTTATTTTTTAAAAACATTGAAAGACCTAGACTTAAAAAGTCTAGGTTTTTTTTATGTCAGTTTAACACTTTTAATTCTCATTACATCCATGTTTGATAGGGGACTTGTTCCACTCTCCGTCCTCTTTCGTTCGGAGCTTGTTCGGAGCTTGTTCGGATGTTATCCGAACAAGCTCCGAACGAGGTCCGGCTGAGGTGCGAACGAGAGAGGAACAAGAGTATAACAAGGTACCTATGTGCCAGCGTTTAGACTTTAAAAAACAGATATAAAATTGAAACATATTTTTCGGGATAATCAAAAAATAATTGATATATTTATGATATCAATTTAATATCATACAAATCTGAAATTATGGAAAAGATTATTAAACCAACTTCTGGCTATTTAGCACTAGTTTTCTTGTTGCTCAGCATCTTAGGCATTATATTTTCTTTTATACAGATAGCTGCAACTGATAATATAGCTTATATAGCACTTGTTGCGGTTTTGTTTATCGTATTTATAGTGATTATAAAGGGTTTGATCATTGTAAATCCAAATCATTCGAGAGTTTTGAATCTATTTGGAAAATACGTGGGGACAATTAAGGCTAATGGATTATTTTTTATCAATCCATTTTATACAGCTCAAAAAATCAGTTTAAGGTCTGAAAACTTACAGGGTCAAACTTTGAAAGTCAATGACAAACTAGGAAATCCGATTGAGATTGCTGCAGTAATCGTTTGGAAGATAGGTGATACATATAAAGCTGCTTATGATGTTCAGAGTTATATGGACTATGTTCGAGTTCAGAGCGAGGCCGCAGTAAGGCATTTAGCTGTAAGTTTTGCATATGATAGCTTTGAGGATGAGAATGCTGATCTTACCTTGAGAGATGGTGGTGAAGATGTGAATAAAATCCTTGAAAGTGAATTATCGGCGAGATTATCAAAAGCAGGAGTTGTTGTCGAAGAGGCTAGGATTACGCACTTGGCTTATGCACCAGAAATTGCCGGAGCCATGCTGCAACGTCAACAAGCATCAGCAATTGTTGCTGCTAGAGCCAAGATTGTAGAAGGAGCAGTTGGAATGGTCGATATGGCACTACAACGTCTTTCTGAACAGAATATCGTAGAACTTGATGATGAAAGAAAAGCAGCAATGGTGAGCAATTTAATGGTTGTATTATGTGGTGAGAAGGCCGCCCAACCTATTGTTAATGCAGGAACTTTGTATAATTAGGGTTTTTAATTCGTCCCTTTAGTAAAAAGATTATTTATGAAAAAAAGTTTTGTGATCAGGATCGATGAAGAAACCTTTAAACTATTGGAAAGTTGGGCTCAGGATGAATTCAGAAGTGTAAATGGACAGATAGAATTTCTGATACACCAAGGCTTGCAGAAATCCGGTCGGATGAAAAAAAAAAGAATAATAATGAAAAAGGATCAGTCGATAAAGGTGGGCACTGAAAAAGTCCCCTTTTAGAATGGGCTAAAAAAAGGAGTGGAAAACAACAGTTTTCTGCTCCTTTTTTCGTATCTTAAAGTAGGCTTTAACGGACATCAGGATGCTTTCTACCCAACAAAAAATTCAGTTCAGTTCCTATTCGGGATTGTACGATATCATTGTTCCAAAAGACAATCTACTTCGCAAAATCAACGATCTTATCGATTTCAGTTTTATACATGAGGAACTTTTGGAGAAGTATTGCCAGACCAATGGGCGTACAGCAGAGAGCCCCATCAAGATGTTCAAGT
>NZ_PEBA01000030.1:0-17164 GCF_002734235.1 Sphingobacterium sp. 1.A.5
ACAGTACCTTGATGAGCATCCTGGGATGGAAACTGGTCGTGCCTCCGCCTTTATACTGACGGATGATATGTTCCAGATCCAACTGGTCAACAACCTGACTCACCAAACGAACCGGATGGTTCAAGGGGATACGGTCTAAAATATTCTCAGGAAAAAGACTCGGACTATTGGATGGAAGAGCTTTGAATTGTATGTTTGCCATATTGTTTTTTGGGTGCACCTTAAGATACAAAATCTTGAGGACAAAAAACAGAAAAACCCCGCCATTTTTTAATGACGGGGTTATTTTTTTAAGAGACAGCCCCTGATTGTAAATATTATTAAACGCTTGTTTATTTAATTGCTTTACTGACTTCAATTGGCATATCTGATTCCAAAACTGTTGCACCGTCTGCAAATACAGCTCTGTATTTTTCTGCTCGTTCCGCCTCCGTAGGCAATTTATCATAAGTAGGAGCTGTTGATATCATGCACATAACCCCTTTTTCCTTAAAGAAATCATAAAATTCTTGATTGGATGATTTGATTTCAGGACCAATGTAAACAATCATTCTATCGTATGGTAATCCAGAAGACTTAAAGGCTTCCAATTGTTCCTTCGTACGAATATGCATGGACATATATTGCTTAGGGTTTTTCTCGAGATAGAATTTTGCTTGCTCTACGTTGTGCACAGTTACCCATACCCATGCATAAGCATTATGCTTCCGGATAATTTCTGCCGTCATTTCCATCGGCAAATCCTTCTTATCAAGATTCAAAATTGTCTTACCTTTTGCCCATTTGATCATTTCATCCAATGTATTGATTTTATACTTTGTAGGATTACCTTTGTGATCTTTCAATTTCAAACCCTGAAGTTCTTTCCAAGTAAAATCTGCAACTTTACCATGCCCTGTCGTTGTTCTTTCCAAAGTTGCATCGTGCACCATGACCGGAATACTGTCTTTAGTCAATCTAGGGTCGACCTCGAATATTGCCACCGTATTCTGTAATACTTTTTGCATCGATGGGATAGAATTCTCAGGCATCTGATCTTCTATCGTTCCACGATGTCCAGAAATAATTTTCTTCCCTGGAGCATATTTGAAGTAAGAATACATTTCCTCTACATCTTTGAAATTTAACTTATGTAATTTTTGAGCATAGGTAGAGGCTGTCTGAAATATAGCAATGACAGTAAAAAGAGCAATATAGGTTTTCTTCATAGGGTTGTATTTGAACTGATAAAATTACGCATTCAATTTTAACAAATTGAAACCTTTATGTTTATCCAATGTTATCAATGTCAATGCAGAATTTTCTTGGACAATTTTTCGGTAATTCTTTAATGGCATTCCTAACTGCTGAGCCATAAATAATCGGTTTACTCCATTGTGGCCGACAACCAATATTGTTTGATCATCATATTTATCCAAAAGCTCATTATAAAAACTATCTAATCTAGCAATCACTTGTTTTGCATTTTCACCTGTTCTTCCGGCTTCAAATCTTTCAGGATCTGAAAGCCAATTGTACCAAGAATTAGGGTCTTCAGCAATAAAATCATCAGAACGCTTCCCTTCCCATTGACCAAAATCCACTTCAATCAATCGTTCATCAACCTGTACCTTTTCAGGAGTCCCCGATGCTATTTCAGCAGTGGTTTTTGCTCGCTGCAATGGTGAGCAGAAAATCTGATCAAACGTAAAGTCCTGTAATAGTGTATTCATTCTTTCAGCCTGAGAAATTCCCTTTTCAGTTAAAGGAATATCTGTTCTGCCACAGTATTTATTTCCATCTGCATTATAGGCAGTTTCACCATGTCTCAATAGACAGATTGTAATCATCTATATATATTTTAATTCTGTTAATTTCTGTTTGAACTCCTGGTATTGGATTTTATATGCTTCTACTAAATCTTGGTCCGGCAATATTTCTTTCTCTATGGCTGTCATTTTATCTGAAGCTTCAATCAATGAATTATAGTAGGTGTTTGATGCTGCCATTATTGCGGCTCCAAAAGCACCGCTCGCTTCCTTACATTTATATATTGGAACATTTAACACGGATGCTCGAATTTTCAACCATACATCACTATTACTGCCACCACCTGCAGAATAAACCGCTTCTACCTTTTCAGAGGATAATTCTTCAATTATTTCATAGGCGAGTTTTTCGATAAAGGCCACCCCTTCCAAATTTGCTGCGAATAATTTTTCTCTTTCTATATTTTCTGGAGCGAAGCCTCTTGCTTGTGGTGCCATAATAGGATATCGTTCTCCTTCTTGCCACAAAGGCCATGCTAGCTCAGCTGTAGGAATTAATTTTTCTGCAGATTCGTTCAGTTGATCCAATCCATCCGAAAATTCCATGGAAATCCAGTCTGCACCAGTATTGCTAGCACCTCCCGGCATCCAATAACCTTCTGGATGCCTATGGCTATAAAGCCGCCCCAACGGATCTATAACATTGCTTTTGGTAACTCCTTTGATGACTAATGTAGTTCCAATCGTCGTATTCCAGGTTCCAGGTTTTACTGCTCCAGAAGCCATCTGCGTAGCACAACCGTCAGTCATGCCTACAACAACTTTAAGGTCCTGTAAACCCCATTTTTCCGCCAAATCCGTCTTTAATGTTCCTACTACTGTCCCAGAGGGAACTACGTTCTGTAACCAAGATTCTTTGATTCCGATATCTTCAGTCACATAGTTAGGCCATTCCAACTTCTCCAAATCATAGGCAGATTTAAGGACATTGGTATAATCCGTAGTATGGTAATTCCCTGAAAGCTTGCCAATTAAATAATCTGATGCATGGATCCATAAAGAAATAGCTTCGGCCTTTTCAGGAAATGTTTCAACAAACCAGAGCATCTTACTTATTCCACTGGAGGAATTGAATCCCGTATATCCATTTTTGATTCTCTTCTCAGCTATCGCTTTAATCCGTTGTCCCTGGCCCGCAGATCTGGGGTCACTGTACATAATGGCATCATGCAATGGTTGATTGTTTGAGTCTAAAGGGATAACAGTTCCTGAAGTTGAAGTCACAGAAATTGCAACAATATCTTGCTTGTCAATATTTGTTGGCAAGTTTTGGATAATTCCACTCAGCAATTCCTCACAATCATTCCACCAGACAGATGGAGATTGTTCTTCACGGAACTTATCAGTTAATTGGAATTTTCGTGAATCAGAGGCTATGAGTTCTCCGTTTTCATCTACCAAAACTACTCTGGCTCCTTGAGTACCAACATCCAGCCCAAAAAAATATTTACTCATCTAATGTGCTACTTGTTTAAAGGTTTTTCGAGCGTTTTTCCACTCTTGATAAAGCTTTTCAAATTCCTCATGGTCTTGTGGATGAATTTCCTCTAGTAATTCAGGAGATGCATTCTTAACACCCAAAGCATCGTTGCACAAAAATACACCACCCAATACCGAAGCTTGGCGGAATGTGTCTCTGATTTTAATACTTTTACCGAATAAATTTGCTATAAACTGGCGAAGCTTACGACTTTCAACTCCTCCTCCACACGCCCATATATAAGACTCATGATGTGGTGAAACGGCACCTAAGAATTTATAATTCTCATAGATACTGCATGCAATATCCCAAAGGATTGCAAATACAAAACTTCCTCTTGTCAATTGATGAGAAACAGGAGCATTGAATATAAAACCTCCCTTTGTCAAGGGTTCTTCCTCATCAGCTATCAATGAACCTAAAGACGCAACACATTGTGAATAAGTCGCATCCTCTAATTCTTTTTCAATGACATCGTATCCTTCATTTGGGTAGAAAATCTCTTTTAATCGCTGATAGTTCAACCCTGTTACTCCAGCGTTTGCTTCCAATATAAAATTGTTGGCATCGATGTGGCGACTTGTCCATGTTCTTTGTTCGGAATCCTTTTCATAGGCATCCACAATCTTGATTATTGGTGTAGTAGTGCCCGAAACAATCACTACGTCATTAGCAGAAGGTTCCATACTTCGGATAGCCAATTGCGTATCACCACCACCTACAACAACTACAGCTTGTGGGCTGATACCAAACTCATCTGCAACATCTGGTTTTATACTTCCTAAAATCGTCCCAGCATCCTTTAATTCCGGCAATATCTCTGTAGATAAGTTGAATTGAGCCAACAAATCTGAGGACCAAGATTTATTCTCAACGTCATACAACAATGTTTCAGAAGCTTGTGAATGCTCATAGCCCTCAATTCCAGAAAATTTGAACTGAATCCAATCACTGATACTCATAAAACATTTTATTTTCTCAAATAATTCTGGATATACCTCCCTCACTCCCACTAATTTGAAAGCAGAAAATAAAGATGTTGGATAACGTCCTGAAAGATTATAGACCAAGTCTTTATCTTTTAAAGATGGTTCCCATTTTCGACCCCGATGATCAATGTTCGGCATACCTAACAAGGAATTCCCATCCTTGTCAGTGATGACAATACCTTCCCTTTGGCTAGTTGCAGTAATAGCATTGATCTGTACTTCTCCAGATTCTGCTAATGCTTCTTTGGACAATTTTATTATTTGTCTCCACAGTTCTTCGGGATTGAAAAATATGGAGTCTTCGTAATTTGAGTCTGTTTCATAATGAACATTCTCTCGTTTAATACTTAATATTTCACCATCAATAGCACATACTGCAACACGCGCATTTCCAGTACCGATATCAACGATTAAATAAGCTTCCTTAAGTGCCATAAATTAGCTAATTGATGTTTTCTCTACTACAGCTTTATTAACAAGTTGTTTGATAGATTTATTACCATTGTGAAAAAATTCACGTAAATTATTGTTCATAATAAATGCATGATGATCTTCAACTTCATGCGTAGCACCTGCAATATGAGGTGTTGCAATAACATTTTTGTTCAAGATCATTTTGTAGTCAATTTCATCAGGTGGTTCGTTATAAAACACATCCAATACAGCGCCTCGGATTTGTCCACTTTCGATGATCTCCAATAGATCTTCTCTATTAACCACTGTCGCTCTTGCAGTATTAACAAATATGGCATCCTTATTCAACAAGGAGAGGTATTTTTTATCGATCATACCTTTAGTTTCCGCAGTTACAGGAAGGTGAATTCCAATGACATCGCAGGAAGAAAACAACTCTTCAAGTTCAACTTTTTTATACTCTGAATTTGGATCCTCATAGTATGGGTCAAAATAGAATATCTCGCATGGAAAGCTCATCAACATACGTGCAATATGCTGACCTACAGCTCCAAACCCAACCATTCCTACTTTTTTTCCTGCCAATTCATTTCCCTTGAATTGTAAATATGAAGTATGGGCTCCTTCGCCCCAATTTTTACCTTCTAACCAATCTATTGCAGGAATTGTGTTCCGCATTAGGGTAATCACATTGGCAATGAACATTTCTGCTACAGCTTGAGCATTTCGTGCTGGGGTATTAAATACTGGAATCCCCAATTCAGTGGCAACATCCAAGTTTATGTTTGAGGGGGTACCACGACAGATCCCTACAAATTTCAAATGTGGGTTAGCACGCAATACCTCCTCTGTAATTTCATCATGTTCCGATATCAATGCATCTACTTGCGTTTCTTGCAATAAAGCAATCAATTCTTCAGGATTATAAGCTCTACCATGAGGTTTCCATGAACGGTAAATGACCTCATCAAAAAGACCTTTCAGTTCGTTCAATGCTTTTTCATTCTCATAAGGCGCGGTCAACAATACTTTCATAAGGTTATATTTCTTTTTTAATCAATTTCTAAACTATATTTACTTCTTCAGTTGATCCCTTTATTTCTTCAGGAATCGTAATAAATTTTGTCAGTACAGCACTGACTAGGTATAGGCCAGCCAATACCCAAATTACTCCTTCACTACCTATTGTTCCGATTAATAGTCCGACGATTGCAGGACCAACAAATACGGGTAATCCGGCACCAAGATTCAAGATAGCCATAGCGGCACCTTTATCTTCTTTTACAAGAGAAGGCACTAATGCAGACAATGGAACGTATCCAGCCAAAAGACCACCCCAAGCAATCCCTGCAATCATTACCGCCCAATAGGCTCCGCCAAACCAAATCGGAGAATAATAGAACAAAACAGTCGTAATCGCACAGCCAACACCGCCAAACCACATAATAGTGCGCTGCCATCCTAGTCGATCCCCAACAAATCCGAAAATTAAATTAAAGGCTATATTGCTCGTGAAAATGGTGCCCCAAATCTGTAACCATTCCTTGGTATTAAATCCATGCTCTGCCATATACATCGGCAGGAAAACTGGAAACGCAAATTGAGCTGTGGTATTGATTACTCGAACAATCCCGCCAATCAATACTTTGGGTTCTTTATTTACAATGGTCAGTCCATTAACCAATTCCTGAACTTTTGAACCTTTGGATGCCTTCGTTTCAAATTTATCCCGATTCAAAATAAGTGCGAAGAATGCTCCGATCAAGACCCAAATAATGGAAGACCATAGTGTATTTTCATAGCCAATTCTTTCCAATGCCCAACTAGAATAGTATGCCCCCAATACATTTAATCCTCCTGTAAACACAAACCAGAACCAACCAACGGCTCTGCCCAACATATTTTTGGGAGTGCGATAATTGATCCATACCATAAATGAATAGGCAAATAATGGATATCCAAACCCTCTAATGGCATAAAATAACAGCATCGCATTGTAATCCAGTTTGGCCATCCCTTGCCCCACAAAACCAATCGTACCAATGAGATATAAAATCAACCCCATCAACATGGATTTCCGAGGACCATAGCTTTCTGCCAATACCCCTGAAAACCATGAGGAAATTGCAATAGTGATTCCATAGACCGTAAACAGTGCTGCTGATTGCTCGATACTCATCCCATGCTCGGTCAGGTAAGGACTTAACCAGCCCTGTTCAACACCATCACCCATCATGAAAATAAGAATACCTAAGTAACCCCATTTTAAATGACTAGGTATACCTAGCTTATCCATTAAATTGTTCTGTGCCATTATTTTTTGTTAAGGTTAAGATTGATTTATTTTGTTAGTAAAATAAAAATAAACAAAATATAACATAATTAAACCTGTTTGAGCTAAAAAAAGAACAGACAATTAATCTGTTCCTTTCCTTTTAGCTCTCTTAAATTCTATTGATATGCTAAGACAGCACTAACAAAATAATGGTCACTTGGCAACCTTCCTTTATAGCTGTCTTTAATGATATGGCTTTCTATTCCTTGGAGTGGTCCATTAACAAAAACAAAATCAATTTTCTTTGATTTCTTTCTGGCGGGATCTTCACCTTTAAATCCATGTGTTGTTCCTTGAGGTTTTTCCGGACCATTTGCTTGGACAAATGAATCTTTCCATCCAGCATCCATTATATCTTGATAGACTTTTGACTCCATTCCCACATTAAAATCACCTGTAATAATCTGTGGAAAATCTGCTTGATATTGGCTGGCTTCATCTAAAACAACTTTTATTTGGCCTTCCTTAGCCTCATTGCTGACATGGTCCAGATGAAGGTTGGTCAATCTTATTTCACGCTTGGTTTTCTTATCCAAAAGCCTTACCCAGCAAGCATTTCTTGCTCGAGCAGATCCCCATGAAATACTGCCGGCCTTTAGAGGTGTTTCAGATAACCAATAGGCTCCGGCGGCCAATAATTCAAACCTCTTTTTAGAAAATAGGATTGGATTTTTAGCAATCCCATGGTACCCTTCTTTAAACTGATCCATCTCTGGCCCATCAAATCCAAATGCAAAATAATCAGTCAATTGCTCCTTAAGATCAAGGAATTGACCTTTTAAAACTTCTTGAAATCCTATTAAATCAGCCTTTTGATTTCTGATAATGGTTAAGCACGCTTCTCTTCTGTCTTTCCAGCCCAAACCTTTTGCGGCATCTTCTTCTAAATCCACACGGATATTACATGTCAACACCTTGATTGTACTGCCCTTACTTCCAATTTCTGCTGCAGGAAGCTCAAGTTTACTAACTAAAGGAAGCGCAGCCAACAAGCCTGCTTTTCTAAAGAAGTCTCTTCGATTTGATTTACCGGATTGCTTCATGGTTCATTTTTATTAAACAGCAGCTGTCAGGTTTTCACCTAAGTATGCTCCAGTGCTGATCAGTTCTGCTCTCAATTCATCAACATTCACGTCAGCAGGTGTGATTCCTTTTCTTACTGCTAATTTTGCTGCGCGTCCTGCAGCTTCACCCATCGCCATGCAAGGTGCCATAACTCGGATAGCTGACATCGCTTCATGTGTGGTCGAAATCGATCGCCCAGCAACCAACAGGTTCTTCACATTTTTAGGTACTAAGGAGCGGTATGGAATATCATAACTGTCCCCACACCAAGTTAAAGTACAACCTCCACCTTCGGGATGATGTATATCCAGCGGATAACTCGCAACCGCAACTGCATCGTCAAAGCGACGGCAAGTCAAGATATCATCTGCAGTCATGGTATAGTTACCCACGATACGGCGAGTTTCACGGATCCCTAGGAAAGGTGCCATTTTTGTGAACCTTGAGTTTTCAAATCCTGGAACAAATTCTTTCAAATAACGCTGTATTTCTTCTACTTGCTTACGTCCTTCGATTTCACCGTAGGTCAGACTTTCTGGATTAGTACCATCTACACCATTGATACGGGACATATTCACCCATACTTCACCTTTACGCAATCCTGTGATCAATATGGTTCGCTCAACAGGCAAGTTGTAGCCATGCTGACGTGCTTTTTCCATCACACTGCGCAAACCAACAACGATAAATTGATTGTTTTGACCAAAATATTCCGATGGGATAAAATCCGTAAGATAAGTTCTTGGCTCTTCAGCTATGGACATTCTTAATTTTTCAGTGTCCACGCCAGCCATACAGAACATCAATGTTGGCGGCTGTGCTCCACCATCTTCGTTTCCTTGTTCACACTCTACACCAGCTTTAAATGCTACATCGGCATCACCGGTGCAATCAATTACTGTTTTCGCCAAAATAATCTCACGCCCTGATTTGCTCTCTATAATTACTCCTTTCAAGGCATCTCCATCCATAACTACACCTGCCGAGAAAACATAAAGCAAAACTTTTACTCCGGCCTCTTCCAGTACTTGCAAACCTACGTTTTTAACTGCTTCTGGCTCTACCAAAGTCAGGCTCATATGCAATGGGCAAGGACGATGCTCAGAAGCTGCATCTACCTCCTTGAGTTTGTCAATAAACTTTTGGGGCAAACCTTTGATAATTTGATTTCCTTTCTGTCCCAAGAAACCTAAAATTGGCAATCCAATGGTCATATTTCCACCAACAAAGCTTCTGTTGTCGATTAAGGCAACCTTTAATCCGTCTGATGCAGCAGCTTGTGCCGCAATAATACCCGCAGGGCCACCTCCAACTACCAAAACATCCACCTCCAAGCGAACAGGAGTCTGTCTTGCAGGCTCCAAAATGGTCTTTACTTCTCCCATAACAATTACTATTTTATAATATTTTCTTTTTAATTACTTTCTATCAATGCTTGTTTTGGCTTTTCTTTCTTTACCATAGTCCATAATATCAGAACCGCGATGGGGTGCATAAATGCCATTGCAATAAATATGGTGCCTGCGCCTAATGATCCCATCATCTGCCCAACGAAATAATTGAATAATACAGCGCCCAACGCTCCAAATCCACCTGCAATTCCCAAAACAGAAGCCACATTTTTCACTGGAAAAGCTTCAGCAATCACGACAGATATCGTGAATAGCCAACTCAAACAGGCAACTGCTACCAAAGAAAAAATCAGAATGGTCAAATATGGATTCGAAACATAGGCTGTCAAACAACATAAAGGTGCCAGTACAGCGATACTGCTCAGCATAATTTTTCTAGCTATCAAAGGCTCTTTACCATTACGCACCATTTTATCTGACCATGCTGAAGTCCCGATAGCACCTATATCAGCCACCAAAAATGGAATCCAGCCAAACATTCCAATCTGAGCCAAGGTCAGTCCACTATCTTCCTGAAGATAGCCTGGTAGCCAAAAAAGACAGAAGTACCACACTGGATCACTTACAAAACGAATCAATAATATCCCCCATAAAGTCTTTGTTTTCCATAGCTGCCCCCAAGAAAAACCTTGGTTTGTAGAAGACTCATCAACTTCTCCAACAGCTTCATTTCGGATTCCTGCCGGTGGTTCCGTATAAATCAAGAACCATAACAATGCGATGATTAACCCTACAATACCCGCAACGATGAATACCGTATGGAAATTATATCTAATTGCTAACCACGCTACGATTGGAGGAGCAATGATCGCCCCTATTGAGCTTCCGGCGACACATAGGCTATTCGCTGTTGCTCTTAATTTTCCCGAAAACCAAACAGTTATCACTTTCAACTGCGCGGGAAAATTTGTTGGCTCGGCCGCACCTAGCATTCCCCTGAAGAACAAAAAAGAACCGAAAGTTCTTGAAAACCCGCCTCCGAGGCAAGCAACTGACCATCCCAAAATCCCCACCAACATCACCTTCTTTTCACCGAATTTATCAACCAGCCAACCTGAAACAGGGTACATCAAGGCATAAAAAACGGTGAATACATTGATAACTAATGCATATCCGTCATCGCCTAAGTCAAATTCATCCTTCAACATCGGTTTCAGGATGGATACGATTTGCCGATCGTAATAATTAAAAACGATAGCCAAAAATATGACCGCTATTATAAACCATCTTCTTTTGCTGGCAGGCATCGGCAAAGTATACTTCGACATAAGGTATGTTTGGTTATTGTATTTTATTAGTTAATTCCAAATGTAGAAAAAAAAGAATATAAAAAAAGATTTTTAAATAAAAAAAAAGAGTAGGCAGGTTTGGAAAAGGTGGTTATATTTGTTTTAGATTAACTTATTAAATGAATTATGATGAATATTACGGACAGACACGAATTCATTCTAAAGAGCTTAAAGGAAAAAGGGAAGATTACGATAGACTGGCTCTGCGAGACCATGAAGGTTTCCAGCGTAACGATCCGCAAAGACCTGAAAGTTTTAGAAGATAAAAACCTGTTATTCAGGATTAAAGGTGGCGCATCCAGCAGCAATCCTTACGCAATTGATCGTCCTATAATAGTCAAGGAATCGATCAATAGTGAAGAGAAACAGCGCATTGCCCAAGCTGCAATTAAGCTGATAAAAGACAATGATTCTATCATGATCGGATCTGGCACGACCGTCTTTACTTTGGCAAAAAACATTGAGACCACCCATGCCTTGACAGTAATCACTCCGGCTTTAAAAGTGGGCTTAGAGCTCAGTGGAAAGCCAAATATCGAGGTTTTGTTATTGGGTGGGCTAATTCGACCGAACTCTTCTTCCGTAGCTGGACAATACGCAATGCGCGTCCTGGACGAGATTAGCTGTGGCATTTTGTTCCTCGGAGCAGATGGCATCGACCTTGAATTCGGTATCTCAATTAGCAATTTGCCAGAAGCTACATTAAACCAAAAAATGATCGAAACCTCCCAAAAAATCGCGATCCTGGCAGATAGCAGCAAATTTGGAAAAAGAGGACTAGGTAAAATCTGTGAACTTATAGATGTAGATTACATTATTACAGACAGCAAGGTTTCCCCGAACATTGTTAAATCCATTGAAGACCTAGGCATCAAAATCATCGTCGCCTAACACCCATTCCCTTCTCACCTTCAGAAAAAAGATTTTTAAATTTTTGGTTTAAAAATCTTTTTTTTTATTTTCGAATCGCTTTATAAGCATATAACCATTTGTTGTTTTTGAATAAAATCTACTATGATTAGGATGTATTTGCCTGTTTTTAACAAAATCAAAATACTTCCTTAATAATTATTTAACATTATAAATCTATTTTCGAAACAATTTTAAACATTTTTAAATAACATTAAATCACATTTCTAATACATCTGAATAGAATAACCTATTTATTATTAATACACATCTAAATGAAAAAACAATTACATCTCATTTTTTTGTTGTGTTTCCTACCTGTGGGTATACTTTGGGCACAGCAAAAAAATATCAGGGGAAAAGTGACCAATGAAGATGGAAACCCAATTGAAGGCGTTACTATCAAGATCAAAGGTCACCTAAATGCCTTGGCGCAAACATCAGAAACTGGTGAATACAGTATCGATGCAAACACGGGCGATATCCTTTTATTTGCAAGCATGGGATTTGCAAATGCAGAAAGGACAATTTCAGATCAGAACATGATCAATGTTATAATGACCGCTGACCTAACCAACCTTGATGAAGTTGTCGTAGTAGGTTATGGTACGCAAAAGAAAGTAAACCTGACAGGAGCTGTATCGACCATCAACAGCGAACAATTGGAAAGAAGACCTGTAGTTTCCACATCTACGGCACTACAGGGCCTTGCACCCGGTGTCACTGTAACTTCTCAATCTGGTGCTCCAGGAGGTGACCAAGGATCAATCCGGATTCGTGGCGTAAATTCATTTGGCGGTTCTGACTCCGAACCACTGGTAATTATCGATGGTGTAGCTGGTTCTTTGGACAATATCGACGCGAATCTGATCGAGAGTATTTCGGTACTAAAAGATGCTGCATCTGCATCTATCTACGGCTCTAGGGCAGCAAACGGCGTCATTTTAGTAACCACCAAAAGAGGCAAAGACCAATTTGGAATCAATTACAAAGGTTATACAGGATGGCAAAACCCTACTTTTATACCAAAAGTAACGGATGGTGCCACATTCATGAAAGTATTCAATGACGCCAATATGAATGATAATGGTTCGGTGATTTACAGCGATAAGGATTTTGAAGATTTCAACAAATTATACGCTGAAAACCCGGACAATTTCGATTGGCAAAAAGCAATTCTAAGCGGGTCGGGATTTACCCATAATCACTTTCTTACCTTAAATGCTGGCGCTGAAAAAATAAGGGTTGCTCCTTCTGTAGGATATGTATCGCAAGATGGCTTGATCAAGAACACCGGGTTTAAGAGATATACATTTAGAAACAACATGGATATCAACCCCAATGACAAGCTGAATATCCGTTTTGACCTATCAGCAGTAAACACAAACCGGACACAAATCGCCAATGAAGGCACCATTTGGAACTATATCGGCCGTATGCCTACCAATATTCCTATTCGTGTTGCGGATGGACTATGGTCTGAGGGTTGGGTGAAAAACAATCCGGTAGCATTTATTGAAGATGGAGGGAACAGAAAAGTTAACAACCTTGAATTGATTGGTAACTTATCGATCAATTACAAGCCTACAGAATGGTTGAGCTTAACAGGTATGGCAGCACCTAGATACCGCACTCGTAATATCCATGATTTTGCAAAAGCTGTCATGACTTATTATGAAGACGGAAATGAAGCTGGTACTGCTTTGCCATCAACCGAATTGACTGAATCTGCTTACCGTTACTTCAATGGAAGCTACTCCATTCAAGGTACCGCACAGAAATCCTTCAATGACCATAACTTGAGTTTGATGATCGGTGCATCACGGGAAACGTACGATGAGAAATACCTAATGGGATACCGTCGCGATTTCACGTATGACACTTACGAAGTTTTGAACGCAGGTGCAGATACCGAGACTAAAAATAACGCTGGAAACCAATATCAATGGTTATTGGCATCGACCTTTGGACGTTTCAATTATGATTACAAAGGACGGTATCTATTAGAGGCTAACTTACGTTACGATGGTAGCTCAAGATTTGCTTCTGCTAACCGTTGGACAGCATTTCCATCGTTTTCTGCAGGATGGAGAATTTCCGAAGAACCGTTTATGGCAAACCTAAAAAACTCAATCAATCAATTGAAATTACGTGCTTCGTGGGGTAAATTGGGTAACCAGAACATTGGAAATTCCTATTATCCATATATCCAAACATTGGAAATGGGAAGCATTTCCGTTGGTGGTACCGTAGAGCAAATGATTGCTTTGAACACCATGGCTAACCAAGGTTTATTATGGGAAGAAACAACCATGACCGGAGTTGGTTTGGATGCATCACTGTTCAATCACTTTACATTCACATTTGATTGGTACAAAAAACATACAGATGGGATCTTATTAAAACTTTATATCTCAGAATTATTCGGTAAAAATGCTCCTTTCCAAAACGCTGCTAAAGTTCAGAACCAAGGCTGGGAGGCATCGGTGAGATACGACAATCAATTTGGAGATTTCAAGATAGGGATCGGTGCCAACATCTCGGATGTCAGAAATAAGATAACCGATATGGCCGGACAAACCCAGGGAACTTTATTGAGACAACAAGTCGGCTATCCGATTAACTCCATATTTGGTTATGTCTCTGATGGACTCTACCAATCACAGGAAGAAATTGACAATGGACCAACTCAATTTGGCACGATCAAACCTGGAGATATCCGTTATAAGGACATCGCTGGTGGCTTTGACGAGAATGGAAACGTTATTCCTGACGGGAAGATCTCTGATGCCGACAAGGTAATTATCGGTAATACGATTCCACGATACACTTATGGATTTAATCTGGATCTAGGCTATAAGGGAATCAGGTTTGGAGCATTTATCCAAGGTGTAGCAAAAGTTGATGGCTACTTGGATTCTCATTATGTAATTCCAGCAGTAAATTCTTCTGCTATCAAACCATGGCAATTGGATTACTGGTCTGAAGACAATAAAAACGCATCATTGCCAAGAGTATCTGTTACTTCAACCAATAACACGCAGAACTCGGATTTCTGGATGAGAAGCGCTTCGTATTTAAGGCTTAAGAATGTTCAATTAGGTTATGAAATTCCTAAAAGCTGGCTTGCAAATTCTAAGATTGGTGGAATTTTCATCTATGCGAATGGCCAGAACTTATTTACAAAAACAAACTTTTACGAGGGCTATGATCCTGAGATCAACTACAACTCAGGCGCACAAGATGGTGTTTCCTTGGGTGCAGGGAACTTTTACCCGCAGGTTAAGGTGTACACATTTGGTTTAGACTTCAAATTTTAAAGAACAATGATCAAGATAACAAAATCAATCATAGGAATGAGTGCACTTTGTGCTGCTCTAATGACATCATGCGGTCTGGAACAGTTACCATTGGACAACCCGTCTTCAGAAACATTCCCTACCACGCAAAAAGAGGCAGAAATGGGCTTATTAGGAGCTTATAAAGCTTTGACATTGCTTGATGCTTCTAGTACGCCTATATGGCACGTAATGGACAATATCACCGATATTGGCTATGCAAGACCAGGTAATAATTACACCTCTCCTATTACGAGTTCGATTACCACCGACAATGCGCTGGCCACAAAACCTTGGGCCGCACATTATAAAACAATTGGCAGGGTACACGATGTGCTAGACAAATTAGAAGGCATCAAATCGAGTATGTCTGAAGCCGATTACGCTAGAATTGACGCTGAACTAAGATTTATCCGCGCATACTGTTATTCTCAATTAATTGAGCTTTACGGGGATGTTCCATTGCTAAAAAATGCATTGAAATTATCGGATGAATTACCTGCTCGAACCGCAAAATCGGAAATTGAAAAATTCACCTTGGAAGAATTGACTGCTATTGCCGACCATTTACCACTCTCACAAGCTGGAGTAAAGTTTTCCAGGGCTTCAAGCATTGCTGCATATACATTGAAAGCAAGAGTAGCATTATATGCGAAACAATATAATGTTGCGGCAGAGGCTGCCAAAAAAGCGATAACGCTATCAAATGGCATACATAGCTTAACAGAATTTGACAGCTCCATCCAATATGCCAACAAAACACATAAAGAAGGCGAGCCAGAAGTAGCAAACATTTTTGGGCATAAAGGCTATGAGAGCAGCAAGGAATGGATCTGGGTAGTAGAATACAATCGCAATATTAGTGATAACACCCATAACCAAGGATATTATTTGGCATCTAGATTAGGAAAAGGTGTTTGTTATTGGGGTCCGACTCAAAACTTTATTGATTCATTTCAGGATTTGGAGGGAAAATTCATTACAGAATCCACTTTATACAATCCAGAAAATCCTTTTGAAAACAGAGATCCACGCCTGGATTTATATACCGTTCGTCCGCATTCTAGATTTATGGGATTTCAATTTGAGCCGAACGCTGCATTTTCGAGGGTGAACAATTACTGGCCAGTGATCAATGGCTCTGCTGAAAAACCGACTTCTCAGGCCAATGCAGATGCTACGAATGCTTATCGTTCATTTAGCGGATATTTATGGCGCAAGCATACTGACCTTGCTGATTTTGCAACGACTTCGGTTTCGGGATTCTCCGATCTGAACGTTGGTATATTCCGCTATGCTGAGCTCTTGTTGATCTATGCAGAAGCTAAAATTGAAGGAAACAGCATTGATGCTACGGTTTATGATGCGATCAACCAAATTCGACAACGCGCCAATATGCCAAACCTACCAAACGGTTTGTCGCAAGCACAATTGCGTACGGCATTGCGATATGAAAGAAAAGTTGAATTAGCAAATGATGGCCTTCGTTGGCATGACCTCCGCCGTTGGGGGATTGCAAAACAGGTCATGAATGGATATATCTACCTGAATAGATTAGGCAACAATTGGGATAGGAACGTTTTAACCCGAATCGATGAAAACGCAAACCCTGTTTACAACCACAGTGTTGCTACTAAATCCTTTGGAACCCAAGAGGTAGTGTACCGAGAAAACAAAGATGAATATTGGCCAATCGCTGCACAAGAGCTAGATGCCAACAAAAACTTGGTTCAAAACCCAGGTTATTAATAAGCTTACAATTCATACACATACATTAATTTCGCAGACGTGACCTAGCTAGGTCACGTTTTTTTTGGTGGCTATTGAGGGGCTGTATCATAATTATCTTGGCAAAATATGTGATAAATTTTAATTATCTTATGTACTTAAGATTTGATATAATCAATTGATTTACATATATTTAAGTATATTAATCGATCAGAGAATGTCATCAAAACCATCCAGAAAACTACCTGCTTTCAAGCCCTATKATCAGCACCAGCTGATGGCCTTTCCGCCAACTTTTGAAGAACTACTGCCGGAAAACCATCCTGCCCGAGTGGTCGACCAGGTCATCAATTCAATAAAGATTCAGCCGTTGTTGAAGGCCTATTCCCAACTGGGA
>NZ_PEBA01000031.1:0-17011 GCF_002734235.1 Sphingobacterium sp. 1.A.5
AATGCCAACGACCTGCTTGAGTGTTTTCATGTTAATTTTTTGATGTGAAACTGAAAAATCAATAGTGAAACTTCCCTTGGACTTGTCTCCTGATGGATATTCAAGCTGGACTGTAATTCCGCCTTACATTCTGTTCTGTCTTAGGAAGCGAAAAAGAGGAAGGCCATCTCTAAAAATCAGTATGCTAAAAAAGCTACTAAGACAGCCCTAGGCTCTCCCTCTTTTCACTAAATACAGCAAATCTATAAAACAAAAAATGTCTCCTACATTTGCTTGACACAAACATAGGAGACAGCCCCCATCGTCAGAAGGCAAATTGGTCAGATACCTGAGGGATCATCCGAACTTCTCTCCCAGCTCCGGATATATCTGGCCGCTGATCGAAGGAGCAGGGCAGAATGGGACGGAGTTGCACTTGGAGAACCGTTGACACGCAAACAGGGTGGAGAGCTTCTCAGGGAGAGGTTTCTCGTGCAGGGCCTAGAGCCTCCAGACAGTTATCAATTGGACGAACTTTGGGGCCGCTGCTATCCCTGATCGAACTGGGGTACCCAGCTTCTGGAACCTTTGGTGCAGGCGCGCCCCTTGACTAAATTTTTCAGGCCTCTGGGAGAACAGGGCGGACTGCCCTCCAAGAGTTGGAAGTCGTTCCAGATTATGTGATAGAGCCATGGATAGGTTCGCTCCGTACATCCATCACACCATTGTTGCCGTGTTTCCACAATTCACCTTTTCGCGAGGGAAATTTCTATCAGTGGGGGTATCCGAGCCAAATGGAGGAATGAGAATCGACGTTAAAACCGGACACGGCCAAATGAGCAAGGTATTGCAGATACCATCCTATAACTAAATTCAAGCAGAATGAACAAAGAAAATTACGACTACCTCAAAGACCAGATTTTCTATGCTGGCTTTGGGAACAAATTGCACGAAGCCCTCCAATCAAAGATTTCAAGGGGCAAAAAGGAGTTTCAACTACACTTCCAGGGAATTGTCAGCGGCCAAACCGTCTCGGCGGAGCTCCAGTTCTCCCAGAGCAGAAAGACAGAGCACTATTTCTTCAACTCATATACCCTCGAAATCCCCGCGGATTCAAAGCAAGGGCCGAGAAAATTCTACGTGAACGGAAGGGAGAGGTTCACCCTAAAGGAGGCATACAACCTGATGTGCGGCCGATCGGTCCACAAACAGTTTACCAACATGAACGGTGAGCCCTACAGGGCTTGGTGCCAGCTGGACACCAAGGAGATGGACATCCAGGGACAGTACAGGATGTCCAAGTTCTACGAGAGTAACGGCTATGATCTTGAAAAGCAGCTGGAAAGGTTTCCGATCCGTGAGATCTCAGATCCGGATTCCCGCAAACTGGTCCTCGAGTCCCTCAAGAGGGGAAACCGGCAGCTGGTCACTTTCGATCTTAGCAGCGGTCCCGAGAAACTGTACGTTGAAGCACTTCCGCGCTTCAAGGCCGTATGCATCTACAATGGAAAGGGTATTAGGCAGGAATTTATTGACGACCGACAGCACGTTCAACGAAATGGCGCAAAGTTACAGGAACAGCAACGGCAGATACAGGTCCGAAGATCGGGTCACAAACCAGGGAAGCCGTGAAACTCGGTTGGCTGCTGGCACTGGGAAATTTCCTGCCCCGATCGTTTCGCCGTTTGGAAATGGATCCCAGGGTTTCATGCCGCCATATGGCCGTTTTTCCTGCCCTTTTGGGAACGCACCTTGAAAACGGACCGACAGGTCCGGTAAGCATGTTCGGAGTCCAGGGGGCGACGATGTCCAAGATGTCACTGGCCTCCTACTTCAGCTGCCTCAGGGACCTCCACGATCTGGGATATGTTCACTATGTGCGTTTCTTTGACAGGACTAGGCCGAGCAGGATATAGTTAAGGGGGCTGTGGCCCGAAAGGATCAAGGGAAAGCAAGCGCATGGGGATATACCTTGCAAGGGTGTCCAAGGGGGTCTGTTGGGCTTGGTGATATATCCATGAACACTGGATCCCGGATGTGGTGGGCAACGTTAATCCTATACCCAGCAATGGACTTATATTGCTATCTTTGTTCGAGATGATCAAGAAGGAAACAATTGAAATGGTCCTGGACGCAGCTCGGATTGAAGAGGTGGTGGGGGAGTTCGTAGACCTGAAGAAGCGGGGCACCTCGCTCATAGGCAACTGTCCTTTCCATAACGAAAAGACCCCTTCCTTCCATGTTTCTGTCTCCAAGGGCATTTACAAATGCTTTGGGTGCAGTGCGGGAGGGGATTCCCTGAAATTCGTCATGGAACATGAAAAGTACTCATATCCCGAGGCTATCCGTTACCTGGCCAACAAATACGGTATCCCCGTTGAAGAAGAGCAGGTTAGCCAAGAGCAGCAGCAGGTTCAGGGGAAACGCGAGAGCCTCTACGTCTTGAGCAAATGGGCAGGCAGATATTTCGCCGAACAGCTACTGGAGACCGAGAAGGGAAGGAACATTGGCCTGAGCTACTTCCATGAGCGGGGCTACCATGAGGAGACCATCAGGAAATTTGAACTGGGTTATTCCCCGGAAAACTGGACGGCCCTCGTGGACTCTGCCAAAAGGGAGGGACACTCCGCGGAATACCTCCTGGAGGCTGGCCTTGCAATCGAGCGGGAGGACGGTTCGCTGTATGACAGGTTCAGGGCACGCGTTATCTTTCCCATCCACAACTTGACCGGAAGGGTTATAGGATTTGGGGCCAGGACCCTAAAGACTGACAAGAAGGTGCCCAAATACGTTAATTCTCCTGAATCGGACATTTACCACAAGTCAAATGTGCTCTATGGAATACATCTGGCCAAGAGAGCTATAGTGGACAGCGATGCGTGCTACCTGGTGGAAGGGTACGCCGACGTCATCTCCTGCCATCAGGCGGGGGTCGAAAACGTGGTAGCCTCCTCGGGCACTTCTCTTACCACTGGCCAGATCAAGCTCATAAGAAGGTTCACGCGCAATGTGGTCATCCTGTACGACGGGGACCAAGCTGGGATCAAAGCATCCATCCGAGGTGCCGAGATGTTGCTCGAGGAAGGCATGAACGTCAAAGTGCTGCTCTTCCCAGACGGGAACGACCCCGATTCTTACATCCAAAAGCACGGTCCCTCCTCATTCCGGGCCTACCTGGAGAAAAACGAGGAGGATTTCGTCTTTTACATGACCAGGGTCCTGCTCGGCGAGGCTGGCCATGATCCGATCAAGCGGTCAGAAGTTATCCGTGAGGTTGTAAAGAGCATCTCCCTTATCCCAGATGAAATCAAGGTCTCTGTATACATACAGCAGTGCAGCAGTCTCCTCCAGATCGAGGAGAGGGTCCTGTTGACCGAGCTGAACAAGATGAGGCTGGAGCGTGCCAAGAATGTCTCAAAATCGGCCCAGGGACCGTCTGCGGAAAGTAATTCCCAGATCCCGGACGATGGATTCATCCCTGCGGAAATGCTCGCAGCAATGGAGTCGCAGGGCGTACTTCCGCCAAAACCTGGTAATCCCGAGTCCTCCGAGGTCCTTATGGAACGCGAACTGGTAAGGGTGCTGCTGAATTACGGCAGGGAACAGGTGACCTGGGAAGGGGACGCAGATCTCCCGGTTGCACCGTACCTTTTGGCAAGTCTGGAGGATATCACCTTGAGTGACCAGGTGAGCAGAAAGATCGTTGAGGAGTTCCGTGCTCACTCAGAGCGTTTCGAGGTGCCAGAGGCCAGGTATTTTTTCTCCCATGCAGATCCCCTGGTGGCCAAAATGGCGATAGACTGTTTGGCAAACAGGTATGAGGTGAGTCCGAACTGGAACGACGACAAGCGAAAGATATTTGTTCCCCAGGAAAGGGACCAGTTGAAGGAACTCGTGGTACAGCTGATCTACAGGATGAAAAAGATCAAGGTCGAGGTGGAGATGGAAAGGTTCAGGGAGGAAATTAAGGCTGAACAGGATCCGGCCAACCTGCAGATCCTCCTGGACAAGTACCAAAAGCTCAAGGAAGCTGAAAAGCTACTTGGCGGGCTGTTGGGAAATACCGTCGTAAAGTGAACTCCCAAATTTCTCAACCCTAGGATTTTTGACCCTTTTCCAGCCCTTGGTGAGGCCCGCTGCCCTTGATTGACGGCAGGATAGAACCGCCTCCGCCAGTTCCGTGGAAACCAGGGGTTTGGAAAGCACCCGGTCAAAGCGGTCTTCGGTGTCCTCTCTTCCTGTATAGAAACTGTCCCTGTTCTCTGAGGTCAAAGCGAGGACTGGTAGGAATTCCCTTTCCTTGCGGACCATTCTCAGGGCATCCCATCCGTCAGGTCCGGGCATGTGCAGGTCGGTCAGGATGAGGTCAACGGGATTAGCAAGGGTGAAGTCCACGGCATCACTGTTCAGGAATACCCTGACATTGCCAAACCCTTCGTTGAGTTGAGACATATAGAAACTGTTTATCTTGTTGTCCTCAATAATAACCATCCTGATGTCCTTAGGGATGTACGAAATGCTTTTTGGCCCACTGTGGTCTATTTTTATTCCGTCTTTGGCCAGTCTGACCTGCAGCGAAAAAGTTGATCCTCTGCCCGGTGTGCTCCGCACCGTTATCTTTCCGTCGATCTGTTCTGCCAGTAGCTTACTGATGTACAGGCCAAGGCCGAACCCTGTGGCCCGAGAGTTTTCCCTAATCCTGTAGTACTGGCGGAAAATGTACTTTTGCTGATCTTTGCTGATACCCGTTCCAGTCACCTCCACCCTAACTTGGAGAGCTGGGTGCCCGTTGCTTACCGAGATTCGGACTGAGATCGAAACGGTCCCCTTGGACGTGTATTTTATGGCATTACTGAGCAGGTTTGATACTATCTGCTTTATCCTGAACTCACAGCTATAGATCTGGATTTGCTCTGCTATGGCGATGTCCGTGGCAAGGTCCAGCCCCTTTTTGTCTGCAGCGTACTTCTGTACCTGTATTAACTGTCCGATCAATCGTGCAGGATGGAAGAATTCCTTGGTTACAGAATGGCCGATTGTTGATGCCAATAGTAATGTGGTATTTCAATAACTTGTATGGCCCGCCCATGAGGAAAAGGCTTACAGACACAAGGTGCCAAATTGGGTGTTTTTTCAATTTAACCGTACCGAACCTGACCCGGACGGCCTCCCTTATTCGGGCAAGCCCAGAACCGAGATGGAACACTTCACCGCCGGTTGTATGGAAACCATCGCCTTTGTCGATGGCGGTGACCGTGGCCTTGGTGCCCTCTACCTTCGCAACTATCCTGATATGGGTGCCATGGGAGTGTTTAAGGCTGTTGTTCAGCAGTTCCTGACAGATCCTGTAAACCAAAAATTTCTCGCTTTCCATCAAGTTGTTTTCCGGACCATATAACTGGCCGTCAACCTTAATGCCTCCGTTCTGGAGCTTTGCCGCCATCTCGCCCATGGCACTCTGCAATCCAAAGTCCAGAAGCGTCTTTGGAGAGAGCTCATAAGATATCTTTCGGATTTTCTGTATGGCCTCGCCCAATATTCACTTGGTCGGGGTAATGTCTCCCAGGTGCGCCTGGTGCTGGGACAGAAAGTGCTGTAAATTCAACCTGGCGGCATACAGCAGCTGGCCCACTCCGTCGTGAAGGAGCCTCCCTATGCGCTCCCTCTCCGCCTCAAGTTCTTCATGGAGGTCTGGAGCTACCTACTTTCCGTCTCCTGGAAATACCAGGATCCTTATCGCTCCCCCCCTGGCGTTCGACGGCAGCAAGGAGGTCGTTTTTTTGCCTGCTGCCTGGAACCGAAACATTTAAGAAGTGCCAGAGGGGAGGATTCTCGAGCAGATCTTTGATGCGCTGGGAGATGTTCTTCCCCAGCAGGATGGATAGATCCTTGCCAATGAAACTGCCTTCAACCCTGCCGAGGGGAGAAATGTGGGATATGTAAATTTCCTGGATAATGAGTTCGTCGGTCGTCTCGACCAATGCCCCGTAGATTGGGACCAATCGTCTAAATGTTTTGGCGGTCATTCTATTCTTTACCACGAGAAAGTTCCCTTTTTCGTTTAATAACTGGTAACAATGGTTAAGAAGCTCAGGCTGCCTGGCCGTGTAAGTCCTCCTCCAGCTATATCCTAGCTAAAAATGGATATAATGAAAAAATATACACTTTAACGATATCCCACGGGATCCCAAACCAATCCAGGCGTAACCCTTGGCAGGAATGGGGTTATTGCGTTTCCCATCAGGCCCTGCCTTGTGGGATGGAAGATGGTCCGCCCTGGGACCTAACACTGAATTCTGACAGGTCGGCACTTTCGATCGGATCAGGCAGGGACTTGTTCTTTTCGTTCAGATCCCTCAAAAAGTCCACGAAAACCTCCGGAAGCAGCTCTTTTTTTTCATCCTTGACCCCTAAATGCACCCTCTCCCCATTCTGGGGTGGATCTTCTGAATAGGTTGCCCCTGCAGAGGGGACGTGGAAATATTCACGGAAAATCTCCCTGGCAGAACATGGCAGAATCCCAATGTTGATGAGCTTGAAGATATGTATGTACTTATCGATCTTTTCTATTATTCTCTGTTTGTCGGTCATATGTAAATGATTTTTGTCTGTTCATCGGTCTGTTTATAGTTTGGCTAATGACGCTCTTTATTTTTTGCTCACCCCCTCCACTGGATACTGAACTTTATCAGCAACATGTCGCAATTGCTGTTGAATTCGTGAATGTCATACCCTTTGTAGGTAAATTCCTTCACTTCCTCTATTTTCCTCAGCAGTTCCTCAACCTGGAGGATGGCATCGGACACTACACCGTTCAGCTCCAGTCCCTCTTTAGAAATCGTACTCTTGAATGTCAGAATTTCGGGCATGATGTATCTCCTTTCCTGCATATAACAATCTGCTGGATATATAAGTTTGGGCGGATGGAAAAAATTTTGGACCAATAGGATCGAGCTGTTTGCTCTCTGGGGGTCGGGGTAGGGCTTCATTAGCTTCCTGTCGAATTTGCCAGGGTTGATGGTTGCTCAGGTTATGGTGCCTTCCTTTTCGGCCAGAAAGATTTATTGAACTGGTATTTCGGGAATTCATCCGGCTTTTCCTTTCATTGATGAGGATTCTTAAAAAAATCTCGGTGGGGCCAGGAATGCCGAAGCATCTTGGAGAAAAAGACGGCGAAGTTTTGATAAGTTTCTGAAATTCAGGGCTCCGGGGTGATCGGGAAAATGGCCCGTTTGGCCACCCGGGACCAGCAGAAGAGATGATCGATATTATTTTTGTACGGAAGTTGCGCCACCATTGAAAAAAATAACTAATTTAACAAAAGCTAAGCGATGCTTAGAAATTTCGTTATGCCCGGGATGGCCAAGTACGCCCCGGGTTTTATTTCCTAAAATCACCCCCAAGAATGCAAAATCCAATCCGTTCCAAAGTTCCCCTTAACGTCTTTCACATTTGTCCACCAGTCCAAAGAGCAATACCTTATAGAACAGCTCAAGTTTTTCTGTAGGGCAAGAAGAGTTTTTTGGCGATGAATTCCTGGAATTCCATGAGATGGACCGCTTCCATGTCCTTGGGAAAATAACCAGTGTCCTGGAAATGGGATTCGAGCTCTTTTATCCTTTCCCTGAGGATGCAGTTCAACCTGAGGTTGAAGTCCCTGAAATTACCGGATCTTGATTCCAGGAAGTGTTCAAGGTGGTGGAGGTAGAAAAGTTCAAAAGCTGGGCGGGTAAGGTTGGCAACGGCGTCTGTAAATGCCCTGTCCTCATCATACCTTTTCAGGGGGTTCCTTTTAAGGTCGAAAGGATGAGGGAACAGTCTGAAAACCGTTGTTGTTTTAAAAAGTCTTGCACGTTTCTTGGTCATTAACGGATAATTTTTCTCGGTTATAATTCTATATGACCTGTTGTCACAGGATGGCAGCCCATTGGGGGCGAGAACAACGCACAATTGAAGGCACGACCGACCGGGAGGGCTACAGCAGGGGATAGTAGGCTGAAGCGCCTTTTTTTCCCGAATGCCTTTCAGGGTAACGATTTGTCCGCCAAAAAGTTTTATTTTATTCGTTTTTATGGTCTTGGTCGAATTCCCGAATCAATCAATCGCTTGTACAGCGGCCCGGAAACATTGATATGGATAAAACGCTACAATGAAATTTTGGAGTATGCATAAAAATAATGCTAAATTTGGTCTGGTACTCAATGAACCAGTGCCGGGATCAGAATTACGGCCCGCTAACTGGCCACTTTCCTATCGACCCAACATGGTTTGTCGGTAGTGTGATGCCTTTTAATCGTTAATTCATCAAATTAAGACAGACAATGAGATCTAAAGTCAAATTATTATTTATGGTTTCCATTCTGACGGTTTTCCTTTCTTCGTGTAGGACCCAGGGTGGTAAGTTCGAATTTTCTGAGCCTTCCGGTACGCTCAAGGTCCTAAAGGGTGAAAAAGTTACCCTAAGATTGAACTTCCCGGACCCGCAGATCGATTCCGTAGTCTATTCTATGGACGGTGAAGTTCTTGAGGTCAGGACGGACACGAATTCCTTGGATCTCGATACTGACCCGTTCGGTTACGGAAACAAGACTCTGAGTGCCAAGCTGTACGCCAATGGGTCCCAAGAAATTGCCTACAGGGATATCCAGGTTGTCCCTGTGGCACCCACCGCCTACTCCTTCGAGGTGTTGAACGTCTATCCCCATGATCCGGCTGCGTTCACCCAAGGACTTTATTATGACAATGGGACCCTCTATGAGACCACTGGGAGATGGGGGGAATCTACGTTGAGGAAAGTTGACCTGGCCACAGGCGAGGTTCTTGAAAGGGCTGATATGGCAGGGGATGAATTTGGCGAGGGTATGACCGTGGTCGGGGACAGGATGTACGTTTTGACATGGGAAAACAATCGGGGGCACATTTACGACAAGCGCAATTTCAAACAACTCGGATCATTCGATTATCAGAAGAGCACAAAAGGTTGGGGCCTTACCCATGACGGCAATAGGTTCATAAAATCGGACGGTACGAGCCGACTATATTTCCTGGACCCTGAGAATCTGACCGAGACCGGCTCGATCGAGGTTTTTGATGATAATGGTTCTGTTGACAGCATCAATGAACTTGAATTTATCGATGGTAAAGTATATGCCAATCTATATCATGGTGATAGGGATGAGATTGTGATTATCAACCCGGAGACTGGGGTAATTGAAGGGAAGATCAATTTTGTGGGTTTGTACGATGGCAAGCGTGCTCCTTATGACAATGAGATGAACGGTATTGCTTATAGGCCTGATAGCAAGACATTGCTATTGACTGGGAAGTTATGGAGCAAACTTTATGAGGTTCGTTTAAAGGAACGTTAGATCAATTTATTCTCGGTTGCTATTTTTATTAGCGACATCATATTTTTTGTTTTGAACTTGCTCATCATCCTTTTCCGATGGGTTTCGATGGTGAGCGGGGACAGAAACAATTCCTCTGCGATCTGAACGGAGGTCTTCCCTGAGGCAATCAGTTTCAGGATTTCAGTTTCTCTTTTTGTTAGTTTTGGCAGTAAGGGCAGGTCTGAGCTGATGGGATTGGCAATAATGTCCTGTACTGCAGCGCTGAAGACCATCTGTTTTCCTACAGCTTGGTCGAGGCATTTCTCCAACTCTTCGATATCAATGTTCTTCAACAAATAACCGGATGCGCCGTTTTGCAACAACTGCAGGATCACGCTTCGTTCGGTATGGTTGCTGAGCCCCAAGATAATAACATTGGGTGCTACTCTTTTGATTTCGAGGCAAAGATCGATGCCGTTGATGTCGGGCAATGATATGTCCAGCAGGACAATATCCACAGGGTCAGTTTGGAGGAAGCTGAGCAGATCGGAACCTTTGGTAAAGGTTGCTGTTACCTCATAGGTTTTGATGCGGTCCAATAGGCTTACCAAGCCCTGAAGAATCAAGGAATGGTCGTCGACAATAGCGATGCTATGGGCAGTATTGTACATTTTCTTTAGGGCGAAGGTTAAATATCGCTAAAGATAGCCAAGTTTTCAGCATTTAAACGTTCAATTTTAAATATGCCTGTTTCTGGGTACAAAATTTACCCTATGGTCGGACACTTCCTTTTGGAATCAGGAATTCTACTTTTTCTTTTAGCGGTTCGAATTCTAGTTTGCTGGACTCCTCAATCCTGTCCGGAAATAAAATACCATACAGGTGATCGACCTCATGTTGGAAGATAACTGCAGTAAATCCTTCTACCAGTTCTTCCTTCACTTCACCTTTTCGGTCGATATGTTGCAGCTTGATGGCATAGCTGCGTTTAACATCCTGCCTTAGGTCCGGAATGGAGAGGCATCCCTCTGCTCCCACACGCGTTAGTTTGGACCTCCATATAATCTTGGGATTCATATAGAATTCGAAGGGTTCATCTTTTTTATCCAGTCTCTGCACCCAGATGACATTTTTATTGATACCAACCTGTGGTCCGGCAATTCCGACTCCGGCATGTTCAGGGTCGTTGACTGTCAGTAGCATCCGAGCAGCAAGCTTATCCAAAAGAGGGTCATCAAATTTGATGTCTTCAGAAGGTTTTTTCAGGACAGCAAGTTCTTTGTCATCAGTAATCTGATAAACATGCATCTTGCTGTTTACATCAGCTCCATTTATTAACGCAATCTCTCCTTCACTGAAGTTCTTTGCCATGCTTTTATTCACGTTACGTTCGTTTTTCGGTCCTTTATATTTCATTTCTCCAGCATCAATTGTAATGCCAGTAAGGATATTTTCCTTTGGAGGTTGTGGGCATCTGTAGCCATTGCTATAGGCGCAGTAAGGGTTATAGGCTTTGTTAAAGTCAATTTTGATCTTTCCGTCTTTAATGTCTTCGATGCTCAGGTCCAGGTATCTGCCCCCTTCATAAGTGGCATCTCCGTTTGTATTGTCCATAAATGGCACAAAAAGATGGTTTTTATAGGTAGGGTTCTGGAATAGGGCAACACTTTGGTAAGCGGTCAGGGCTACTTTTTGTCCACCCAGCTCAAAGTGGAGGATTCCGTATCTTTTGTACTCATTGGATGTTCCATCATAGGTCGGCATGCGAAAAGACTGTTCATTAAACAGAGGTTCAACCTCAGCTGTTACCACATAATCTGGGTTTACCGGAAAGAACTTGATGAATTCCACTTGATCTTTGCGCAGTGGGCCGAATTCATCCTTTACCATTTCTTGGATCTGCTTGTCGCGATATTGCTGGATGTCTTGCTCCAAGGACTGTGACATCACAAAAACAGGGGACAGTAAAGTTATCAGATAGATGATTGTTTTCATTTTCAAAATAATATCTATCAAATGTATAGATATTTTGCGATTTATGGGAGGTTGTATTCTAAAGTTTAATTGTAATTTTGTGAAAATTGCAGAGACATGAGAATAATGGCATTTGATTATGGGACCAAGCGGATAGGGTTGGCTGTTTCAGACAGTCTTCAGATTATTGCGAGTCCTTTAGCGACAGTTCACCCTGAAGAGATATGGATCTACTTGGAAGATTATCTGTCCAAGGAGGAGGTTGAGACCTTTGTCGTAGGCAAGCCATTGCAAATGGATGGGACAGCATCAGAGTCCGCGCAACATGTAGTAGGATTTATGCGGAAACTACGCAAAACCTATCCTCATATTCCCATTAAAGAGGTAGATGAAAGATTTACTTCGAAGATAGCTTCCCAAGCTATTTCTCAGTCTGGCATGAAGAAACATAAAAGACAGGACAAGCAATTGATTGATCAAGTATCGGCAGTTTTGATATTGCAGACCTATATGGACAGTAAATCATTTTAAAATGGCATTAAAGGATATTCAATTTTTTTCGGAAGATATTGACTTTACAGTAAAGGACAAACAGAAAATTAGGACTTGGATTGGAGAAACAATTAAGGCGGAAGGTTTTAAGCGTGTAGGGGAATTGAGCTTTGTATTCTGTTCTGATGCTTATCTATTAGAGATCAATAGGCAATATTTGAATCATGATACATTTACAGATATCGTGACTTTTGATTCTTCTGAGGATGAAGATGTCATTGCTGGTGATATTTTTATCTCTGTGGAGCGGATTCGTGAGAATGCTTCAAAGTTTTCAGTTTCCGAAAAGGATGAATTGAACAGGGTTATTATCCATGGTGTGCTTCACCTTTGTGGCTATTACGACAAGAAAAAAGAAGAAAAGGCATTAATGACAGAAAAAGAGGATTACTATTTGTCCACTAGAACTTTTTAGAAATCCTCCTATCTATTTTTATTTTCCTACGAAGTCATTAAATGCTTTGAAGGCTTCGTCATCAGTAAGGTTGGATCCTGAGTTGATGATTACTTTATATTTAAAATTCACGGATTCACCTGCTTTCAAATTAAAGTTCAGTGTTTCTTTACCTTTGCTGAATTCTTTCTGTCCCAAAGGGTTTGCAGCAAACAAGCCATATCCACGGGCATGCCAATAGGTTGGGTATCCAATATTTTTATTGTTATCTAGAATCAGGATGGATATGGGTTCATTGTTGATTTTTCCCATCAGATTGACCCAATGGGCTCTTGTTCCCCAAACGTTGTCTCCTTCAATCCCTTCACTGCTTCTATATTTTCCAGTTACGTTATCATTATTGAGTGCTGCGACTTTGGTGGGGTTTCCATTCGCGTCGGTGAATATCTCTGGGTTTTTGGAAGGGTGCTCCAGTTCACGAGCTATTCGTATCCCCAACAATCCTTCTTTGTTGTCCGCAAATGATACATCTTCATCCTGCGCGGTTAGTTTAGTATCCATTTCGATGGACCTTTGATTGTCTACTTCACTGAAAGTATATTTCGTAGTTTCCTTGATCAGGGTTTTTCCTTCAGGTGTTTGCCAATCTTTTTCAACTTCCAGGATGGCACCATCTCGGTTGATTTCCTTGTTTTTTACGGCAACATGCTTAATGGTTCCGTAATCTTTCTTTTTATCTTCAGGAATTGCTGTTGAATTATTCCAGAAGTCGAGGCCATTTACATTTCCATAGTTGAACCACATTCCGACATGGTGTGGATGGTCTACTCTTTCTCCCGGACGAGGATCCAATGGCCATCCTCGCGTAACTAAAGTCCCTTTGCTGGTTCGTAAAGGGTATAGGACAGGTTTCATTAAATCATCAGGATAGATATACGATGTGAAAGGTTTCCCATCTACCGTGATATCCACTCGTTGTTCATCAGGTCGTTCTGAGATGGCATATTTTTTCTGTGCAACAGAAGTAAAGGAAATGGCACATAATGCAAACAAGGAGATTCCTTTTAAGTGGTATGTAAAAATAAGTTTTCTTTTCATTGGACCAAATTTTAGCTGGTAATTACCTCTTGTTTCACATCGTCGAATGTTACTCTTTTTCCAGTTTCCATTGCTGTTCTAGCCATAATATTAGCTACGGAGTGGTTATATCCTGCTTGCACGGAAGCATTCGGTGTTTTTCTGCTCCGCACGCAATCCATCCAGTTCCTCATGTGCAGCGATGTCATGGGGTCTCCACCAGTATTTGCTGATGTTTCAATCTTTGTAGCATTGTCCAGGGTGAATGGTGTCAATAGATTTGCTTTCATTCCCATTTCTGCAGCGGATTTTTCGGAGAGCCCGCCTTCGGCAGATACCTGATTGGTGTCCAGGTTTAACATTCCGGCATTGGAGTAATAAAGTTCTTTTATTCCCCCCGCGGAGTTGGTGAATCTTGATGAGTAGATCACCTGAAATCCTTTTGTAGCGTCGTCCTTTGGGCCGTAATCCATTACGGCAGTTACGGTATCTGGGTTTTCGCGTCCATCTTTCCAGGTATATATCCCTCCGTTTGCCACGATGCTCCTAGGGTGGTTGAGGTCGGAGAACCAATGTACGGTATCGATCTGGTGTGCCATCCATTGCCCCCAAATACCTGAGGAATATGGCCAGAAAAGCCTAAACTCGAGATATTTCCGTGGGTCCCACGCTACCTTAGGCCTGTTCATTAGAAAGCGGTCCCAGTCTGTGTCTTCCTTGCGTATTTCGCTGACCAATTTTGGTAGTCTCCAACGCCCCGGTTGGTTTACATTCCAGGTCATTTCTACCATATTGATATCTCCGAATTTTCCCGATTTAATGTAATCGTTTGCAGCGATATAGTTGGGTGCGCTTCTGCGCTGGGAGCCTACCTGTAGGATTTTACCGGTATCTTGGACTGCTTTGAGGAGGATTTTAGCATCTTCCAGGGTTTCAGCCATTGGCTTTTCCACATAAACATCTTTACCGTTCCTAACGGCTTCGGCAGCCATCAGCGCATGCTGAAAATCTGCAGTGCTGATTATAACTGCATCAATATTACCCGCAGCAAAAAGTTCATCATTGTTGCGGTATTTTCTGATACTTTGGTCGGTCTTCTGTTTAATATAGGCTTCAGCTTCATCACGGCGGCGGTTCCAGATGTCAGACACGGCAACGAATTCAAAATTGAGGTCTTTGGCATGGTTCATAAACGATGGTACCAAAGAGTCTTTGAAGCGATTGGAGAATCCAATTATTCCCACCTGCACTCTATCATTGGAGCCCATTATTCTGCCGTAAGACTTTGCGCTCATGCCCATGGCGGATAAGCCAAGCATACCGACGCCCAAAGCAGCTTTTTTAATAAAATCCCTTCTTGAAGTATCAGAATTGAAGTTTTTCATAATTGATAAATTTATGCAACTGCTATCCAGTTGATAGTTTATAGTCTAGGTTTGCTGCGGGTAGCAGCTTATGTTCTAGTAATTTACGATTTTGATTTTGTAACACCAATGGCTTGGAGGATATTTTTAGAAAAATTAGGTAATATTGTAATAAGGATAAATCGATGATGATGAAAAAATCTTTTAGTGCATTATTATTTTCTGCATTCCTATTGGGGGCAGTAAATCTTGTTGATGGGCAGACAGTTCCAGTGATTAAGGAGGGTGAGGCTCAGGTTGTGGAGGGTTTCAATACACCTGACAAATGGATACGTGAGGATCTTTGGGTTGAAACGGAGTTTGATACCGACGGAGATGGTAAACTTGACCGTATGCATATGGATGTGACGAGACCATTTCAGACGGAGACCGAACAGTTGAAATTGCCGGTTATTTATGAGACCAGTCCTTATTATGCTGGTGTTGCTGGCGATGTGGAAGGAGTGATGTGGAATGTAAAGCATGAACTGGGAGAGGATGCACCGACTCCAAGGGTTCATCCGGATGTGAAAAGAACAGGGAAAAGACCGATTATATCAAACAGCTTGATACGTGAATGGGTGAAGCGCGGATTTATCGTTGTACATTCATCTTCACCAGGGACAGGCCTATCAGATGGTTCGCCAACAATAGGAGGTCCGAATGAGTCATTGGCTCCGAAAGCCGTAATTGAATGGCTGTCGGGCAAAGATAATGGTTATACAAGCAGGGAAGGACAAGAAAAGGTAAAAGCGTATTGGTCTACCGGAAAGGTCGGTATGACAGGTACTTCCTTCAATGGCACATTGCCATTAGCGGCCGCAACAACCGGTGTAGAAGGCTTGAAGGCAATTATCCCTGTAGCTCCAAATACTTCTTATTACCATTATTATCGTTCTAATGGACTAGTGCGCAGTCCTGGCGGATATTTGGGTGAAGATATCGATGTACTGTATGATTTTGTACATTCTGGGGATGAGTCCAAACGTGCTTATGGCAATAAGGTTGTTCGTGATACGGAGATGGCACAGGGTATGGACCGTAAAACGGGAGACTATAATGACTTCTGGAAGGGTCGCGATTATTTAAACCAAATGTCGGGAATGAAAGCAGCCCTATTGATGTCACATGGTTTCAACGATTGGAATGTCATGCCGGAGCATAGCTATAGAATCTATAAAGCAGCACAAGAATTGGGTCTTCCAGCGCAGATCTATTACCATCAGGATGGCCATGGTGGTCCTCCACCAATGAAAATGATGAACCGCTGGTTCACAAGATACCTGTATGGGGATGAAAATGGGGTGGAGAAAGATCCCAAAGCTTGGATTGTTAGGGAAGATGAGCGTCAGGTGAATCCTACTGCCTATGCAGACTTTCCAAATCCTGCAGCCTCAGATGTGGATTTGTTCTTGGGAGCAGGTGGGAATGGACATGGATCATTGATGTCCAATAAAAAAGCTAAACAGAAGAATGAGACTATTGTTGATGATGTTTCCTTTTCGGGAGATTCATTGGCTCAGTTGGCAAATTCAAAACATAGACTGTTATATCTAACCCCTATTCTAACTAAAGACCTGCATATTTCGGGCTTGTCGAAAATCAAGATCCGTTTGGCAAGCAGTAAGGTTGCGGCGAATCTTTCGGTTTGGTTAGTAGCTTTGCCTTGGGAAAAAGGAGAAAAGGTAAAGATTACAGAAAATATTATTACTAGGGGTTGGGCAGATCCCCAGAATTATAAATCATTGACTGAGAGCAGTCCTTTGAAGCCAGGTGAGTTTTATGATTTGAGCTTTGATCTACAGCCTGACGATCAGATTATTCCTGCAGGCCAACAGATTGGTCTGATGATTTTTTCGAGCGATCCTGAGTTTACGATCTGGCCGAAAGCTGGAACAGAGCTGACAGTTGATCTTAACGAGACAAGCTTGACTCTGCCAGTTGTAGGTGGCAAGACAGCTTACGAGAATGCAGTGAAATAGGAGAGTATATAAAAACAAAAGCCTGTCTCCTATGTTTGTGTCAAGCAAATGTAGGAGACATTTTTTGTTTTATAGATTTGCTGTATTTAGTGAAAAGAGGGAGAGCCTAGGGCTGTCTTAGTAGCTTTTTTAGCATACTGATTTTTAGAGATGGCCTTCCTCTTTTTCGCTTCCTAAGACAGAACAGAATGTAAGGCGGAATTACAGTCCAGCTTGAATATCCATCAGGAGACAAGTCCAAGGGAAGTTTCACTATTGATTTTTCAGTTTCACATCAAAAAATTAACATGAAAACACTCAAGCAGGTCGTTGGCATTGACG
>NZ_PEBA01000032.1:0-14830 GCF_002734235.1 Sphingobacterium sp. 1.A.5
ACAAATGCCGGGACAAAAAGGTCGCATTTACCAAACTAGGCCTGTGGCATAATCAGGTTGAGAATGCGGGCATTGCTTCCTTTGAGAGCGTAGCAAGATCCATTGCAGCTCATCATCAATACATTCTCCATTACTTCGACAACAGAAGTACTAATGCATCGGCAGAATCATTCAATGCAAAACTCAAAGCTTTCAGGAGTGTCTTCCGTGGCGTAAGGGACACAACATTCTTCCTGTACAGAGTGATGAAATTGTATGCTTAAAAGTCTTTACCCCCCAAACTTTCGGTATGATCCACATTTAGATTGATATTTATTGGGGTTTCCTGATATAATATAAAACAAAAAACCCTCAAATTCATAGAATTTGAGGGTTTTTGACCTTACTTAGTGTAAGTGTTGTCGGGGTGGCAGGATTCGAACTGTTATCTTACCCTAATTTTACTTTTCTTATTTTATGCTGATTATTAAATATTTATAAAATTTAATACTTAACTTTATCTTTCTTTGGAAAGATAGAATATGGTAATATTAACCATTTCTGTCCGAAATATGTCCGATATATATGAAAGTGAATTTTTATTTAGACAAGCCCTATAATCCCGATATTGCAACCGAAAAGGTCAAACAGGAACTGGTCAAGGTCGGAGGGAAAAAGAAAAACCTTGCACAGAAATTTTGGAATCCATCTCCCACTGCTCTGTACCTATTCTTTTCACCGGATAAGTCCAGTAGGATAAAATATAGGACTAACTTTAAGGTACTGCCCAAAAGTTGGGATTTTGAAAAGGAAAGGCTTAAACCAAGTGCCAACGGGGCATTGGAATTCAACGTAGAACTGAACAACCTTGCCAATCTCTGCATCCGGGAAGCAATCACCAAAAAGGACAGAAACCAATTTCTATCGAAGGAAGATTATAAGCAGGTCTTACAGGACTGTATCGACAGGGACAATGCAACAGGTAAAGTAATATCCATTTCTCACCTAAAAACAAAATTCCTGTCCCATAAATCCAATTTTGTCAAAGAAGGAACCTTAAAAGAGTACAGGACAGTATTTAAAGGATTGGAAGACTTTGAAAAACAGGAGAACCTAAATCTTGTCCTGAGGGAAATGGACGGGAAATTTCTAGATCGCTTTGAGGTATTCCTGAGCAAGAAAAAGAACGCGAACGATGAGGATAAGACAGGCTTGTTGAATGATACCATACACAAGTATATATCCACGCTAAAGGTATTTCTAAAGTGGTGCAACGATAATGACTATTTGGTCCATGCCGATGTTTTTAAGGCACAGAAAACAAATTTTAAAAAGAAAGCATATAACGAAATAATTGCACTGTCTGAAAAGGAAATCGAGAAGATAATGAACCTTGATCTTTCAGGCAAGCCCAGTCTGGCAAGAGTAAGGGATCTTTTCTGTCTATTGTGCTACACTGGACAAAGATTTGATGATCTGATCAACTTTGATCCAAATGACATAAAGAACAATGCCTGGGACTTTATCTCGGTAAAGGTCAAAAAAAGGGTGATCATACCTTTTGAGGGGTATATCTCCCCTGCAAAGGATATTCTGGAGCGTATCGGTTACAGCATACCCAAGATATCCAACCAGAAGTTCAATCAATACATAAAAACGGTCGGAAAACTCGCAGGACTGGACGAGAGAATCAAGATAACGAGGTACTCGGGCAAGGAAAAGATAGTGATAGAAAAAAGGAAGTACGATTTTCTATCCAGCCATGTCGGTAGAAGGTCAATGGTCACAAATCTATTGAATAGGAACGTGCCTATCACCCTTGTACAGAAACTGACGGCGCATTCCGATATACGGACCTTAATGAAGTATGAATCGGCAAGTACTGATTCGTTAATCGATGCACTGAATAAATTTTAAAACTATGGAAGAAAATTTTTTTAAGTTGAGAAGAACCTGGAAGCTCCGGGAGAACAAATTTGATTTGGGTGGATTTTTTAAAAATGACCCTTTCCATATTCCCGGTTATTTAGTGATGTGCATTTTTAGCCTTAAAGAGAACGAATACCTGCCCTTTTACAATTACCACCTACAATATTACTTTGAAAACAATCCTTTCGGCAATGAGCAAACATTTCTAACCAAAGTTATCGGGTACGTTGATAAGGACATCAGGTCAAGAGAAACATTGCATTATTACAAAAGAATAACCAAAACAAGAATATACAAACTCACAAAATTTAGGCAAGCGTTAAAACAGGTCGACAGATGGGAACTTACCTTAACAAACGAGGATCGGATTAAAAAATCTGTTTCCTACGTGCAGGAAATGATGGATTGGCAAAACATAAACGACACCAAGACCGTCCTTTCCAAACTGCTATTTGATGAAGTTGGTTCGGACAGGTTTTTCATTGAGTACAAAAACATCATCGAAGAAAGAGACCGCCTAAAAGCTGAACTGGATGATAAAATCTCCGAAATGAACGAACTGAAGAAAAAGCACAAGTCCGTAGCGCCCATGACAAAGATCCAGATCGTTAGCGGTGATCACAAACCCTTGCTAGATCTTCTGCTCCAGATCAAAGATCTAGAAAATCCGTCGACCAGAAGAAATTATCTTCAGGGAAGTCCAGACACATGGGCATCACTGCTTTCCAATTACTTCGAATATGGCGAAAACAACATCCCCAAGGACAAGATCGACCGGAATATCAACTGGAACAGCATAAGGGATTATTTCTTGGCCAGGAGCGGCACCGAACTTATCAAATCCCGGAACAGGGAAAAGTATTTCCATATCAAGGAGTCCAAGCGTCATTACATTTAGTATAATCTCGTCTTAAATTAAAATATCTTTGCTTTTTTAGAGTTTTTATTATTTGACATAAGCATAGATTAAAATACTTCAATCATTGCAAATTCTAGATAATAGGAATACATAAGATTTTATTTACCTTCCTTTATTTTCTTTACCTCATTTGTGAGATCCAACACAGCTTTGCTCAATTCGGCAATGGATCGGGTTTTCGCACGATCTTCTTCGATAAATCTTTCGAGCAGTGCAACAAGCTTGTCCGATCCATCACTGTTAAAGGTTGGTTGAGTATGTTGACTAGAATTGGTCGAGTGATCGTTGAAGGTATGTGAATGTTGGATATTATAAATTACATTTTCCTCTTTGAAAGATTTAACGAATTCGGGAGTAACCCCCAAAGCAGAAGCCAACTCGTTTAAAAGAGGTTCGTCCAGGGCGACCATATTTTCAAAGTCAGAAATCCGTTGTTGTGAATACCTATTTCGACAGAGCTGACCGAAAGCTTCCTGCTTGATCCCCTGGATTTCACGGATACGTTTTATATTATGGCCGATGTGCATGTTTTCGTTTTTTTCTCTAAAAATAGCATTCATGATCAAGCAAATTTATGGACTGGTTTTTTACCGGTAAATCGGTAGGATACCATACCTGAAAATAACATGTAATGGAATAACTTTGGTCTAAAGTTACGCATTATTGTAACGAACAGCAATAGCTGGATTTTCTTTGACTTATTGGTATTGAAAGGTATTTTAGCTTGTATCTATAAAAATGTATATATTGAGGCTGCTTGTGACGCCGTAGGGTGAGGACAGATTTCACTCACTAAATAATATTATCATATTTTGCAATGTTACTTAGCGGTTTCCCGATAAACCGTAAACATATAGAGATTTAGACTATTTATCTATGCACAACGGCCTGTTGAATACTGCGATCATCTAAAAATAATTTAGATGATATCGTAAAAATGGATAAAGGACTATACCGACTTCGATGATTGTCCTTAAATCAACTTAGAATAGGTTAATTCATGGTATCCAGATAACAGCCTATATTGGATATTTACGATCATCTATAGAGTTGTTTTAGAGCAGTTTTAACGAAACCTGATTTTGATCGAGAAAATATAATAAGGAGGCTTCTTGTGGAGCCGCAGAGTGAGGACAATGTTCACTCACTAAATTCTTCTATAGAAAAACACAACGTTCTAGACGGTACCACAAATAAATTTATGGTCTCAACCGATAGCATATAGGGAAAAATAAATTGGTTCTTCCTGACATTGAAAACAGGGAAAATTCTATTGAATCCTTCTTATCGCATAGGACTGAAATCGGTGGTACGTCCGTAAGTTTTGGAATAGATTATCTAAAAAACTTTTTTTATGAACCTCTTGCGTTATTTCTAACCGATGGGATAATTTTAGTGGGCTTCTGCTCATCCTATTATTTTTTAAGTAAATATGTTTGTCCAGGAGGAAGCTATAAAATCATAAAAATTGAATGATATTGAGGCCGCTTGTGAGGCCACAGGGTGAGGAAAATTTCACTCACTAAATACTAATTATATGCAACAGACGGTGGTTTAATGCATCGGTATGAACAAAGAGTGGGCCTTGCTGTAGACCCATTGATATTATACGCAGCTAGGTCTGCTGTAAATCTAAATAGAGTTCAGGTCATAGAATTACCATCGCCTTTTCAGGTATATTGATATATGGAAGGCTATGATTAGAATACACCATAAGGTCGGTTCTTTTTGATCGAATTTTATAGTGACCTATACAAAATTGACCCTTGCTCCCCTTTTATTTTTCAGATCAAAAAAATTTATATAAAACATGACGCTTGATTAAAAACCAACGCTTTTGTTTAAAGAATATTTGATCAGATCAAATCCTTCCATACAGATAACATCATTGTATCATTCACTTTTACTATAAACCTATCACATGATCTCGGTTTTCCAGAAAATCCGTTAGGGCCGGCCGGGACCTGGGTAGGTACATGACCAATAGATCCATCATGAACGAAACTTTAAGGCAACAGGAAACAGATAGGCATATCGCTCTGCTCCGAAAGGGAGATGAGAAAGGGCTGAACTTTTTCTACCGGCGTTTTTACGGATATATCTTCGCAAGGGCATTCCGTGCAACACAAGACGACTGTGCAGCAAAAAGCATCGCCCAGGAAGCCTTATTGCGTCTATGGCTTTTCAGAAAGCAGCTAAAAGATGCTGAAGATATCCAGGCTTTCTTAAAGGCACAGGTCAGGTCCTCAATCAATGCCTATTATAATAAGACACGGAATAGGTTCCATAGAAGTCTGCTCCGGTTGGATTCCATCGAGGATTATCAGGAATTCCTTCTCGGCCATGAAATGGAAGAAGAGGAAGAAATGGACATAGTGTATCTCGAAAGATTAGATCAAGAAAAACAGCAACGCCTGATACAACTTGATAATTTAATGCCAAGCCTGAACGGCCAGCAGCAAATGTTCATCAAACTCTGTCTGAAATACAGCTTCAACTATGAACGTATAGCCTATTACCTTGGCGGGATCTCGGATTACCAGGTCAGTCTACAGGTAGAGAAAACGATCGATACCCTACGTTCTATATTCAATAGTTCGCAAAAAATGGAGCAGATGAACAGGTCGAGCAAGATCGTGGCGCAGGGGGAACTTGATGAACAACAGGCAGAGATCTTTCACATGCGCTACCAGTTGCAGTTGTCATTCGATCAGATCTCAGAAGCACTGCATCTTGATCCATCCACGGTCAGGAAGATTTTTGTACAGGCGCACACCAAGATAAGGACAGCACAGAGAACATAAATATAGAAAATATGGAAAAGGAAAGCATCATTCTCACACGGAAAGTACAGATATATCTGGACTGCGACGACAAAGGGCAGCGCTCGGCATATTTCAAGCAGCTCTTCGAGTGGCAGGACATGGTCTATCGTGGCGCCAATATGGTAATGACACATCAATTTGTACAGGAACAGATAAAGGACCTGATCTATCTGCGCGATGATGTGAAGGTAAAGCTGGCAGACTTCAAAAAGGATCCCGAAGGTATATTCAATTCTTCGAAAATGAATACCACCTATCGTATACTATCGCTGTACTTTAAAGGTAAGCTGCCTTCAAAAATTATCTCGGCCATGAACATGACGTTGAACAGGGCATATAGCACTGACCGATCATCTTATTGGAAGGGTGAAAAGTCGTTGCGCAATTATAGGAAAGACATGCCCATTCCCTTCGGTGGAGATCAGTTGAAGCTGGGCAATGACGAGAAAGGACGGGATTTCAGGTTCACGCTATTCAAGATCCCTTTCCGCACTTACCTAGGGAAAGATCGGTCCGATAAAAGGATCCTGTTACAGAGATGCTTGGTGGGACAGATCAAGATATGCACCAGTTCCATCAAGATGGTGAAGGGCAAAATATTCCTTTTACTGGCACTGGAACTCCCTAAGAAGCAACATGACCTCAAAGAACACATCATTGCGGAAGCCTCGCTTTCGGTCGAACATCCCATCACCGTTTCCATAGACAGGGACAATTTTCAGATAGGGAACAAAGAGGAGTTCCTATACCGGAGATTGGCCATCCAGGCCGCAAGGCACCGTATACAAAAAGCTGTGGCATTCAACAGGGGGGGACATGGACGCAGGAAGAAGTTGAAAAGCTTGGAGCATTTTACCGAAAGGGAAAAGCGCTATGTCGATAGCAAACTCCATCTCTATAGCCGCCGTTTGATAGATGTCTGCGTCAATTCAGGTGCTGGCACGCTGCTTTTGGTGAATCAATCCAATAAAGAAGAGGCCGCTAAAGAGGACAGATTCCTGTTGCGCAACTGGGGTTACTATGGCCTGATCGAAAAGATCAGGTACAAGGCGAACATGGCAGGTATTAACGTAATCGTCGAATGAGGCAGGATAATATCTGACAATATTTAACAGCTAACTAAAATCAAATTAAATGAGCAATAGATAAAGACCAGAACGAGACTGATCAAATCGAAACCTAGAGCTGGTAAATGAACCGGGTTGGACCTAACATAACGTGAGTTCGGGATAAGAAAAAGCGTTAATCTATTATGTTGATCTTTAGCCGCCTCTTTGATGATTATGTGATCCCCAGCAATATCTTCTCTCATCAAAAACCTAAAAGTAGGTTCGTTTTGAGATAATCCAATTTGATCAAAAGTATCTTCAATATACGTTCGTTTTTTGAGACAGACCGTCTACGATAGATCATAAATTCGAAAATCCTGAAGGGGATTAATAATTTTTTAATCAGATGAATTTGGACGAGATTTACGGAATAGATATCCGAAATCGTCTAACGTTTACCCGCTCGACAATCTACTGAATTATAAGTTTGTGGCATTATTAGATTTTTTAGCTTTTATTTCACGTAATTTTTCCTCTGCAATCATTACTAAATGTGGAGCACTGTATACGTAATCTAAGATTGCATTTGTCAGGGCATAAACAATTGGTAATTCGTATTGGCTTAAGTCACCACTATCTGCGTGAGCCCCTATATAGCCAAAGTTTTTTTAACCCTCTGCAACCTTTACAAGTTTTGTAGGAATTTCACCTTTATTAGCCAGGTCAGCCAGCATCTGCGCCAATGAACCTTTTTTAGCTGATCTATCAATACAAACTTGCTCTAAAAATCTTCTCATCGACATTGCACAAGCATTTACATCGATAGATTTTACTCTTTCAGCTGTTATAAAAGACGACAAAATATGATCTGGAAGTCCTTTTGGATACTCTGGCTTTTCAGGATATAGGAATGTATATTCGTTGTAATCCTCTTCGTCCATATATTCGTGCCAAAAATATGATACGATACTAATCTTATTGCATGCTGGACAACGCAACACCTCATAATGAGTTCCTGACACTGGATGATAATCATCATCCGAGCTGTGACGGGTCTCATTTACACATGTATCTCCGTCAATATACATTTTGGAGATATTTCCACAGTGTTTACATGCGATAATTTCGGAATCTGCCATTATTCGTAAACTAATTTCTTTAAAATACCATCCGTGGTGCGAAACTTCACGCATTTATAAGAACACTTTGTAAGATCTCTACTAATTGATCCACTTTCGAAACATTTGTTTTGTGAGACAGCGCCAAATTTAGACCGAAAGCTAGCTATTAAAACTTGCAGTTTTTATATGTTCTTAAAATCTTAAATCTTTGCAATGAGAAGATTGTTAGACTAGATAAATATCAGATAGGTTAAAACCTCTTGTTATTCCACTGGCTTCCGTTGGATGTTCCGTAGGTTTTAGAAGTGTATCCCAAAATTGGTTATCAAAAAGGTTATTTAAAAACATATATCTGAAGGCACGTGTCAAAGAAATCCGGTCTATTCCGTTTGAATTTCCATTCCTAACTGCAAAGTGATCTTCATATTGATAGAAGGTATAATATCTTTTCGCAAGCCATTCACTGTCTGCATAAGCCGAGATGATTTCAATTTGCTTTCTAGAAATTTTGAAATTATTTTCATACTCTTGATGTACTCCCTCATCAAACATTGGATAGCATTCCTCATACCAAGCATAAGCATAAGCGTCAGGAATTGCATTTGTTGTTTGCGGATATATTTTCGTTTGAAGAATTAAAAACCTTTGTAAGTTGTAGAGTTTTTTATCCATTTATATTGTGTTAGGTTAGTCTTATAGAGCATCATCTTAGGCGCAATGCATGTTTAAAGAATTAAATATTTCATATTGGTTTATTGGAGGGCTTATCATTTGGGGAATTATCGCATTTTTGAGAAGGAATGGAATACTCATACCTCTAATCAATGATCATTTGACTGATCTATATAGTGTCCCTATGTTCAGTTATACGATAATGAAAATCATGAAGCTCACCTATTATCCGGATTGGAGACCGGATCTGAAGTTTTTGCTGGGAGCTGCACTTAATCTGACCATTGTATTTGAAATTATATGTCCGTTACTATCAGCAAGATATACAGCTGATTTTATAGATATTATCTGCTACTTTTCAGGTGCGCTAATATATCATTTAGTATTACAGAGAATTTATTATGTAGATTCAAAATCATTATAATTGAATTCAAGGCCATCAATACGCTAAGGATACGTTACTGCGGTCAGGAACAATATATTTTCTTAAAATGTGAGGTTTTTTTCTGTAGAACCCTGTATTACTGATCCTATGCTTCTCTTTTAAGATATTCCATGACACGCGTCGCCGTAAGGCCATGAATCAAAATTGAAAAGAGGATCGTTAAAGAAACAGCAGCCCACAATTCATCCTGATGTTCAAAATTATATTTGCTGAAAGCAAATGCAAGATAGAATATCGAACCCATCCCACGGATGCCAAAAAATCCGATCGCCAGCCTTTCTTTGTTTTTCATTTTTGAGGAACTCAATGCCAGCCATCCAAAGACAGGTCTTACTATTAGCAGGAAAGTTACCGAAAACACAACCATTTTCAAAGTTATGGGTTCTAGAATACCCATTGCTAATGCTCCTCCGAAAATAATCAGTAGCAGGCAGACTAGCAGCCTTTCTATCTGATCGGTGAAAGAATGAAGTGTATCGTGATACTGGTGATCTTTCTCAAAATGCCTTAGTGTGATTGCACAGATAAAAACTGCAATAAATCCATAACCATGAACAATTTCTGTTATACCATACACTAGTAAAGTAGCAGCAACTGCCACCAGACCATCTCTGGTTCTTAGGATCTCATATTTTTTGGACACTCTGAATAACAAAATGCCAAAACCTTTGCCTGATAGAAATCCGATCACAATACCGGCAACTATTCGGTAGATAACATCAAGAGCAAACCAATCTAAAAAGCTGCTTTCTTTGCCTGTGAACATAAGACCAATAGTAATGGCAAGCCAGGTAAATGGGAAAGCGACTCCGTCATTGAGTCCAGCCTCTGACGTGAGCGCAAATTTGGTCTCTGATTTCATTCCCTCATTTGGAGGTCCCACCTGTACATCCGATGCGAGGACAGGATCCGTCGGAGCAAGAACAGCACCAAGAAGTACTGCTGAAGCAAGACTGAAACCTAAAAAATAATAGCCCATTACCGCTGCTGCACCAATACACAATAACATGGTAAAACTTACAAGTTTCAACGGGGAAGACCAGGTTTTAAAAGAAAATTTTCGGTCGATCTTGATCCCAGTACCCATAAGCGAAATAATAACAATCAACTCGGTTAAATGAAGCGTCAGATTTTCATTTTTTTGAGGCATTGGGTTTGGCAGAAGATCGGGAGCCAGTAGATAAAGGGCAAACCCTGTTGCTACATAAAAAATAGAGTACGAGATGCCAGTTTTTTTTGAAATTTTGGGCATCCATGCCACACTGAAAATGGCAGCGCCGAGTATTACTAAAATAATCAGATATTGATCCATAGAGAACGTAAATTTATTATTGCTAAAAGTATTTTTTGAATTGCTGTAATATTCAGTACGTTTAGGCGAAGCTGTAATACTCAAGCGGCTTGAGGTGAAAATATCAAATATCCCGCCACGGCTTATTTTACTGTTTTTGAAATTAGAACTCCGGCAGAACAATAATTAACTCGTAGTGCATTATTAAATTAATTCAATTTTAAGTCTATTCATTTTTCTATTGAAAACAAAAACATTTACAAACTGAATGAAAGTTAATGCTGTTATTTTGCTCAATACCCTTGTTTTAAAACCGTTAAAAGATTTTGCGTAATTGTTTCTGATTTTAAATTGGTCGCAAAGTTGAGAGAATAAAGTCTCAATTCTTTTTCTGGATTTTCTGAAAATATATTTTTGTTTTTGATAATTTTTTTGGTTGTTTCTCATGGGTGTATCCAGCTTTATATTCGCATAATTGAACAAATCTGTTTGCACTTGGGTGGATAAATAACCCCTGTCTCCAATCAACATACAATTGTTCATTTGATGCTTGATATCTTGCAAAAAATGAATATAATGAATGCTTGCTGTAGAAATATCAAAACTTTGGAAAACTCCGGAAACAGAACAAACTGYATGTAATTTGTAACCATAATAATAACTCGATTGAGAAGCGCAATAACCTTTGCTGGGAAACGAAAATTCATTTTCCTTACAAATTTTAGAGCGGTTCGCTCTTGCGTTTTTACAGATTTCTAAAGGCATCGAATCTACAATAAAAGTGGTTTCCATCTCATTAAATTTAGCAACCATAAGTTTTCTTATATTTTCCAAGTGTAAGAAAAGCTTTCTTTTTCTGCGATTAAACACACTTCTCTCAATCATTCCCTTTAGTTTTGAATTAGAGAGGTATCTAAACAACTGATATTCTGAATCTATCGATAAATATTCTGCAGAAATATTTATTGCAATGAGTTCTAAATCAGATAATTTTGGTTTAATTGGTTTGAAATAAGAATTTTCTTTGATGGTTAATTTTCTTAATTCCTTTAAAATAAAATCGTAAATTGCATCTAGGTTATTCATAATGTATTAGATTGGTAGTCAATACAATATACGAAATTTTCGTATTATGAGTAACCTTTTTTATAATGCACTACGGGTGTAAATATAAAAACTATTTCTGATAAAATTTCTCATCAAATGCCTCCTGCAAATTGTTTGGCTCTTTTCTTTTTTTGTTATTTAATTCGTGACGGGTCGTTGAAGAGGTTACATAGGCCGATCTTCTCGTACTTTGCAAATTACCTATGGGACGATTTTCTTCTAGAGTTCTAAACGGCGTAAACGAAAGATTGTCCATCACATTAAAATTACCATCTTCAGGAACTTCTTGTTTAAATATTTTGATTTTAGCTACCGTGCGAAATGGCGATAGTTCTTGAGACCATTCTTCTGTAAGATCATTAATTGGCATTTTTTTCAAATCGTTACATAATTGAATTTGTAGATTGAATGTAAGATCGTTTTTTGCGATCTCTTTAATAATAGCTTTTCTGTAAGGCCAATCTTCGCTGTCAATATCAATATCCTTATCAATAATTAAGTTTTTCGTTTCGTCAGTAGGTTCAATTCTTACTTTTGCCATATAATCTCCGTGACGAACTGCGCCCATACTGTAATACTCGTATAAAAAACTGTTAATTGATGGGATTTTTTCAAAAGTTTTTAGTGCGGCTAATTCTTTTAATGCTTCGAAATTTGGGAAAGCTTTTTTATTTTCTGTAACCCAGATTGAAGCAAATTCCAATTTTCCTAATGCACCTTTTTCAAAAAAATCGGTGATTTTAAGAAACAGTTTGGAGATGAAAACATAATGTTCCGCAGTATTGCAAAAAAATACCGGATTATTGATTAGGTTGAAATCCACATTTGGTGATGACTCTTCACCAGGAGCAACTTTTTCGCCTTCAATTCCAAAAATTTTAAGTGCAAAACCTTGCGCATTTCCACTTAGTTTATCAGGCAACACACGAGAGGATCCGTTTGAAAAACGAACCACCGCTTCGTGTTTTCCTGCATTTTTATAAATACCTTGAGCCAATTCTTCAGGCAAATTAGGCAGAATTTCCACCTCTGCCTTTAATGCTGCATAGCCATTGGCGTGCGCATCTCTTGTATAATTATGAGCGCGGCTTAGTTGCGGCGTGTTTCGAATATAATCTACAATATCCTTATTAATTTTATTGATATACTCTTCGAAATTTTCAGGAATTTCTTCCAATTTATAATCATATTTAACGTATTCCATGCAATTAGATTTTTTTGTTAGTGATTTTTTAAAAAAAAATAGTTAAATTTTTATAAGTATTAATTTAATTCACTGATCCATTTGAGAGCTGAAAGACTTGGGATAAAGCAATATTCACCACCTTTCACGATATTATAAGTTTGTAAACCTCGGTATCTTTTTATTAGCGGGTCTGCAGGCATACTGAACAAACTATTTTGATCTTGCAAACCAACCATAGGATCTTTTTCACTACCCAGATTTTGTGAATTGCCATCATTAATCCATTGTTTTTGCAAAAATTCCAAAGTCCCCATTGCATTCGCGCTAATTCCCATAAAATATTGACCGCGTTCTTTACCGTCATTTTTTGTCACTTCCGGCGGAACAATATCCCCAAAAGTTACGCTGCGACGTATAATGCGGTGAAGCCTTTCATCTTCCAAGACAAAAGTTTTGGAATCTCGCGGATTCATCCTGCGGATGTGAGAACTGAAAGGACATTTTTTTCCAAACTCATCGTTCTTAAATGAAAAATTATTATTTTTTTCAGGATTTTCTCCAAGCACTTTATCATCTTTTTCTGGCGATAAAACTAGTGGAGCTCCGCTTCTCCATCTGCCTACCATTTTCGCAGCCAAAAGTTCGCCTTCTTCTGGAGAAGAACTATTATCCTTAATGAACTGGTTAAACTCTGCAACCTGGCTTTGATATTTTCTAAAAATCATAAAAGACCCATTCTTCCCTAAAATGTCCGGCTGAGGAAAAGGTTTTGTAATATCACCTTCTCCTGGATAACCTAATATAAATTCGCCAGCTGCAATCGGGCGGTCAAAACCTTGAGGTACATCAATCCCACTACCTTCAACTTCGGGATTACTGATTCCATCGCGAAAACCGAAAACATTTTTCACCTCTTCTGTAGCACCAAAATCTTCACTCACCAAAACTTCAACTCCATTGTTTTCCGAAATTTTAGTACGAAATTCTTCCAATTTGCTTTTCCAATCGGCTTCATTATTGGAGATCACTGCAGAAGCAATATGAATGTTAGGATTTTTAAATTCTTTCTGCCAATTTTTGGGATCATTCACGCCAATATCATAAAGATAAGACGATCTTTTAGCCATTCCTTCTTTAAAAGATTCCGGAAAAGAATCTAAACTTTCTTTTGGTACACCAATTTTTTCTAAACCTTTATAGGTAAAAGTTAGAAATACAGATGCTCCTTCGTTTTTGTTCCATTCCTCTGCAGAATCAATTAATGGAATCAAATCTTTCAACATCTTTTTCGCACTTTCTTTATCCGTGATTTCTAATAATGCCACTGTTCCAAAATAAGGAATTGGCCTACTTCTCAAAATTAAAGATTGAATTTCCTTCAACTCTATATTAACTTTGTCCGGATTGAAAATTCTTTTTATAAAATCAAATGCCATAATTTATTTATTAAAAATTATTTTTCAATTTTATTAGAATCGTCAATGGCTTTATTTAAGCCAGTAATAATCTTATCGTTACGTCTAATGTCGTTTACAGTAAGATGTGGTACTCCCACATACCAACCTGTCGCAGTAATCTGTTTGCTAAGAATAAAATCTTTAACTGTTGGATCTTTAATTCCAGGCCAACCTTCCACATTTCCAAAAATAATATCCATCAATTGGGGAATTTTGGTTGCAAAATCATCGATATAAGCATCCCAATCCCCATCATAAGCTGTACAGAACAAAATCTTAGTATCATTATCAAAAAGAACAATTCGTAAATCGTGTAAGGTTCCAACTTTTGTAGCACCTTTCAAATTACCATTTGCAATCTCCATAATTTTTCGGAGATTATCAGCGCCGCCGGGCTTCAAATCTGCCATTGCAGTCAGTTCAGAAACCCGACCTGATCGTAATCCTTTTCTACCTGCAGAAGTTGTGGAATGATCATATCCATCATCAATACCTTCTGAAAAATTTGTAAATTAACATTGCTCAGTTCTTAGTTGGTCCTATTTTTATATTAAATATACTCGTAGTGCATTATTAAATTAATTCAATTTTAAATCTATTCATTTTTCTATTGAAAACAAAAACATTTACAAACTGAATGAAAGTTAATGCTGTTATTTTGCTCAATACCCTTGTTTTAAAACCGTTAAAAGATTTTGCGTAATTGTTTCTGATTTTAAATTGGTCGCAAAGTTGAGAGAATAAAGTCTCAATTCTTTTTCTGGATTTTCTGAAAATATATTTTTGTTTTTGATAATTTTTTTGGTTGTTTCTCATGGGTGTATCCAGCTTTATATTCGCATAATTGAAC
>NZ_PEBA01000033.1:0-13398 GCF_002734235.1 Sphingobacterium sp. 1.A.5
AAAATATGGACTGCACTTATCGGGATCCTGCTCTTTAAGTACATCCAGAAGAAGGCAAAATACAATTGGAACCTCTCGAATCTGGTCAACTTTATCAGGATGAACATATTCGTGAAAATTGATCTGTGGAAATGGGCTGATGATCCGTTCATTTCAGGAAAACCTCCCGATAAAAAAGGACAATATGTGCTCTTTTAGTAACACACATAGGATACCTTTCCAGTAATTAACCAAATTCTTCAATTGAACACAAATGGAGAAGGATTTTTTATGCCAAAAAATTTATTTAGGACAGTACTGAATGACCTTAGAATTGGGTATAGCATAAATTAATATTCTCTAATATTAGAATCTTAATTTTCCATTAACAAAAAACACGCCTAAAATATCAAGAATTTAATCTTCTCGCATGGATTCAGTAATCTTATGAATATTCAAGCTGTTTGCCATTGCACTAAAGATCTTGTAATAAGCACCATGCATATCAAAAAGTTCCTCATGTGTACCGTCTTCTACTACCCGACCTTTTTCCATTACTATGATATGTTCTGAATCGATTATCTGAGAAATACTGTGGGAAACAATAATAACTGTTCTGCCAACTTTTATAGCATCCAGGCTATTTTTAATTTGTTCAGTAGCTATTGCATCTAAGTTTGCAGTAGGTTCGTCCAAGAAAATAATGGGTGGGTTTTTCAGGAACATTCTCGCTATTGCAATACGCTGTTGCTGTCCACCGGATAATAAATGCGCTTCAGAATCATATCCATTTGGCAAATCTAGAACCTGTTCATGTATAGATGCTTTTTTTGCTGCATCCATCACTTCATCCAATGTAGCATCAGTTTTTCCATAACGGATATTATCTGCAATGGAACCTTTAAAAATATGGTTCTTCTGCAACACCAAACCTATATTTTCTCTCAAGAACTCAGTATCATATTCTCTAAGGTCTACCCCATCCAAATAAATGGCACCAGTGGTAGGTTCATAGAATTTATCCAATAGATTTATGATGGTACTTTTTCCCGCCCCTGATAAGCCTACCAAAGCTGTATTTTGGTTAGGGCATATTCGCATGCTCACATCAGTTAATGCTTGGTGACCATTCGGATAGCTGAAATCAACATTCTTAATCTCAATTAGGCCATTTATTTTATCGGGTCTATAATTTCCTGAAGGTTCTTTTTGGCCTTCATCTTCCAAAATTCCAAAAAAGCTCTCTGAATAGATCAAGGCATCATTTACCTCATCATATATACGGTGCAACTGCCTAATTGGAGCTGACACGTTATTGAACAACATAATGTGGAACATAATCGCTCCAATGGACATCTGCTCATTCAAAACAAAATAAGCAGTCAGGATGATCACTATAACGACTCCAATTTGCTCTATAAATCCTTTGATGCTTTCAAAAATAAAGGATGTCTTGCGAGTAGCCATTTGATTCTCGGTCATCTCAAATTGGATATCCTTATGTTTTTCAGCTTCTGTTTCTTCTCTTACAAAGGATTTGATAACTGTAATTGAATCAATCAAATTGATCAATTGGTTACTTTTGTTCTCTCTATATTGGCGCATATTCCTTCGAAACCCAGACAATCGTTTTGCTTGCAATTGAGAAACATAGAAATATATTGGAATTATAAACAAACCTACAAGCCCTACATAGAAGTTGGCCAGAAACATACAGACTAGAGCCACGATTGCATTGGCAAATAATGGGAGAATATCTATAAAGAAGTTCTGCACTAATCGTGTAAGGGAACTGATACCAGCGTCAATACGCGTTTGAAGTTTTCCGGATTCATTGACACTGGAGGTGTAGAATGCCATTTTATAGGTCAGAATTCGGTCTACAATAGCTTGGGAAAAATCCCTGGCAATCATAATCCTTAATTTCTCACCGTAGTATTTCTGTCCGAACTGGACAATGGAATATATAATTTCCTTTCCCAACAAGATGGCTGATATAATTCCGAGAAGATATAATCCCGTTCGGAGTGGGGTTTTATTGACCAGTAGATCGCTGATGGTATCTACGGTATATTTAAGTATAAAGGCATTTACTTGAGCTGCAAACGACCCTATTACTGTTAAGATAAGCGTATAGAAAATTAAGTTTTTATACGGTTTGGTAAATGGTAGTAATTTTTTAAATAATTGAGAAATGGTCATAAATGTTAAACTCCTTTATGTACAAAAAGTTTAAGCCTAACCCACCTTCACTAATATTTTATTGGATAATTTGCAATAAAATCAAATTTATAATCTTTATGTTGTTTTAGGCTGTCAATCAAATTACTCAACAATTGTTGTCCTTTTTTATTTTGGAACATATCATCATGCATCAAAAGCACGATATTATTTGGTTTCAATGTTGATTTATTACCGAGCATATTATTTATTCTCCGATAAACTTCTTCAACTGACTGAACTGGTTTTCCGCTAAGTCCGTTGATCTTCCATTCTACGTCCCACCCGTAAATCTTATAGCCATTCACTCCCAATAAATCTGCTGTTTGTGCTCCTGAGGTTAAATCTACTCTGCGAACATCATCAAAAAGCCAAATATTTCTTCCTGGCATTCTCACGATTTTATGTTTTAGCCCCAATGAGGTTTCACATTTCTCAAAATCGGAAACTGCGATTTCTGGATTGCTATAAAAGGCATGGAATTTATTGGCAGCATGTGTAAAACTATGGTTATAACATTCGACCAATGGATTGTTCATATAACGATCAAAATCACGTTTTAATCTTTTGCTCATTCCAGCATGTTTACCAACCAGAAATGTACTGATCTTGATGTCTTTAGAGGTAATAATAGAATCAATAGCTGAACTCCCGATCAATGGTCCATCATCGAAAGTCAGAAAGATATGTTTGTCTTTTTTGTTTAACTCTCTATAAATAGAATCTCTGAATTGTCGTTTAGCTACTTTTGGATCAATTTTATTGATTGAATCAAGTGCTGGGAACACTATTTTACCTCTGTTCAAAGAGTCTAAAATGTCCATTAATTTCACGGTATCTTGCTTTCCTTTGGTATTTCCTTCAGTAAGAGAATTTTCTAAAGAATCGGTAAGATTACTAGTTGTTGAGCCAACAATAGAATTACATGATAAAACCGTAGTTAGGGCAGAAATCACTGCTAAAACAGCGACAAACGACTTTTTCAACATAGCCAAAAAGGATGTATTAAAATTTTCACAAAAGTACTATAATTTGTCGAATAAAGAAAGGGACTTCTTTTTTGAAGTCCCCTCTAATTTATCCCTATATTATAATGCTAATCTCTGTGATGTCTACCTTTATTCCAGCGTTTTTCCATCTTGCGATGTTGTTTATAATGCTTCTTTTCCATTTTGCGGTAGTGCTTGTCAGCTCTTCGATAATCGCGTCCTCCGTCCCTGATTGCTACTTGAGAATAGTTTCTGGAGTAGCCATGATAACGGTCATAATAATGGCGGTGATTTCTCCAAGGTCTAGACTCATTAATCACTACTTTGTAAGTTCTATGAAAGTCACGTCCTCTATATCTTCTTGGTATTGAACTATGCGAAATCCATCTGCGTCCATCGTAATAGGTATAATGCCTGCTAGAAATATCATAATACATATCAAATTCAGGCATGTAATAATATCTGGCGTAGTCATATCCTACTGGACCCCATGAAGGCTGTAAACCGATATTAAAACTTACGTTTACTTGTGCCTCTGCAGGTTTAACAAAGAATAAACCTCCCAAGAATAATGCTGCGTAAAATAACTTTTTCATAAAAAACCTCCTTATATTTTTAGGACCCAAACGTCCGTTTATTTTTATTGTTCTGACACGCATTTTTAAGTTAAGGATTAACGAGAAAATGTTAAAATTTGTAAAATTTTATCTACATCACTCAAAATCAGCACGTTATTTTTCATCTTTTTGTCATTTTTTAGAAAAGTTACTGAGGTTATCGGCTTAAAAAATACTGTTTATCAGTCTCGGTTTTGTAGTCGTATTTTGTTATCTTTGTCGCAATTTTAACAAAATCGCAACATGGCATTACAATGTGGTATCGTAGGCCTACCAAACGTAGGTAAATCAACCTTATTTAACTGTTTATCAAACGCTAAAGCACAAGCAGCGAACTTTCCATTCTGTACAATTGAACCCAATGTTGGTGTTATTACTGTACCTGATGCTCGCCTTAATACGTTAGCGGAGCTTGTAAATCCTCAACGTATCGTTCCTAACACCATCGAAATCGTAGATATCGCTGGATTAGTAAAAGGTGCTTCTAAAGGTGAAGGTCTTGGAAATCAGTTTTTGGGTAACATCCGTACTACAAATGCTATCATCCATGTACTAAGATGTTTTGATGACGGCAATGTGATCCACGTTGATGGTTCTGTTGACCCTATCCGTGATAAAGAAATCATTGATACTGAACTTCAACTGAAAGACTTAGACACTGTAGTTAAGCGTATTCAGAAAGTTGAGAAAATGGCCAAAACTGGTGGCGATAAGGATGCAAAGAAAACATTTGATGTGCTTACTGTCGTTAAAAACCACTTGGAATCAGGCAAGTCTGCACGTACAGCACCTATCTCTGAAGAAGATTTTGAATTTATCGATGACCTTACTTTATTAACAGTTAAACCTGTTCTTTACGTTTGTAATGTAGATGAAGGTTCTGTGAATACAGGAAATGCTTATGTAGAAAAGGTTAAGGAAGCGGTAAAGGACGAAAATGCAGAGGTATTGATAATCTCCGCTCAGATCGAATCTGAAATTGCTCAATTAGAAGATTATGAAGAACGCAAAATGTTCTTGGAAGATTTAGGTCTTGATGAATCTGGTGTTCACAAATTAATCCGCGCAGCTTACTCCTTGTTAGACTTAGCAACTTACTTCACTGCAGGTGTTCAAGAGGTTCGTGCTTGGACAATCGAAAAAGGATTTACGGCACCTCAAGCAGCCGGTGTAATCCATACCGATTTCGAAAAAGGATTTATCCGTGCCGAAGTAATAAAATATAATGACTTCGTTCAGTACGGCTCAGAAGCAGCCGTTAAAGAAGCCGGAAAATTATCCGTCGAAGGAAAAACATATATCGTTGAAGATGGGGACATTATGCACTTCAGGTTCAATGTGTAATTCATAAATAAAGCGGCTTGAAAAGGCCGCTTTTTTTATGAATTGATATGAGATGTGGGATATGAGATATGCGATATTAAGGATAAAAAAGATATGTGAAATGAGATGTGAGATATGCGATATAAACCCTAATAATTCTAATCCCAATTCTAAGTCATATCTATTCTTAAAAAATGGCTTAACCGACCAAGCTTCTATCATGCCCACCGTCTCAAATCTCACATCTCAAATCTCACATCTATAATAAAAAATGTTTTATCCCTACAAGCTTCTATCACCCCCACTGTCACAAATCTCAAATCTCATATCTCATATCTAACCTCTTCACAATCCTCAACCGATGAGTCGTTTGTTGTAGGTCATGATTGTAGATTCCTTCGTTGTCGATGGAGTCGATTCTGACTTTTTCGACGACATGTAGGATCTCTTCGTCGGAGATGATAATTCCAAGGTGGTCCACTTCTCCTTGTTCGTTTACGAAGAATGCTAAATCACCACCTTTTATTTCTGAGATAAAGTCTATTGGGGTTCCGATTTGGAGGATTGACTCTAGGTCCTTGGGTAATTCAAGGCCAAAATGTCTGTAAAACAAACCGCAGAGGCCAATACTGTCTAAGCCATGAATGGTTCTTCCTTTGTATAGATATGGAGTATTAAGGTAGGAAGCTACAAAGTTTTCCAATTGCTCTCTATCTCTTTCTTCATCATACCCTTCTTGGGTATCACGGAGGTCTGATAAGATTTTATAATTGTCAGAAGCTGTTACTATACTTTTGTTTTCAGGGATTGGGCTTCCATGAAATATTTGCATTGTTTTATTCTCTCCAGCGACAGCATACCCGCCGACTTCATCAATGATAAAATCTGCTGGTATAACCTCTTCTACCATTTCAAATTGACCTTCCATGATCCATCCTTGGATTTCTGTATCCATGATTTGAATACGTGTCCAAGATTTCTGTTTTTCGATTATTGTAAAAGCTTCTCCAAATAAAAGTTCATATACTCTATTTGAGGAAAATTTCGGAGTTTCCAAAACGGAAATCGAACTTAAAACACAAATTCCTAATGCCATAATTATGTTGTTTGTTAAAACAATTAAGCTAATTTAAACGTTTTTTATATATTAGATATACATTATAATCTAAATATCATGACAACTAAAAAGTTCAATCGAATACTATTAGCGATCGATGAAACGCCATGTTCCCGTAGGGCAATCGATTATGCTCGAGAAATTGTAGACGAAATACATCCTGCACTTGCTTTGGTTACCGTAGTGCCTCCAACCTCTCCTACTTCATACGGAGTTGATCCATTATTAGGTCAGCAACCTATCATTGTTCCTGAGGTTTCTGAAATACAGCAACAAGCATCCCAGGATTTCTTGAACAATCTGGCTACAGAATTCCAAAATGCTTCTGAAACATTCACATTCAACCGTGTTGGTGACGTAAGGGATGAGATTTTACAAGTTGCCAAAGAATGGACTGCAGACCTTATTATCATGGGCAATAATGGCCGTACAGGCTTTGACCATTTTTTATCTGGTTCGGTTTCTGAAGCTCTAATCCGTAAAGCTACTTGCCCTGTCCTTGTAATACCTTTAAATTGTGACTAAGGTTTTTTAAAACGAGCGACAAACATCGAATCTGCTTTCTTGTCATAGCCTATTATGGCTTGTTGATTTTCCAGTTCTAATCCGAGGTGGTCTGTTATGTATTGGGTTATTTCTTCATTCTCAGCAGCAAATACTGAACAGGTTATATAAACCAGTGTTTTCCCTGATTTTAAGTAAGGGACAACATTTTTCACAATCTGTTTTTGTAGCGTGGAGAAATTTTCGATTTCACTTGTTTTGAACTTTTGTAGCATCTCTGGAGTTCTTCCCCAGGTTCCTGATCCTGTACACGGAGCATCGACGATAATACCATCAAAGCGATCTTCTCCCATGATATGATCAACAGGTTTGCTTAAGTCCAATATCTTTTTGCGATAATAAGTCTTAACGTCAGCTTTTTCAAAACGTTCATCAAGGTTCCTAAGGATACTTAGACGGACATCTGAAACCAATAATTTGATATTTGATTCCTTGTCCAACAATAGTAGGGATTTACCTCCCGACGCAGCACAGCAGTCCCACCAAGAGCTTTTTGGGGGTACAGAAACTTCATTCAAGCTTTGTTGTGATGCCCAATCCTGAACTTCGTAATCACCATCCAAAGATTTCAATTGCTGAAGATTGGTACCGTTTGGCAAGGCAAGGGTTTGAGAAGATAGTTCCTCGAATGGGATTTCATTCTTCTCCAATGTTTTCTTGACTTTACTTTCCATTCCCTTCTGTACTCTGATATAAAGGTTTGGCTGAATAAAATGAGATATTATAAAACTTCTTTTCTCAATGTTCGGTGAAAGCAAAGAAGTAAATGGAAATACATCATCCAAGAATTGGCCGAATTGTGCTTCAATAAAATTGATTTTTTCTTCAATGCCTTCTGTTGATTTCTCAATCCATTCTGGCTTATTAACAGCCACTACCGCTGAGTTTTGCTCACAAAGAAACTCAGCAATACAAAGCCTATCTAAAACAGAAAGGTTAGAAAATGCTTTTCCTAACCTAAAATAATTATAGCAGAGCCTAGAGTTCATCCTTCTATCGGATGAACCCATTTGCCTGTTATTCTTGTAGAATTGAGTTAAAAACCTAGAGAAAGGTTCTTTGAACTGATATTCCTGTATCGTACGTTCGAAGTTTCGAACTTGTTGATTTACTCTTTTGCTATTTACTTCCAAAGTATTTTATTGAAAAGAACCGTTACGGTAGGTTCTTACTTTTACGGCTTGGTTCACATATCCCCAAGTCGGATTGTAATTGAATTGATAATCACTGAATATTCCAGTATATTTTTCATCAACTACTTTTTCAGCATATTCCGGTCCGTATTTATTCAATAGGTTAGCGAAATATTTACCTGCATCATATCCTTTGTAAGCATAATCAGAAGGGTCTATTTTGAAAGTTGATTTATAGTTTTTCTGGAAATTCTGAACATCAGAACTCCATACTTTTAGATGGCTTTCTGAAGTAATAGTTGGATCCATACGGTAGAAATTATCATATGGTTTGAAATCAATACGAGACCAAAGTGGATGGCCATATAGACGCACTGAATAACCGCTTCCTACTTTATTGTCCAATGCATTAACTAAAGATCTAAGTTGTGTTCTCTCTGTAGTTCCGCTGACCACCAATGCCGTACCTTCATCAGGAATAGAGGATTGCAACTGTGAAGCAGAAGTTACATGGACAATTTTAGCATTTGGATTGATCTTTTTAACTTCTTCATCAAAACCAGCTATAAAATTACGGTGATCATTATCTCTAGCATCAAATACTATTATTACATCACCATCCATATAACGGTTCATCATTTCAGCCACGATTGTACGCATATGGATGCGTATTGGTGGCGTCAATGACACTAAATTTGAGATATTGAATTCTGTTGGCATGGTTGCAGCCAAAGGACTTACCTGTAATACTTTTGTGTTTTTATTTCCTTTAGCGAATGATCTAATTTCTTTAGGATATACAGGTCCTACGATGAGGCTGGCATCTTCAATTTCTTTGGATCCTGCGATGGAAAGATTTTTCATCTCATTATCTTGGGTATCCATTACCTTGATATTGAAATCACCAGGTTTCTTGGCAGCTTCATTAACCCCCAATTGGAAACCTTGGTAAAAGTCCAATGCTAATGCTGAACGCTTAACATCTGCTTCTACTACGTTTTGATTGGAGATCATATTCAGTTGAAATGGTAAAAGCAAGGCAATACTTTTCGATTGGTCTGCTTTTACTGCTTCTTCTTTTTTCGATTCTTCTTTTTTCTCTTCTTCGGTTTTATTCTTTTCGGCTTCGTTTCCTTTATTACCATAAACGTTAGGGTTTTTTAAGACCCCACCTGTAGTTTTTGGTGAACATGAACTAACCGTTAGAACAGCGCCTATACAAAGAGCTGCAAGTGTTCCTCTGTAAATATTTTTCAACTTATTCCCACTCAATGGTTGCTGGTGGTTTTGAACTGATATCATATACGACTCTATTGATTCCTTTGACATGATTAATAATCTCGTTTGAAATTTTAGCTAACAAATCATATGGCAAATGAATCCAATCAGCTGTCATCCCATCAAGGGATCCTACTGCTCTTAGTGCGACTACGTGTTCATAGGTACGTTCATCACCCATCACTCCGACTGATTGAACCGGCAAGAAAATAGTTCCTGCTTGCCATACTTTATCATACCAACCTGATTCTTTCAGGTTGCGAATGTAAATGTCATCAGCTTCTTGCAAAATCCGTACCTTTTCTTCAGTAATATCGCCTAAAATTCTAATTGCTAATCCAGGACCTGGGAAAGGGTGTCTTCCTAAGATAGCTGGATCAACCTCTAATGACTTACCAACGCGGCGTACCTCATCCTTAAATAAAGTCTTTAAAGGCTCAATAACCTTTAATTTCATATAGTCTGGCAGACCACCAACGTTATGGTGAGACTTAATAGTAGCAGAAGGACCCTTCACCGAAATAGATTCAATAATATCCGGATAAATAGTTCCTTGTCCCAACCATTTTGCCTCTAAACCATCTGGCAATTCTTTTTGTATTTCTTTTGCTGCTTCATCAAATACATCAATAAATGAAGCACCTATAATCTTTCTCTTTTGTTCTGGTTCGGATACACCTGCCAATCTTGAATAAAATAGGTCTTTTGCATTTACACCTTTAATATTCAATCCCATGTTTTGGTAAGATGCCAATACCTGCTCGTATTCATCTTTACGTAATAATCCATGGTCTACAAAGAAACAATGTAGTTTATCGCCAATTGCATGATGTAATAAAACCGCAGCAACTGTAGAATCTACTCCACCGGATAAAGCCATGATAACATGGTCGTTACCTAATTGTTCCTTAAGTTCAGCAACAGTTGTTTCTACGAATGCATCCGCTGTCCAGTCTTGGGTACAACCACAAATGTCAATCACAAAATTCTTTAACAATACTTGTCCATCAGTACTGTGAGTAACTTCAGGGTGGAATTGAATTCCGTAAGTATTGGTTCCTTCGATTTGGTATGCTGCGACACGAACTTTGTCCGTACTTGCAATAATTTTAAAATTATCTGGGACTTGTTTTATGGTATCACCGTGCGACATCCATACTTGCGATTGTGTAGGTATGCCTTTCAACAGATCATTCTCTTGGTTTACAAATTGCAAATTCGCACGTCCGTATTCTCTAATTTCCGACGGCAATACTTCCCCACCAGAATGTTGGGCAATATATTGAGCACCATAACAAACCCCTAAAAGTGGGAATTTCTCCTGAATAGATTTGAAGTCAATCTGAGGGGCGTCTTCTTGACGAACGGAATAAGGACTTCCTGAAAAAATCACACCTTTTACGGTTCCATCAAATTCTGGAAGGTTGTTGAATGGGTGAATTTCACAGTATACATTTAGTTCCCTAACGCGACGCGCAATTAACTGAGTATATTGCGATCCAAAATCGAGAATGATAATTTTTTCTGACATGGCGCAAAGTTAACAAATCAATAGCTATTTTATTAGAGGAAATGTTAACTTATTGCATCAAAAAAGAAAGCAAGCATTTTTATGCTTGCTTTCCCGTCATAAGATTGCTTATTATTTGTGGAAAGTTATCCTTCCACCAGCAATTTTTTTATCTCTTTTGTTGGTTGGATTTCCATATACATCTATAGTTCCTCCAGCTCTGGTTTCTACATCTGCAGACTCAGTCGCATAAACCTCTGTTTTCCCCCCAGCATTCACTCTTACATGGACTATATCAGTTTTCAGGTCCTTACCATAAAAGTTTGCACCGGCGGTAGTTCTGACATTTAACTTGGTTGCTGAGCCCAATAAATCAATTGAAGCCCCAGTATTCACCGTTGCATCAACTCCCACAGCATTGATCAATGCTCTGATCTTAGCCCCTTCGGAAGCCGTAAAACTCATTGCCTCCTCCTCTATCGCCGACTCCTCAACATTCACTTCCGAGCCCTTTTTTGCTATGATCTTAGAGACTGAAGGTGTATAAACCACAACATTGGCTTGATCACCCTGCATTATATAACCACCCTTCATTTTCAATCTCAACTGTCCTTGGGAATATACTGCTTCAACCTTATCAGCTAAATCTCCCTTAATTTCGATTTCATGGCGATCACTGGGAACAATGCTCACCCACAGCCTATCTGTCACTTCTAATACTGAAAATTCATTGATGGTTTGCTTAATCTGTGCATCCACTGTATGCACCAAAAATGTAACTGCAATTAATAAAATGTACTTTATCTTCATATCGCTAATATAAATATTTACCTACCTAATAACGCTAATTCATCGGCAGTATACATATTAGCACCCTTTAAATATTTATAAATTTTATCTTTCGTGTATTTATCGTTGAGTTTGTGGAGGTTATTCATAACAAAATCCTTGTCTTTTTCAATTTCATGATGGTACCCTAAATATTTTGGGATATGATACTGAATGCTCAAACGTATAAACCGCAGCTCTACATTGTTTGGATTTGCCTTGAGTTCTTTTTCCAATTTATTCTTTCCATCTTTAAAATAACTCATCTTTTTGAATGGATTGGAAGTATGCTTTGCCATAAACATATGGTAAGCTGCAGCATAACCTCGCTCTACGGGAGAATCTGCTTTTTTCTCAAGAACTTCCAGATGCTTTTTACATAATTCTTCGTCTTTCACGCCCTTGTTGAAATCGTTACGAACGGTATTCAAATCTATATCTTGAGCACTTATCTCTTTGGAAATCAACAGCACAAAGGCTAAAATCATTACTCTCATCATAATTACAAATGGTTTATCTCCCTTTAAATTACAAAAAACAAGCCAACTCAAATAAATTTTAACAATTTTCACGCAACTTTTCTTCTTATTTCATTTAAGTAGAGCAGAGACCACGATAAATTATTTAACTCATTCAAATTATTATTGCTAAATTACATATAATAAAACCACTGTTGTACTTTTAAAAAACAAAGAATAACCTCTAAACATTTATATTATGGAAAACAACGAAATCAACCCCAACTCCCCCTACCAACCAAACCCAGGCAGCAACCCAAGCATTTACGATAGAGACCTTGTCATTACGCCGATGAGTGGAGAGTTTCTGAGAGAAACTGCAAAATGGGCAAAATTTCTCTCTATCCTAGGATTAATCGGAATGGGTTTTTATTTATTAATGGTAGTTTTATTTTTTCTGTATTCTCTTGGGGCTTCTACAACCTATGGAAATGGATTTAATACTGTTGCCATGTTGCCTCTGTTAATTACTGCCATCATAGTTATTGCTCTTTACATTGCTCCTATTTGGTGGCTTTATAAATTTGGCACTAATCTTACTTCAGCTCTGAATACTAGAAACAACGATCAATTGACTACTTCATTCCAGTTTTTGAAAAGACATTATAAATTCATCGGCATTATGGCAATAGTAATGCTGGGACTTTATATTTTAAGTTTTATTGGATTACTGGCGACAGGATTTTTGGCGGTGTTGGCGGATAAGGCATAGAGAGAAAAATGGCCTATGAAGGGGGTATTTTAAAAATAAATAAGTTCTAAATCAGTCAGTTTAGGGCTTAGGATAAAATTATTTTTGCAGAATTAATGATAAGCCCTATATTTGCATCGTTCCAAAGGGAATAAGCCCAGGTGGCGGAATTGGTAGACGCGTTGGTCTCAAACACCAATGAAGCAATTCGTGCCGGTTCGATCCCGGCCCTGGGTACAGAAAGAGAAGCTCATCGAAAGATGGGCTTTTTTTGTTTTTAGGGATTTTGGCAGGATAGTGTATACACTAAGGAGGATGGGTGGACGAAATAGTTGTGGATCATACCGAAAGTTTGGGGGGTAAAGACTTTTAAGCATACAATTTCATCACTCTGTACAGGAAGAATGTTGTGTCCCTTACGCCACGGAAGACACTCCTGAAAGCTTTGAGTTTTGCATTGAATGATTCTGCCGATGCATTAGTACTTCTGTTGTCGAAGTAATGGAGAATGTATTGATGATGAGCTGCAATGGATCTTGCTACGCTCTCAAAGGAAGCAATGCCCGCATTCTCAACCTGATTATGCCACAGGCCTAGTTTGGTAAATGCGACCTTTTTGTCCCGGCATTTG
>NZ_PEBA01000045.1:0-278915 GCF_002734235.1 Sphingobacterium sp. 1.A.5
TTCATGTTGCCAGTAGTGCTGCGGAGTCCATTAGAAATGTCACGAACCGAATCTGCCGAAGAGAGATGGCAGAATAGCATGCTCACAAAATGCGTCCAACTGTTGATGCCCTTGTGATGTTTGTCAGATTGATGTTCGTGAACCAATTTTTTGAAAATGTTCCGATCTACGAGTCCCAAAATCTGAGAGAATACGTTTATATTTACCATGGCGATGGATCAATTTTGGCGAAATAAATATAGCATTCCCTGCTATATAAATCCACCGCCATTTTTTCCCTCGTTTAGGACGCTACTGATAAATAACCAAAAAATACCTTTTTTTGCGTGCTTTTATTGCCTTAAAGTTTATTTTGTATTTATAATGTCTCATTGGTTAATAATTAGGTAAACATTCAGTTACCAAAAGTTATTGGGTTCTTAATAATTTCTTAAATCTGTGAAGGTAGCTTTGCCGCTAGTATTAACCCACGATTCAATGAAATTATTTAACAAAACTAAACTGTTCCTATCAGTTTTTTTACTTGCCGGGTTTTCAATGTCCAATACTCATTCTTATGCCAAGGATATGTTCTATATCCAAAACTTACAAGAGATTAGGGGCTTGGTTACTGACGAATTATCCAATCCTATCCGGGGGGCAAGTGTAAAGAATTTAACAACCGGAATATCCACTCAAACAGATGAAAATGGTTTCTTTTCCTTAACCATGCAAATGGGCGAATCTATTCAAATCAGTTCCATGGGATTTGATTCTCAAATTTTTATTTACGATCAACAAGAGAAATTTGTCCTTTCATCCAATTCTTCAAATCTCGACGAAATAATTGTTGTTGGATATGGTACACAGAAGAAGGTAAATCTTTCTGGTGCTGTAGATTATATTAGCGGCAAACAGTTAGAAAGTCGACCAATAAATAATGTTGGCCAAGGTCTTCAAGGTATGGTTCCGAACTTGAATGTTCAGTTCAATTCAGGCGCTCCAGGGGAAGCTGCCAAAATCAACATTCGCGGTATTACCTCTATTAATGGTGGTGATCCTTTGATTTTAGTCGATAACGTTCCGATTACATCTGAACAGTTAAATCGTATTGCTCCCCAGGATATCGAGTCCTTTTCTGTAATAAAAGATGCTTCAGCAGCAGCTATTTATGGGGCAAGGGCTTCTTTTGGTGTAATATTGATTACAACAAAATCAGGTAAAGGTGATTTAAAGATCAATTATAGCAACAACTTTACTTTTAATACCCCAACTGTAATTCCAGATAAAATTACTGATCCCTATATTTTTTCAAGGTTGTTGGAAACCTCTACCGATAATACTCCATGGGATAATGTGAACTTCTCTGAGCAATATTATCAATATGCTAAAGAAAGGTCTGACAATCCTAATTTACCAGATGTTAGGGTTGACCCTAGTAATCCAAAGCAATGGGAATATATGGGAAATAGAGATTGGACACGCTATTTTATGTCAGATTGGAACAACTCAAGCAATCATGATATTTCCATTTCTGGATCCAGTGATAAAGTGAGTTATTACCTAAGTTCAGGCTACAATAGACAAAACTCTCCAATAAAAATTGCTGACGATTATTTCGACCGTTATAATGTGCGTTCTAAGGTGAATTACAGAATCAATGATTATATTTCTGTTGGCAACAATACTATCTTGGGGCTGAATGAACGAGTGACACCGTCTCAAGTTGAAATGTCGGAGATATTCCATGTGTTTCCTACTAGTGTGCTGAAAAACCCGGATGGATCTTGGGCGTATTCTGATGTCCAAAGAAATGTTGGAGCAGGAAGAATTGCTGCAAAAATGGTTGATGGTGGTCAAAGTAGAACGAAATTTCAAGACCTTCAATCAACATTTAATGCTGAATTGAGATTGTTTGACAATAAATTCAGAATTAATGCAGATTATACCTTCCAAAGAAATTCTATTAATTACAATTGGTATACTACAAAATATAAGATTGGTTATGGACCTGATGATATTAGGGAAGAAGGAGAATCAAATGCATATAGGCAAGCTGGATTTTCTTATTATAACATTTACAATATCTTCGGTACATATAATCAAACTTTTGATAAGCATCAAGTAACAGCTGTTTTAGGTTTCAACCAAGAAGACTTCCGAGAAGAGAAATATCATGCTGAGAAAAAAGGTTTGATTTCCGATCTTTTCCCAACCATTGCCTTGGCTACAGGTGCTTCAGATGTTGGTGAAAGAATTGATAAATATGCATTAAGAGGTGCATTCTACCGCTTAAACTATATTTACGATGATAAGTATATCGTTGAATTCAATGGTCGTTATGATGGCTCTTCTAGGTTCCCTAAAGATAGCCGATTCGGATTTTTCCCTTCTGGATCAGTGGCTTGGTTATTAAACAAAGAAAATTTCCTTTCAGAAGTTAATTGGTTAAGTCAGTTTAAGATTAGAGCCTCATATGGTGACCTCGGCAACCAATCTGTTACAAACTTTGGTTATTTCCCAACAATGCAACCTTATATTTCTGGTTACTTGATTGATGGAAAATTAACTCCTTCCATCAAATCCCCTGGGTTGGTTTCCAATAATTATACATGGGAAAAAGTAAGGACCTATAACTTAGGTTTTGATTTTGGTATTCTTCAAAATAAACTGAGCGGTTCATTTGATATTTATCGTAGGAATACATTGGGCATGTTGACTTATGGCCGAGAATTACCTAAGATTTTAGGTGTTCAGGAGCCAAATGAAAATGCTGCCGACTTGGCAACCAATGGTTGGGAATTAAGTTTGAGCTATAATGACTCAAAAGAAATTTCAGGCTCTATGTTGAACTTTGGAGCGCGATTTATGTTGTTTGACTCTTATTCAAAAATCACCAAATTTGACAACCCAAACAAAAGAATAACCCAATTCTATGAAGGAATGAGAATGGGTGAAATATGGGGGCTTGAAAGTGATGGGTTGTTCAAGGATGCCGAAGAAATCAGTAAACTGGATCAAACGTCAATAATTCCTTGGGGCGCATTGTCTATAGTTCCGGGTTGGCCAAAATTTGTTGACCAAGATAAAAATGGCAAGATTGAAAAAGGTTATGAACTCGGAAATACCAAAGACCTTAAAGTGATTGGAAATTCAACTCCACGATTTAATTTCGGGTTGGATATGAATGCTAGTTGGAAAGGATTTGATATCAGAGCATTCTTCCAAGGAATAGGTAAAAGGGATTACTATCCTTTAGATTACCTTTATTGGGGTGTTTACCAACAACCATATGGAAATATCTACACGCACTTATTGGATTTCTATCGACCTACAAGTGATTCTGAAGCTGATAGGGCAAAACATTCAGCTTCATACTTGGCACTTGGCTTGGCAGATCAAAACCTTGACGCTAAATATCCTATTTTACAATCTTGGCTTGCAGATTTGAACTTAGGAACTAGAGTGGATCAATCTCAAGGGGCTGCAATTCCGCAGACAAGGTATCTTTTGAATGCAGCATACTTACGATTCAAAAACTTGACCATCGGTTATACCCTTCCAAATTCCTGGGTTGAAAAAGCGAAAGTGAAAAACTTCAGAATTTATGTAAGTGCAGAAAACTTGATGGAATGGTCTGCCGTGAAACGTTATTTCGATCCTGAGGTGTTAAACATTAATACCTATACCGATCCTAACAAAACAAGAAGACGTGAGGGTAATGGAGTGATGTATCCATTTCAACGAAGTTTTTCAGCAGGTCTACAGTTAAATTTTTAAAACAATGAAACAGTATATAAAACTTGGAATATTATCAATCTCCTTATTTTCACTGGGAGCTTGTAATGATGATTATTTGGACAGAATGCCTGAAACAACTGTTCAAAAAGAAAATTTCTTCAAAAGTGAATCCGACTTAGAAATGTATGTCCTAAATCTATATAGATTTCAAGACAATGGTTTTTATGAATCTGATGCAACTACTGACAATGCAAGTACAACAGGCAATAAAGAAATCAAGAATATCATGTTGGGAAATGTCAGTGCGGCTACAGTGAATGGCGGTTGGACTTGGGGAGACTTAAGAGATATTAATTTCATGTTGGCGAATATGTCCAATGCAAAAATTTCTGAACAGAAACTGAAACATTACGAAGGTTTAGCAAGATATTTCCGTGCTAAATTCTATGTAGACAAGGTTCAGCGCTTTTCAGATGTGCCTTGGGTTGATAAAGTAGTAGATGTATCGGATGAAGCAACCCTCATGGGCAAACGTGATCCAAGAACTACAGTTGTCGATAAGATCATGGAGGACTTTAAATTCGCTGTTGAGAATGTTGAAGAGGTAAAGGTGCCTGGAAAGGTAAATAAGTGGGTAATTGCTCAAGATTATAGTCGATTTGCGTTATATGAAGGTACTTATAGGAAATATCACTCTTACCTGAATTTGCAGAACACCGCGAATACATTTTTGGAAGTAGCTTATAAACAAGCAGAAGACATTATGAATAAAGGTGGTTATTCCATTCATAACACAGGAAATGTGGAGTCTGATTATGCATCTTTGTACAATAGCGAAACCTTGGAGACTAATAAGGAGGTGATTCTTGGACGGTTCTACGCAAATAACATTATCAATAGATCAGATTGGCCAGGAATGTTCGGGAATTATGAATACTACCCATTAAGGGATCTAGTTCAGAGCTATTTAATGAAGGATGGTACTCCATTTACCAATAATTCAGCATATGAAAAACTTTCCTTTGTGGATGAATTTAAAAATAGAGATCCGCGTTTAGCACAAACTTATGCTGCCCCTGGATGGGAATTAGTATATGTAAGTACTTATTCACAAGGCCCTGGAGTATACGTCCAACAATTGAGCAAGAATTTTTCAGGATATCATCAAATCAAGGGATTCTTGAATACCATGGTTCAGGAGAAGAGGTTCAATACTGATATTCCGCTTTATAGATATGCAGAAGTTTTATTGAATTTTGCTGAAGCTAAGGCAGAATTAGGTATCTTGAATAATCAAACAGACTTGGACAAATCTATTAACCTTCTAAGAAAAAGAGCGGGAATGCCTGATATGACGTTGAATCCACCATTAGATTCTAAGCTTGCTAAAGACTTTCAAGTTTCGGGTGCAAACCAAAGCTTGATATTAGAGATAAGAAGAGAACGCCGTGTTGAATTAGCATTTGAAGGTTTTCGCTTCAATGATTTAATGAGATGGAAAGCTGGAAAGTTATTAGAGAAAAAACCGCAAGGTATCTATTTTAGTGGCCTGGGAAATCATGATGTAACTGGAGATGGGATAGCTGATATTAAGTTAATTGCACACGATCAATCTATTCCGGAAGTTAGAGAAAAAAATAGTTTAGGAGTTACCCTCCGATATTATAAAGTGGGGGTATTTGGTCAGGATGTGTCAGTATTCTTAAGTGAAGGAAATAAAGGATTTGTAGATGTTGTAGATAAGGTAGGACAATTTGAAGAGCCTAAATACTATTATCGTCCTATTCCACAGAATGACGTTAACCTAAATAATTCTTTAAAACAAATTTTTGACTGGTAAACAACTAAACCTCATATATGAAAAATCTATGTTTATTAATTGTCTTCTCAGTTTTATGTAGCAATTTATTTGCGCAAACCAATCCAGTAAAAAAAGCAATTGTAATTATTGTTGATGGGATTCCTGCAGATATGATTGAAAGGGTGAATACACCAAATATTGATGCTGTAAGCAAAGTGGGAGGGTATACTAGAGCTACAATGGGAGGAGAGAAGGGCGGATATTCTCAGACACCTACGATTTCTGCGGTCTGTTATACAAGTATGATTACTGGAACTTGGGGAAATAAACACAATGTGTGGAACAATGACCTGGAAGATCCAAATTATAACTATTGGACTATGTTCAGGTTTCTAAAGAACCATCAGCCAGATAAAAAGATTGGGATATATTCTACTTGGTTGGATAATAGAACCAAATTGGTAGGAGAAGGTTTGCCCCAAACCAATAATCTTAAGTTTGATGTTCATTTTGATGGTTATGAAATCGATACTGTTCGTTTTCCGCATGATAAAATGACAACCTATATCAGTAAGATTGATGAAGAGGTTGTCAAGGAAGCAACTGGAAATCTTAGGGAATTTGCACCTGACTTTAGCTGGGTTTATCTTCAATATACAGATAATACAGGGCATATATATGGTGACGGTGAAGGGATGATAGATGCTATTGAAAAAGCTGATAGGCAAGTTGGAGAATTATTCTCAGCCATTAAATTCAGAGAACAATATTTCAATGAGGATTGGATGTTTGTTGTAATTACTGATCATGGCCGCGATGTGGCTACTGGAAAAAATCACGGTGGCCAAACAGATCGTGAAAGAACGATTTGGATTTCTACCAATAAGAAGGATTTGAATCAGCAGTTTTATGCACATACTCCAGAAATCGTTGATATCTTGCCCTCTATTGCTAGACATTTAGATGTAAAGATTGAAAAAGAACAATTATATGAACTTGACGGAGTGCCTTTTGTAGGTGAAGTATCTATTGCCCATCCAAAAGCCAAAATTGAAGAAGATAAACTTCAAGTATCTTGGACAAGTTTTGCCAACGATGGAAAGGTAAAAATTTCTGTCTCTCCTACAAATCACTTTAATAAAAGTGGTGTAGAGAAAAAAGATGAATATGTGTATCTAACTGAGTTCAATCAAGCTGACGGGAAAGGTGAGATTACGCTTCCAAAAGAATTAAAGAATAGTAAGTTCTTAAAAGTTATATTGGAAGGTCAACACAATGTCCTAAACCGTTGGATAATCAGATAAGAAAAAAAAAGTATATAAAAAATAAGATGAAAGTGCCTCAAGAAATTGAGGCATTTTTTATTTTTTCTACTCCAATCAATTACACCATTCGAACCTTCAATAAATCCATCCAAAGAAATCGCTAAATCTAAAATTACCTTTCGCGTAGTTTATAGTCATTTTAGAAACAAAAAAGGATTTAATTGACCCTCTTTCTTACACTGTCTGGATTTACCTTTATCGTACTGTCCGCTTTAATCTGATAGGTATTATCTGGTTTTGTCTTAATTGTACTATCCGGTTTGCTCTTAATAGTATTATTTGGATTAGCAACTTTGGAACTATCTGTTTTTACATTTGTTTTTGGAACCGTATTAGTCCCCTTGTTAGTTTCTGAGGTTGATTCTGTCGTTTCTTGGAAATCCTCATCATCAGTAATTTGGGTGCTGCTTCCATTTTCAGGATTTTTCTGGTCTGGAACTGTCGTTCCTTTCGTTCTCTTCCGATTAAGCATATCTTCTACAGATTTCGGTCGGTCCTCAGGTTTCCACAGAAAACCAGGCAATACCTCTATTTCTTGCGTTACTAATCTGAAAGGATAAACTTTCTGGTCTACCTTGCGAATAGAAACATAATCGTTTATTTTTTTACCATCCATCCTTATCTTGATCCGGCTTGCCCGATCATGGAACATCTCGGTGATTTTATTCGTCTTTTCATTGGTGCTAAATACTAAATTCTCAGCATTGCCGTCCACATAGAGTCTATCAATGTTATTATTAGCAAAAAACGCCGTAATTTTTCGGCCTTTTAACTGATTGAATTTGACCGTATCCAAAACTGCATTGACCATAAATGCATTGTTCTTTAACAAGGCGTTATCCATCTTGTTATTCTTGATTTGCATAAAAATGGTATCTGCATTTATTTGTGAACCATCCGACCATATCATAGGTGATCCCATAAATCTGAACATCGAATCCACCATGCCATAATACACTGAGTCAGCAACTGCCTGTAGATCAGATTTGAAAACCCTAACATTATAATATGCTTTTACGATTCTTGTTCTGGCAGTATCAGCGTAGATTTCTGTAGAATCCTTCAATAAGGTGTCTGTTGATTGTGCAACTTTCAGGGCATTGCTGATCAAACTGTCCTGTTCTCTTCCTGTAGGCATTACCGCATTTTTCCTTAACACGCTGTCAGCCTTTGTGGTTTCCTGAATAGAGGCTGTCTCAACAGCTTTTGGCTTAATAGGAGCTGATGCTTTCTTTTTGGCAGGGGTTTTAGGAGCTGTTTTTATAACAGGGGATTCCTTCGACGCAGATTCCAATTTCTTCAATGGGCTCGCAGTAGAATCTGCCACTGCTGTTGAATCATCTGTGCCAAATAACTCTACTTCTTCAGTATCACCATAATCGACCTCAGTTGTGTCCTCTAGCTGGCCACCGTCGCGATCTAGTTTAAGGTCTAAGGGCCTGTAGTCTCGTACAAATATCACTTTTGAATATAACGTATCGGCAGTCATGTATGCCGTATCAACTTTCGTTGTTTTCTGTATAGGTGGAGGAGCGACTAAACTATCAGCATCTGCTGGTTTAATTCCTGCAAGCTGTTGTTCCTTAAGCTTTTCTTTTTCTATTTTTTCAGCTTCCTTCCGTTCCTTTTCTTCAGCCTTTTCAATTCTTCGCAATTCGCGCCTACTGAGTTGTTCTCTATTCACAGTGTCTACTTGTACACTGTCTTGGCTATTATCGGTGGAATCTGTCTGAACAACATATTTGATTAAGGGTTTCTCAGTCATTAGAATAGACTGATCTGCTTCCAAATATTTTCCATATTCTCCACTGGCATAGAATTTATCCAATGTGTCCACGAAAATTACATTTCTAAAAGCCTCACCAATTCCTTTATTTCGATCATAAAATAAACTGTCACCTTTTAAGAATCGGCTTCCTTCTGTATATAAGTTGTTTTTGTTGAATTTCGCAACCCCAAATTCCGTATTATAAGTTCCCTTTTCAGTATAAAGCTTTTCACCTCCACGACCATTTATTGTGGTTGGTCCAAAAAAGAATGCATCTCTATACATGGTATTATACTGCATTGTATCCGTATAGATAATCGTATTGACATTCCTGACGACTACTTTATTGTTAAAATAGGCATCTTTGGTAGTCTCGAAATAATAAGCTTTTTGCGAAGTAATGGTGTCGCCTTGTCCAATAATTCTCCCGCCCCCAGTATAAGTACCCTGTTGGCTCCGCAAGTTATAGGTAAGGTAGTTCGTAGTGAGCGTACTTTGGTTATCCACCATTTTGACGTTCTTTGTTAAAATAGCATGTTGTGTAGATGCATTGTAGTGTAGGTGTGTGCCTTGGATTACAGTACCTGATGGTTGTGTGATAACAATGTGACCATGAGCTTCAAAGAACTCATTTCCAGCTTCATCTTTATACAAATCACCACTATCTGCGGCCAAGGTAGAGCCTTTGTGCTCATACACTGCATTATAACTTCTTAAAATCTTTTGATCGATAAATCTACTGCTAGATGAAGATACCAAACGCATAGGGGCATTATCCGCTGATTCAACGGGAGTAAACTCATCTTGTCCATAGGTAGACAAGCATATCATGCTTATTAATAATAACAATAAGTATCTCACAAGCGCAAAAATATAGAATTAATTAGCAAAAATTTGTTAAACAATAAATTTTAATGCCTCTGACTTAAGATTATTTATAATCTGTAATTTTGGACTATGTCAATTCAGGAAAGATTAAAGCACTACATCGAAAATAAACAGCTTTTTGCTAAAGAAAATAAAGTCCTTTTGGCCGTTAGCGGAGGAAAGGATTCTATGTTGATGGCCAGGTTGTTACATGATATGGAGCAGAGTTGCATCATCGCTCATTGCAATTTCCAATTAAGAGGTCAAGAATCTGATAAGGACGAAGAATTGGTACGTCAGTATGCCAGTGAATTGGGATTTCCTGTGTTCGTTAAAAGATTTGAAACAGAGACGTTTGCGACTATAAATAAAGTTTCCATTCAAATGGCAGCAAGAGAGTTGCGATATGACTGGTTTGAAGAGTTAAGAAGTAATCAGCATTGTGATGTCATTGCTATCGCCCAACATGCTAATGACCATTTAGAAACAATGCTCCTTAATTTGACGAGATCAACCGGAATCCAAGGTTTGACAGGGATTCAGCCCAGACGCGGTAAATTGATCAGGCCTTTACTATTTCTAAATTCAGAAGAAATCGCTAAGGAGGTTGCTAAATTAAATGTGCCATATAGAGATGATCAATCCAATTTCTCTACAAAATATGCTCGAAACAAAATTCGATTAGAGATAATTCCAAAATTTAAGGAAATACAACCCGATTTCGAATCGATCCTAGAACAGAATATCCAACATTTCAATGAAAGTCATCAGTTTATTAAAAAGCAAGTAGATGCAATCAGGAAGTCTTTATTCCTAGAAGATGAGGGCACTGTAAAAATTAATGTTGACTCTATCAAGCCATATATTGAAGATCATTACTTATTATTTGAACTATTCAAGCCTTATCAATTTCAGAGGAATGTCTTAGAGGATCTGAGTTCTGTAATTGACAATCCAATGGGACAGGTATTCGAATCCGACACCCACAAATTATTGCTTGACAGATCATACTTAATCCTACAGGAAAAAGGTAAAAATGAATTCACCGAAATAACGATTGATAACATAAACACTGTTGTAAATCTGGGTTCTAAATCCTTTAGCATGAATGAAGAAAAGAATGCAGAATTAAAACCTGATAAATTTTCCGCAAAAGTTGACTTTGACAAATTGGCATTCCCCTTGGTATTAAGGCCATGGAAAATAGGAGATAGCTTTAAACCATTGGGTATGGAGGGGTCAAAAAAAATAAGTGATTTTTTCATCCAACATAAATTGAATCGATTTGAGAAAGATGCGGTGCCGATTTTGGTCAATGCTAATGATGAAGTAATCTGGATTGTTGGTATGAGGTTAGATAATCGCTATAAAGTGACAGAAAATACAAAGAAAGTACTTACTTTAGTGTATAAATAGCAAATATGGACGAACAAATCTTATTTCAGGAAAAACAATACCTAGGTAGAGACTGGACTTGGATCAGCGTAAGATTAATCTTAGCCTTGTTCTGCTTTGTTGCTTATTACATTAACTGGGAGCATGTCGTTTCTCAACAATTGTTTTTTATAGTCGGAGTAGGCATATTGCTAGTTTCTATTATCATGTTGTATATGGTAAGCTATAGGACAACAGTGACAAAAACCCATGTTATTTTAAGTGGTCTATGGACAACGAGTTTAGTGAAAATCGACTTAAACTCTATCAAGCATATCGAAAAGAAGAGATACTCCAATTTCTTTTTTAACAACCCGGTTTATAACCTTCATAAGAATGGGAAAATTAGATTCTATTCTGGTGGCAAGGAAGCATTATGGTTGACGGACAAGGATGGACTTGTGTATGTAATTGGTTCTCAGCATCCTGCCCAGCTCGTGCAGGCAGTCGAAAAAGCCAAAAACGAAAAGTAAAAAAATGTTAACTGAGATTTTCTTGACAATCGACTAAACTTTGCTTTCTTTTATTTGTTAAATTTGGTAAAAAGCAATTGAAATGACATTTATATATTTCCTTATATCAGTAGTAGTATTTTATTACATTTTCAAAATAGGTATGCGCCTACTTATGCCTTTCTTTATGAAGAAAATGGCTGAGAAGATTGTAGGTGGTGCACAAGGTCAATTTGGGAATCAAAGAACAAATCAACAAAACTATAATGATCCTTTTTCGCAGTTCAAACAACAACAGCATCGCCCTGATGGAAAAGTACGAGTAGAATATACTCCACCAAAACAGGAGAACAAAAGAAAAGGAACAGAAACAGCTGGTGAGTTTATTGATTTTGAAGAAGTAAAATAAAGCTTAGCCCAACGAAAAAGCATATCTTTGCCTTGCTATGTGGCTGAAACATCTATCCGTATTAAATTTCAAGAACTATACAGATTCTTCTTTAGATTTCCTCCCAGAAACTAATGCCTTCACCGGGCAGAATGGTTCCGGGAAGACTAATCTATTGGATGCCATCCATTACCTTTCCTTATGTAAATCGTATTTTAATCCCATCGATTCTCAGCATATCAAAAAAGGAGAGGATTGGTTTATGGTTCAAGGTCAATTCGACAAAGAGCTGATCCAAGATGCTGTATCCTGTAGCATAAAGAGAAATCAGAAGAAACAATTTAAAAAGAACAAAAAAGAATACGGAAGATTGGCAGATCATATTGGACAATTTCCACTTGTTATGATCTCACCTAATGATACCTTTATCATAATGGAGGGGAGTGAAGAACGTCGGAAATTTGTTGATAACGTGATTTCCCAAACTGATAATCAATATCTGGACATCCTTATAGCGTATAATCGCCTTCTCCTTCATAGAAATACGGTATTAAAAAATATCCGGGAGACTGGAGTATTTGACAAAGGCCTGCTGGAGGTGTTGAACCTTCAATTGGTAGAAGCCGGGGAAAGAATCTTCGAGAGAAGGCAAAAATTTATGGAAGAATTTCTTCCTGAATTTCGACGTTATTACCAATTTCTGTCCGATGATGTCGAACAGGTAAATCTTGTTTATGAATCTCAACTCCAAAACCAAGATTTTTTAGAGCTATTGAATAGAAGCCTAGAAAAAGATAGGACCCTTGAAAGGACAACAGTTGGAATTCATAAGGATGATTTACAGTTTTCTATTCATGATGGGATGCCATTAAAGAAATTTGGATCGCAGGGCCAACAAAAATCTTTTCTCATTGCTCTGAAATTGGCGCAGTATGCGTTTCTGAAAAATAGAAAGCAATTCAAACCCCTGTTATTGCTGGATGATATCTTTGATAAATTGGATGATCAAAGAACTAAAAAATTAATGCAGCTAGTTTCTGAAGATGAATTTGGACAGATCTTCCTTACTGATACGGACTCCATTAGGATTAGGAGAATTTTTCAAGAAATAGGAAAACCAATTCGTATATTTGACATACAAGGAGGTCAGGTAAATGGCGAAGTATAATGATGATGCATTTAGGAGAAGTGACGATGTAACCATCAAACAAGCAATGGAGAAATTATTGGATGTCTATAGACTTAGACGAAAGTTTGATGAAACATCTATTCTTACTGCTTGGCCTGAACTGATTGGGCCTGCAATTGCCAACCGAACCCAACAAATCTATATTAAGGATAAAAAATTATTTGTTCGTGTAGAGTCTGCAGTCATTAAAAATGAACTTGCCATGATGCGTAGACAAATAATTGGACGTGTGAATGAATACGTTGGTAAGGTGGTAATAGAAGAGTTTGTGATACTATAGTTCTTTTATTCTTACAGCCTTATGAAATACTACCTTTCTGCAATGGTAGGGTTTATCATTTGGGGAACATTTGCCCTGGTGTTAAAACCTCTCGCTGCCTACGGTGCTCTTGACATTCTTATTCATCGCGTACTCTTTGCCTCAGTTTGTATTTTTTTGGCCTGTTTCCTCTTCAGAAGAAAACAAACATTTGCCAGTATTAAATACCTCAGGTCAACTTCCAACAAGGAAAGAATCCAACTTGCCGTAAATATTTTAGCCAGTGCTCTGCTGCTGGGGATGAATTGGTTTCTATTTATCTATGTAATGAATGCAGTAAGTGTCAACGCAACTTCTTTGGCCTATCTCATTTGTCCAATTCTAACAACGGTACTAGCAAGTATATTCTTAAATGAGCGACTGAATAAGGGGCAATGGTTAGCAGTTGGCCTTAGTGTTGTCGCCTGTTTGATCATGGCTTATGGACATTTTATTGACTTATTTTATAGTTTTATTATTGCCCTATCATACGCCGCTTACTTAGTTTTGCAAAAGAATAAATTCAAAATTGATAAGTTCTTTACTTTGACCATTCATATAATTGTGGCAACTATTATCTTATTGCCCATTTTATCTGTTATTGATACATCAGTTCCCAAAACCGATCAATTTTATGTCTTAATATTAGTTATTGCCATTGCTTATACCATTATTCCATTGTTCTTGAATATTTATGCCTTGAAAGGTTTAGACTCTTCAGTGGTCGGGATATTGTTATATATCAATCCAATAATCAGTTTCTTTCTAGCAATTCTATATTATAAGGAACCAATTAATTTGCCACAAATCTTCGCTTTTGCCTTAATATTTTTGGCAGTTATTATTTTTAATGTTGCTTATATTTATCAAAGAAGAAGGCAAACTGTTCTTAAACCTGATGTTCATGAACTTTAAACAGCAGTTATTCCAAATGTTCGAGGTCTCAGATGACCAAGCTGAATTAATTATTTCGAAGTTTGTTCCAGAGGTATTGAACAAGAATGAATCTTTCTTAATAGAAGGGAAGTCTTGCAACCGCTTGAGCTTTATTGAGTCAGGTGTTTTCAGAGTTTTTAAGTTGACAGAATCCAAAGAAGTAACACAATGGATGGGAGGGGAAGGATATTTTATTACAGACTTGGCCTCTTTCTTTTTTGATGCTTCTGCAAATTGGTCCATTGAAGCACTGACTCCAGCTAAAATTTGGACATTAAATAAATCTGATTATTTGGAAATACAGGATCAGATCCCAAACTGGAATGTCCTTGAAAAGAGATTTATTGCCAAATGTTTTATGGTGTTAGAACAACGTGTATTTGATTTTATTGCATTGTCTGCAGAAGAACGCTATCTAAAATATTTCGAGAACAACAAATTTCTCTTCAACCAAGTTCCACTACAATATATTGCATCCGTGTTGGGAATGAGCCCAGAAACATTGAGCAGAATCCGAAATAAATTATCTTCTTGACAAATGTCAAGTGGTTCTAGCTTCTGTCAATATACCTTTGATATATGAAAGAACTAATAGAATCACAGATAATAATTAATGCACCAGCAGCAGCTGTATGGAAGGTATTAGTGGATTTTAATGCTTACCCAATGTGGAGTCCGACCATTAAAGAGTTTTATGGAAATCCAACTGTCGGTGAAAGAACTAAGGTGTTGTTGAGCCAACCTGGAGAAACTAGCATGAAAATGAATCCTGTTTTTTTAAAGATTGATTCAAATAAGGAATTGAGATGGAAAGGGAGCCTATTGATGAATGGAATATTCGATGGGGAGCATTATTTTATCTTAAAACCTATTTCAGATAGTGAGACCATTTTAATTCAAGGAGAAATGTTTTCAGGAATATTAGTTCCATTCTTTAAAAAAATGATCCATGGCAATACAAAAAAAGGTTTCGAAATCTTCAATGCAGCTCTAAAAGATAGATTAGAGTCTAGACTATAGGTATTGGTCTAGATCTCCTTTTCCTTCACGGATAACTTCAAAGTCACCAGAAGTAAGGTCTACAACAGTAGAAGCTACATTGTCACCATAGCCACCATCGATTACTAAGTCTACCTTGTCCTCATATTTCTCATAGATTAGTTCAGGGTCTGTTGAGTATTCAATGATTTCATCCTCGTCATGAATGGAAGTTGTAACAATAGGATTGCCCAATTCCTTTACTATTTCTCGGACAATATTGTTGTCAGGAACCCGGATACCTACAGTTTTCTTTTTTGAAGACAGTAGTTTGGGAACTTGAGAACTGGCATTGAAAATAAAAGTGAAAGGTCCAGGCAATGCTTTCTTCAAAACCCTGAATACTGCAGTGTCAAATGGTTTTGTGTATTGCGAAATATCCGTTAGATCATAACAGATAAAGGATAAGTTCGCTTTGTCTGGCTTCAACCCTCTAATGGCATACACACGCTCTATTGCCTTTTGATTTGTAATATCACAGCCCATTCCATATACGGTATCTGTCGGGTAAATGATTACTCCACCTTTCTTCAAAACCTCAACAGCTTCTTCGATAGCCTTAGGATTCGGGTTGTCATTATAAATTTTTAATAGCATATGCCTATTTTATTTTCTTGTTCAATATTACTTAAACAAAAACCGCCAAAATAAAGTTTGTTTTGACGGTTTTTAAATATTTTGTTTTTATTAAAACTCTGCGTTGTTTGGAGTCCTAGGGAAAGGAATCACGTCACGTATATTGGTCATTCCTGTCGTGAACAGTACCAAACGTTCAAAACCAACTCCAAAGCCCGAGTGAGGGACAGATCCAAATCGACGTGTATCTAGGAACCATTCCATTTCTTCCGTCGGGATACCAACTTCACCCATCCTCGTTACTAATTTTTCAAGGTTCTCTTCACGTTGTGAACCACCCACCATTTCACCAATACCAGGGAAAAGAATGTCCATAGCGCGAACAGTTTGTCTGCCGTTCTCATCTACAGGATTCTGTTTCATATAGAAAGATTTGATCTCTCTAGGGTAATCAGTTAAGATAACAGGTTTTTTGAAGTGCTTTTCAACTAAGAAGCGTTCATGTTCTGACTGTAGGTCAGCACCCCAACCTTCGATCAAATATTTGAATTGTTTCTTTTGATTAGGCTTGCTCTTCATCAAGATATCTATAGCCTCCGTATAAGTAACTCTTTCGAAGTTATTGTCGATTACAAAATTCAATTTCTCAATCAGGTTCAACTCTGATCGTTCTGCTTGAGGTTTTGATTTTTCCTCTTCCAATAGGCGGTTTTTCAAGAACTCGATTTCTTCAGGACAAGTGTCCAAAGCATAGCGAATAACGTATTTCAACAGGTCTTCTGCCAAATCCATGTTGTCCTCAAGCTCATAGAAAGCCATTTCTGGTTCTATCATCCAAAATTCCGCCAAGTGACGTGTAGTATTGGAGTTCTCAGCTCTAAAAGTAGGGCCGAAAGTATAGATGTTTCCGAAAGCTAATGCAGCTAACTCACCTTCCAATTGTCCTGATACAGTTAAGTTTGTCGACTTGCCGAAGAAATCCTCTTTGAAGTCGATTTCTCCACTCTCAGTACGAGGAACATTATTCAGATCCAAGGTGGTTACTCGGAACATTTCACCAGCACCTTCAGCATCAGAACCCGTAATGATAGGGGTATGCATATAAACAAAGTCGCGCTCATTGAAAAACTTGTTTACAGCAAACGCCAATGCATTGCGAACCTTGAAAATAGCATTGAACGTTCCTGTACGGAAACGCAAGTGTGCAATTTCACGTAAGAACTCTAAGCTGTGCTTCTTTGGCTGCAATGGAAACTTCTCAGGGTCAGAATCTCCGATAATGGAAACCTCAGTAGCCTTTACTTCTACTTTTTGACCCTTTCCAAGTGATTCTACTAAATTACCTTTAACACGGACAGCAGCTCCAGTTGTTATTCTTTTCAAAACCTCATCAGGAGTGTTTTCAAAATCAATGACTGCTTGAATATTATTGATTGAAGACCCGTCATTGATAGCTATAAATTGATTGTTACGGAAGGTACGAACCCAACCCTTAACGATAACTTCCTTTCCGAAATCTTCTGATTTTAATAATTCTTTTATTCGTGTATGTTCCATTTTGTAGAAAATAATATTTAATGGTCGCCTAATAGGCTTACAAAAATAGCCAAATAATTGACTTATGGTCTATTTTACCCAGCCTTTTTCAATAACTTCTTTAGCATGATAAGTCAAGATGGATGTTGCACCTGCTCTTTTGAAACTCATCAACGTTTCCAATATAACTTGCTCACTTAACCAACCATTGGCGATAGCTGCCTTCAGCATGGCATATTCTCCCGAAACGTTGTATGCAGCGATTGGCAGGTCAAAATTATCTGCCAATAATCTGATGACGTCAAGATATGGTAGTCCTGGTTTAACCATTAAGAAGTCTGCACCTTCTTGGGTGTCCAACTGTGCCTCAATCAATGCCTCTTTACTGTTCGCTGGATTCATCTGGTACGTTTTTTTGTCCCCTTTTTTAGGTGCTGAACCCAAGGCATCACGGAATGGACCATAAAATGCAGAGGCATATTTTGCAGTGTAAGACATTAGCGAAACATTGCTGAATCCATTTTCATCAAGGATATTGCGTAAGTAACCGATTCTTCCATCCATCATATCTGAAGGAGCGATAATATCAGCACCACTTTCTGCATGGGCCAATGCCATTTTGCCTAATACCTCCAAAGTTTCATCATTTAATATTTCCCCGTTTTCAACGATACCATCATGGCCATCAGAGCTGTATGGATCCATGGCAACATCTGTAACTACACATGCTTCAGGGAAGTGTTTTTTCACAGCTTCTATAGCGCGCAAATATAATGTGCCTTTACGGTAGCTTTCGGTAGCATATTTGTCTTTCAAAGACTCTTCTACTGCAGGGAATAAGTCAAAGGCCTGCAAGCCAATATTCATACAGCTCTCTACTTCACGAAGTAAATTGTCAACAGAATAACGGTAAATACCAGGCATGGAGGATACTTCAACTTTTTGATTTTCTCCATCTACAATAAACAATGGAAAAATCAAGTTTGCAGCAAAAACATGATTCTCTTGAATCATATCACGAACTACTGCTGATTTCCTGTTTCTTCTAGGACGGTGTAACATGTTTTTATAATTTATGTAAGAACGAAGGGGGATAATTCCCCCTTTGCTATATGTATAATATTAATAATCTAATCCGAATATGGCTTCTGCAAGTCCGATTTCGTCTGGAGTATAAGGAAGCGTATATTTTAATCCTAGGGCTTCAATGGCCTTGGCAGTTGAATGCCCGATACAAATGATCTTTTGGTCAGGATCCGCTAGGTTCTCCCTAAAATAAGCCTCAACATTACTAGGACTCGTGAAAATCATCACTTGTGCATTCGTTTTGTTGACTTCTTCTTCAATTACCGTCTCGTATATCGGCATATCGATGACCTTTGTGTTTTCCGTTAAAGCTTTTTGGATAGTCTGTAAAGAACCCTCCGCTCTAGGAATTAGGACGGTTTGGCCATCTACTAATTTGGCAAATTCCTTCGCTATTCCTTCTGTGTCAATACCTAAATTGTCCCCAGAAAAATCTGCAACACGATTGTATTTTCGTAAACTATCTTCCGATCCTCTTCCTAAAACAGCGATTTTTGTCTTCTTCAAGATCCAAGGTTCCAATTTAAAGAAATGCTCAATAGCATTTTTTGAATTAAAGAATATCCAATCAGCACGCTTCAGAATAAATGAATCCAATTTATTTATGGTAGGGAAGATGCGTATTAAAGAGCGGTCATCCACTTGGATATTGTGTTTCTTCAAGAATCTTGCTAGGTATGAATTTTCAGCAAGATCACGAGTGATAAAAACAGATGATGGTAATTTTCTGTCTTTTTGGAACTTTGAGAAAATCTTTTCTGCCATTCCCTCCGTTGTTTCCGACTGTAAGAATACGCGGTCTGGAAAATCCTCATTGGTATCAGCGATGGAGGTCCATGATTGGTAAACCCCATCCTTTTTGCGACAATAACTTCCAAGCGGAGCATGGCAGCCACCATCAAATAAATTCAAAACTTTTCTTTCCACCGAGATCGCTTGGGCAACCTCCGGATCATGGATCTTTTGTAAGATGTCAAATAGTTCCTTGTCTGACTCACGGATTTGAATAGCTAATACCCCCTGCGCTGGCGCTGGAATTATTTCAACCGGAGGGATCTCTTCCAAATGGAAATCTGAAAGGTCCATGTTGATCCTTGCAATCCCTGCTTTTGCTAATACAATAGCATCATACTTCTCATCACGTAATTTCTGAACACGTGTTTGAAGGTTACCGCGAAGGTCCTCAAATTCTAAATCTGTACGAAGTGATAATAGTTGAGCTTTTCTTCTGTTGGATGATGTACCAACCGTTGCATTGTGTTTTAATGAAAGTCTTTTGGTGATATCCACGCAATCTTTGTGGATAATCAATAATTCAGAAGGATCTTCACGGTCAGAAACTGCTGCAATAATTAATCCTGGAGGATTTACTGTAGGTAGGTCCTTATGAGAGTGAACCGCTAAGTCAATTTGACCAGACAACAACTCTTCTTCCAATTCTTTGGTAAAAAAACCCTTGCCTTCTAGTTTGTCAAGTCGGAGATGTTGGATAATGTCCCCTTGGGTTTTAATAATTTTCAGTTCGGCTTCTACTGATATTTCAGCTAATCGGTCCTTTACAAAATTTGCTTGCCATAGGGCTAACTCACTGCCACGGGTACCGATAATTAGTTTTCTGTTCACGTTCAAAGATTTACAAATGAATATTACGCAGGCAAATTTACAGAAATAGCCTTTTAATTCTGAATTTTAAACCCAGAATCGGTAATATTTTAAGAAAATTTAATATTAATTGCTTTCAGATTCGGCAGATTTTACCAAGATCTCCTTCGCCATAACCATAGGAACTTTGATGTATTTCTTCTCCATATAGTTAATGACTTTGTTCAACACTTCGCGAGCTGCAGGATCCAATTGTTCAACCTCATTCGCAAAAACCTCGGACAATGCCATTGCTTTAATCTCTTTGATCTTTTCAGGAACTTCCTTCATCGCAACCTCAACACGACGTTGCTTCAAAATAGGCAAGAATTCCTTGATGTTCTGCTCGATGATTTTTTCAGCATTTTCAAGCTCTGAATATCGCTCTTGAATGTTTTTCTCTGCAATTTGCTGCAAACTGCTAACCTCAATGTAATGAATTGGGTGTTTCGCAATTACTGCTGCATCGATGTCGTTGGGAATAGCTAAGTCAACAATTACTTTTTTGTCATCCTCACCATTTAACAAAGATTCATATAGATCTTCGTGGATAATGGCTTCAGGTGCACCAGTGCAGGTAATCATTACATCAAAGCCTTTTTTGTAATTCTTCAGTTCACTCAACGGATAAACTTGTGCTTGCAGCTCTTCTGCCAACGGCTGAGCATTAGCAACGGTCCTGTTGAATATCGTGAAGTTGCTGTATTTATGCTTTTTAAGGTATTTTGCTAAGTTTTGGTTGGTCTCACCTGAACCAATAACCAGGATTCTAGGGTTTTCCTGTAATTTAACTTCGCGCAATTTACGGTATGCTAAAGATACTACCGAAATGGGATTGCGAGAAATATTGGTGTATGTATAAACCTCTTTTGCAGTCTTAACCAAACGGTCCATCATCAAACGCAAGAAATCTCCTGTGAATCCCGCAGCTTTACAACGATCGTAAGCGCGACGGATCTGTGCCAAAATTTCTTTCTCACCCACAACCAAACTTTCCATCGAACAGGAAGTGCGGAATAGGTGATTCAACGCATCTAGACCAGAATATCTGTTGACCTGACCTAAATAACATTGCATACGCTCTGCAGGAACGCAGAAATTCATGCTGTCCAAGAACTGCACCACAAAATCATCGTTCAATTCGTGCGAACCATAAAAAACAAACTCCACACGGTTGCATGTACCAATGTAGAATATCTCAGGAATGTCTAAATTGTTTTTAAGGTTAATAAGGCGACTATCCAACTCCTCATTGCATATTACCAGATTCCCCAAATCCTTTAGATCAACATGTTTATGGGTAAACGCTATAACTTTTAAATTCTTCAAAGCCTTATTATTTCTCCAATAATTTTGTACTTGCAAATGTAGACTAAAACAGTGTTGATATTGTCAAGAATGTGTCAATAGAACGAATTTAGAACGATTATAAATAATGTTAAAATAATGTTAAAACAGTGATAATTAAATGCTTACAATTCAATTTGAGATTTTACTGTGATGACAATCATTTCTTTTATCAGTAATAAATGACACAAATTACAGTTTGTACTTGTCGGTTTGATACAAAATCTTGCAAAAACAGTTGCTATTATCTATAAAAACCCTTTTTTAACTTTTCTAATTGGACGCTAATTCTCATCTTTGGTTAATATTTAATTTCATGAGAAGCTTAAACAAACCATTAGCATTATTGGGATTTTTTGTAGTGTTTATTTCTACGATTTTTTGCCCATTTCTGAAAGTCCCACTTCAAGCAAACTGGAATCTTTACCAAGTAGATACCGCCTTGTTTATGATCACAAACGGAATATTGGGCCTTTGTGTTCTCTTGTTTTTTATGAGGAAACTTTCCGGCTTCCGTATCGCAGCACTAGCACTCATTGCTTGGATAATTCTTTCATTTATTCTAGTATATTTCCAAATCAACAATTACGTTGGGTTTAAATTTTTAGATGGTTTATTGTCTAAAACACTGAATATAAAATGGGGATGGGCAGTATTGTTGGCCGGAGCCATCATGATTTTGTTTTCTGTTGGAAAAGGAAAAAAAGTAGGAGAATAAAAGATTCTAAAAAGGCTCAATAAAATTGAGCCTTAATTTTTTAAAAATGTTTTCTGGCCACTTATCGAGGCCTATGCGAAATAAAATGCTGCTTTAATTTATCTAAACCTATATTCTCTTCAATTTTATCCAACTCAAACAGCCAAGCTTTTTCTGGCAATACCTCAGAGTTCTCTTTTGAATTGATAAGATCCAATGGTTTTACTTTAATTGTCTTTTCAATGGCTGGAAATGAATTGTGCTGTCTTCTAGATGTTCTTAAAATTTGAAACTCCAAATTCGGCCATTTGTTGATAGCAGCAAAATTTCCCGTATATATTTGGTTGTATTCCCTCGCCGGTACGATATTGGCAAAGATACCTGTTCTTTTGTTGCCGATAGATTCTGTAACAGAAACCATGAGCTCAAAAGAAGTTTCATTAACGATAAAGAACTTAACTAACCCATCTTTTTGTTCTCCGGTTAATGCAAGGAATATCCCTTTTTCAATAAATTTTCCGGTTTGCGCAATAGTTGTTGGTTCTTCATCTTCTTCCATGCGCATATTTCCATGCACTAATGTAATCTTGTCGAGCATAACAGGAATTTCAAATCCTGTATCATCCGTTACTCCAACTAAGCCATTTTGCAAAAAAGCCGTAATATGACCTTCAATAGGCTCATCAACAAATCTTACTAAATCTCCTATTTTAAAATTCATCTTATACTTTCAATAATGTTAACAAAGTTCTGTATATCCCTTAAATCATTATAAAGGTGTATTCCAATTCGAATACCAGTACCTCTAGGGAAGCATTTAATACCGCTGTTTATCAAATTTGGATATAATTCTGGATTGATTTGAACATTGATCAATGAGGACTTAACCTCTCTTTCTGCAATATAAGGCAAAATTAAATCTCGTTCCAAGAGCAATTTGTAAGCTTCATTTTTCACAGTTGTAACATGTTCTTTGATATTGTCTAATCCTAAATTCTCCAAAAACAACAATCCTTGTTGCAATGTCCCATGACTTAAAGTATCTTGATGACCAGGTTCAAAAAAGGTGTCCAATAAACTTTTATCCTTCCACATCGCAACTTGAGGTAGAGGGATATCCAACCTTAATTCCTCCAGCCAAGATTTGAAATCATCGCTCAGCATCATAAACCCATTCCCAAAACCTGATAACAACCACTTATAGCCAGAACCTCCCAAAGCATCAATGCCAGAAGTTTCAAAATTAAAAGGTTCGGTTCCTAAATACTGAGTTCCATCGGCTATGATCAGTAGGTTAGGATAAGTTGATTTTATTTCTTTTATAAAATTAAGGTCAATCATCAAGCCGCTGATATACTGAACAATACTGAAAATTAAAACATCTGGTTTTTGCTTTTCGATTGCATTTAACAAATCTTTCTCAACTTCCGCAGTAAAGGGTGCCACGGAATGTTGTAGTTTTCTGTTTACGATTGGGTATTGAAGGGAGGGGTATTCATCTTCAAGCACTAGATAAGAAAGATTTTCTGGAAGAAGGTCGATTAGTGTAGAATAGCCAAATGAAAAGTTGGGAGTCAAAAAAGTGTTATTTTTATTAGCTCCAAAAAAAGAGGCTACGGTAGATTTTACTCCGTCAATAAACTCAGGTTGTTTATCGCGCAATTCTCCATTGGTTTCAAAGAAATCATCTTCCCATTTCTTTCTCCAATTAAGACTGCTCTTCGGCAAAAGACCATTTCCTGGAGTATTAAGATAGATGATATCATTAGGAATGTTAAAATGTTCTTTGAAAGTCATATGGTATAGATTGTTGTGTGTGAAGTATTGACAAATATTCTTCTTGTGGAATTAATTCTGCCCCCATTTTTGTCAAGTGCTCTGAAGGTATTTGGCAATCTATCAATGATAGACCAAAGTTCTTGGCAAGATGGACAAGAGCAATTTTAGATGCGTTCGAAACCTTCGAGAACATGCTCTCTCCACAGAAAACCTTGCCAATTTGAACGCCATATAATCCCCCAACTAATTCTTCTCCTTGCCATACCTCTACACTATGTGCATATCCAGCCTCATGTAAACGGTTGTAGGCATCTTGCATATCAGAAACTATCCATGTTCCATCTTGGTCTTTTCTAGAAATCACAGCACAGTTTTTTATAACAGAAGAAAAATCCTTGTCGATCGTAACTTGAAATTTATTGGATCTGAGAACTTGTTTTAAGCTTTTAGATATCCTGATTTTTGCCGGGGAAAGGACAAATCGTTCAAGTGGAGCATACCATAAAATCGGACTATCCTCATTGTACCAAGGAAAGATGCCGTTTTCATATGCGAGTAACAATCTTTCAATACTCAGATCACCTCCTACAGCCAACAAACCATCCTCATCAGCAAGAGAGGGATGTGGGAAAACTAACTCGTTTTCATCCAATAAATAATACATGGTAATATTACCTAATCAGGTTGTCTAGGTTCTTTGCTGATTTCATCAAAAATCTTGTCCATATGCTCAACATATTCATTGGTATCATCTAAGAAGAATTCCAACTGTGGAACGATACGAGCTTGATTTTTTATGCGTGTACCCAATTTATAGCGAATTTCGTTGGTTTTAGCCTTGATACTGTCCATGTCCGCTTTGGCAGTTTTGGTGTTCAAGAAACTCAAATAAACCCTTGCAATCGCTAAATCAGGAGTAACACGTACCCTGGTAACGGTAATAAAAGCCCCAGGAGCCCAAGAATTGCCCTCACGCTGAAACATCTCAGCAAGATCTTGTTGAATTACTCCAGCAAATCGTTGTTGTCTTTTACTTTCTGTTCCCATCTTTTGATATGTGTATGAAAAGTTGAATTACTCTTCCTTAATACAAATATAAGGGTTTTCAATGAATGGACAATTCTAGACTTTTAAAGTATGAACTTAATACATGGCCTTCCTAAAACATATAATGTTGCGGAAACCCGATTTTATAAACAAAAAAAAGACTTGTCGTGGGCATGGTGACAAGTCTTTAATCAAAATTAGTTTATAATTGGATAGAATAATTCTTTCAAAGTTTTAAGACTTTTCGGTCTATCATGTTTAGTAATTTGTAGCTGGTTATTAGCCGTGAGTACAAGCTCACTTTTAATTTTTTCATTCCCCTTTACATCACAAACATAGAGGTTTAATTACGTTGCTACAAGAGGTATTTTAAAAAAAAGTAAGTGATTACTTAATTCACATTGTGTTAATGCACACGATTGAGTTGATGAATTATTTACCCTTTGGTAATAAAAAATTAATTTTGATGGGGCCGATTTATTATTCCAATATCTTGTTTTAAAGCTTTGCTAAAACGGAAAAGCTTTAACATTTTTTAACAAATTTAACGCGCGAGAAAAACATCCAACTTTAACCATTTTTTAATGTAAATACATCTATTTTTTTCCTGATCACACGACTAAATAAATTGTAATACAACAAAAAACAAGTTGGCAGAAATGAATAATTCAATACAATAATCAATGATCAGGAAACTAATCTTGAATTTTCCTTTGTAATTGGTACTTTTGTTTGACAAGATTGAGAACATGAAAATTTGGCAAAAAAATATTGATGTAGATTCCTTTGTGGAGACGTTCACTGTCGGACAAGACCGTGAGATGGATATGAACTTGGCAGCAGCCGATGTATTGGGCTCTTTAGCACATACCAAAATGTTAAACAGCATCGGGCTGATGACTGATCAAGACCTAAAAGAAGTACAACAAGAATTAAAAAATATCTACAAAGAAATTCTTGCCGGCAATTTTCAAATTGAAGAAAGTGTTGAGGATGTTCATTCTCAAGTAGAGATGATGTTGACGGAAAGGATAGGTGAGGCAGGGAAAAAAATACACTCCGGAAGATCTAGAAATGACCAAGTATTAGTCGATTTAAAACTTTATTTCCGTTCTGAAATTGAAAGCATATTTAAAAATACCGAAGAATTATTCAATGAATTGATTTCATTGAGCAACCAATATAAGAATGTGCTCATGCCAGGGTATACCCACCTGCAAATAGCTATGCCATCCTCGTTCGGTCTATGGTTTGGAGCTTATGCAGAAAGTTTGGTAGATGACCTTCAACTTTTAAAGGCTGCATGGAATGTATGTAATAAAAACCCATTAGGCTCTGCTGCCGGCTATGGTTCCTCTTTTCCATTGAACAGAACAATGACAACCCAATTATTAGGTTTTGAAGATCTGAACTACAATGTGGTATACGCTCAGATGGGTAGAGGGAAAACTGAAAGAATTCTAGCGCAAGCCATGAGTTCTATCTCTGCCACCCTCGCTAAATTTGCAATGGATGTGACGCTGTTCATAAATCAAAACTTTGGATTTATATCATTCCCGGCACACCTAACAACAGGCTCTTCAATCATGCCTCATAAAAAAAATCCAGATGTGTTTGAATTGATCCGCTCTAGATGTAATAAAATTCAAGCATTGCCTAACGAAATTGCGATGATGACAACCAATCTGCCGGTTGGATACCATAGAGATCTTCAGTTGTTGAAAGAGAATCTGTTCCCAGCCTTTCAATCCTTGAATGACTGCTTAGCAATTGCAAAATATATGCTTGAGAATATTAGCATTAAGGATAATATCCTTGATGATCCAAAATATGATTATTTGTTCTCGGTAGAAGTAGTTAATAATGAAGTGCTAAATGGTGTGCCATTCCGTGAAGCTTATCGCAAAATTGGAATCGACATCGAAGAAGGAAATTTCAAACCTGCCAAAGAAGTAAACCATACCCATGAAGGTAGCATCGGAAACCTTTGCAATGAACAAATCCAAAGGATGTTCAAAGAAGTCAAAGCAGATTTTGGATTTGAAAAAGTCGAAAAAGCTTTGGAAGATCTTGTAGGGTAGGGATTATATTAGACTAAAGATAATAGAAAGAGAGACTCTTGTATAGGTCGTGAGGAATTTAATCTCTTGTGCGCCCTGGCATCTAATTCCAGATTTAAAATCCGGAATTAGATGCCAGGGTTTTATTTTACTATTAAATTTACTTTATCGCATTTCAATAAAAATATTCAATCTAGCCAATAATTTTCTTATTAATGTCAATATCGAATTTCAATACATAATTATAACAATAGCTTAAAGATGGCTTAACATAGGACTGGTAAAATTGCGGAAATTTAAACAAACAATAATTAGTCTTATGCAACCTAAATCTACAAAGCTATTCTGGCTATTGTTCGCTGTTGCAATTACTCCAACTTTTGTTGAGGCTGGAATAAATCCTACCTCAACCAAGATTGAAAATGTAATTCAAAGTGAAATTAACGGTCGTGTCGTCGACCAAGATGGAAATCCAGTTATTGGAGCATCGGTTACAAATCTTTCGAATCAGAAAGTAACCCAAACAGATGAGTATGGGAATTTTTCCCTTCAGGGCTCCGTTGGGAATCAAATTCGAGTTTCATTTGTGGGATTTGAAACTTTAAATCAACAAGTTTCTAAGGAATCTGGAAATCTATTTCAATTGAAGGGTGCAGAAAATGCGCTTGAAGAAATTACGATATCAATTGGATACCAAAAAATCCGTAAATCGGATCTTACTGGAGCTATTGCTAGTGTTAAAGCAGACGAATTGAATTTGACTTCACCTAAGTTATCCCAAGCTTTGGTAGGGAAAGTCGCAGGGGTTCAAATATCTCAAACATCTGGAGCACCTTATGATGGTACAAAAATCCGAGTACGAGGTATTGGTTCTGTAAATGCTGGTTCTGACCCGCTATATGTAATAGATGGATACCCAGCTGGTAATAACCTTAACATCAATCCGAATGATATTGAATCAATAGATGTGCTAAAAGATGCTGCATCTGCTGCAATCTATGGTTCCAGAGCTGCTGGTGGAGTTGTATTGATTACGACCAAAAGAGGGAAACAAGGAAAGAATAACATTGATTATGAGTTCTTAGGTGGTTTTGGCCAGCTTTCAAAAAAAATTGACCTACTAAATGCCACTGAATTTATCGACTTGATTATTGATGGAAGAAATAATACCTACAAAGATCTTGTATTAGGAAAAGGCCAAACATGGTCTGATAACATGAGGTTTGATTCCAATGCACAAAGGGTATCCAAGGTTGGTAATGCAGGTTCAGTAACAATTCCTGAAGAATATTATGATTTTGCAACTGGAACAGCAAAAGCTCCGAAATATGATACGGATTGGCAAGATGAACTCTATAGAAATGCTCCTTTCCAAAGGCATAATGTTTCTGTATCCGGTGGAAATGAAAATAACAGATATTTTGTGAGCGGTTCATATCAAGACCAACAAGGAATTATGTTGGCAACTGGTCAAAAGGTATTTAATTTGAGAAGTAATATCGATTCTAAGGTTACTAATTGGTTGAATATTGGCGCAAATCTAGCATTTACATATAATGATAACAAGGAGGTTACTACAGGCCGATATGACCGAAGCCCTTCCATGGCTGCATTAATTTATTTGCCAACCCTTCCGGCATATAACGAAGATGGAACCTATGCAAAATATTTGATGGCTGAATTGGGAGCAAATAATTATGGTATTCAAAATCCGGAAAACCCGATGGCGTATGTGTCAGAAATCAAAAATAGTCGCAAGGGAAAACGTGGCCTGTATAATGCCTATGCTGATTTCAAGATTATCGAAGGTTTGAATTTTAAGTTAAATGGAGGATTGTCAACCTATGATGAGAAATATGATTATTATCGTCCAACAAGTATTTCCAATGGAAATTATACACCTTTCAGTGATCAAGCGAAAACTGCGGCCTATGCAGATGCTTTAACAAAAAGCTCAATCGATAAATTACTCGAAGCAACATTAAATTATAATAAGACCTTTAATGAAAAACACCATGTAATGGGCTTACTTGGTTATTCTGCTCAACAAACAGATTTGGATTATGTAGGTGTTCGAGCAAGAGGTTTCCAAAATGACGCTACCGGAGAAATTACAGATAAGGGTGCTGATCCTTCAAATTTTCAACTATTAACGGATAACACCTTCAAAAGAAGAACTACAATGATGTCTTTCTTCGGAAGGGTAAATTATAGTTACGATTCTAAGTACTTTCTATCAGCTACGTATCGTCGTGATGGATCATCAAGATTTGGGCCTGACAGTAAATGGGCAGATTTTCCATCTTTTTCTGCAGGATGGACATTGTCTAATGAGGACTTTTACGATGCTTGGTTAGGTGATGGTTCTACTATTAAATTGCGTGCTAGCTGGGGGCAAAGTGGAAATAATAATATTGGAGATTACCGAGCAATTACCGTTTATAATACTCCAGGAGGGGTAATCATTGGCGATAAGGTAGCCACTGCATTTTGGCCAGATGATTTAAGAGATCCTGGTTTAAGTTGGGAAACAACTTCACAAACCAATTTGGGTCTTGACTTTGGATTGTTGAGAGGTAGAGTGAATGTTATGACGAATTTCTATTTAAGTCAATCTTCAAATCTTTTGTTCAACCAACCTATAACAGCTGTATCAGGAACTACGAGTATCTTGACAAACCTGCCAAATTCAAAAGTTGAAAACAAAGGTTTTGACGTGCAGGTAGATGCCGAAATTATAAGAAAGCAAGATTTTAGGTTTGGTTTCAGTGGAAATATCAATGTAAACAGGAATAAAGTGTTGGATTTAGGGGGAGCATCAACCATTATGACCAATGGGGCCGAGCGCTCATATTTGACACACATTACACAAGAAGGAAGTCCTATTGGTATGTTTTATGGCTTTAAAGTAGCAGGAATTGCTACTGAGGAAAATTATAACAAGGTGGCACCTTCTTCAGCTTCATCGACCCCATTACAACCTGGAGATTTATATTTTGAAGATGTAGACGGAAATGGAATAGTAAATGATGAAGACAAACGCATTATAGGCAACCCACATCCTGATTTCACTTATGGTTTTGCATTTGATGCTAGTTATAAAAATTTTGACATCCGTACATCTTTTAATGGTTCACAAGGTAACCAAGTATTAGATGGCTATGATTATTACCTATACAATATGGAAGGTTCTGGAAATCAGTATGCGGATGTGGCACAAAGATACCGTTCGGCACAAAATCCCGGTAATGGAAAAGTATATAGAGCATCTCGTGGGGGAACACAGAGTAATAGTACCCGCTTATCGACATTCTATTTACAAGATGGTTCTTATTTGCGAATGACCAATGTTATCCTTGGCTACACTTTACCTCGAACTATTGCCGAGAAATGGACTTTGGCTGGAGTTAGGATATACGCAAGTGTTGATAACCCTTTTACCATTACAAAATACAAAGGTTATAATCCAGAACCAGATTATGACCAACGTGGAAATTTAACTCCAGGAGTTGATTATGGGCTTTATCCTTTGGTAAGATCATACAACTTAGGACTAAAAGTAACCTTCTAATTTAAGAATCGATGAAAAAGAGATATTTATTACCCATAGCATTATTGGCGTTCAGTTCATGTTCAAAGGACTTTTTGAACCAAGAGGATCCGAATGCCGTAACAATAGCAAATTACTATAAGACTGAAACAGATGTTTTGTTAGCGGTCAATGGATTATATCAAGGATTGCGTTCTGGAAGTACACTTGGAGAATCAAGTACCTTGTATAATGAAGAAAGGTCAGACAATTCTGGGAGAAATGATAACCAATCTTCAGCAGGTGAGCCATTTCAATTTAATGACTTTTCGATCTTACCAAGTAATACTTACCTAAAAACACATTGGACAGCAATGTACGATGCGATTGCTAGGTGTAATACCTTGCTAGCCCATGTTGACAAAGTGAAATTTAATGATGAAAATTTAAAGGAGCGCTATAAGGCAGAAGCAAAATTTGTTCGAGCTCTCTTATATTTTCACATGGTGAGAAAATTTGGAGATATTCCACTTTCAACAGTTGAGGTAACTTCCAAGGAACAGGCAAATGAATTAGCGTTCAGACAAAAAGAAGAAGTGGTTTATGCTCAGATCGTAAAAGATCTTACTGAAGCGCTGTCTTCAAACCTTCCCGATACTCAGCATGATTATGAAATAGGGAGAACTTCCAAAGCAGCAATTAATGCAATATTGGGGCAAGTTTATTTGACCATGGGGTCAACTATGCCAAATAACAAGCAAGCTAATTTCCAAAAAGCAGAACAGTTCTTAAATGCATCTTATGGTTTAAGAAAATTCGGAAAGCTAAATGAAATTCCTTATGCAGATGTGTTCGATGTCTCAAAAAAGAAAACAAATAAGGAATTAATTTTTCAAGTGGAGTATTTAGCTGGTGACCAAAATTACAGTTCAAGTATTGCAAGAAATTATCAAGCTAGAGGTGAAAATATCAACTCCTTGTTTAAATCTACAGGGTCTGGGGAAGTTGTAAAATTAGATTTAATAAAGGATTATGAAGAGAAGGATGTTCGAAAAGATTTTTCTGTAAAATTTGCTAAAGATGTACAGGTAAATGATTGGTTTGTGACGAAATTCAGAGATGTTAGTACTGCCGCAGGGACTACAGGATGGGGAGGAAATGATTGGATCTTGATTCGCTATGCTGACGTGATGCTGTTGTTAGCGGAAGCGAAAATGAATTTAGGCAAAAATTCTGAAGCTATCGAGTTAGTAAATGAAGTTAGAGCAAGAGCTGGACTTTCAACATATGAAATTGCACAGGAAGATCCATCTTATAAATCAAAATATCCAACCTTAAAAGATGCTATTTTGCATGAAAGGCGTGTAGAATTAGCATTTGAGAATCAAAGATGGTTTGATCTCGTAAGAAATTATAATGCTCAAGAATTGGTGACTTATTTCAAGAAAAAAAGTCAAGGAGATTACGGGAATGCTAAAATTTCCAATATTACCACAAAGGATAGATATTATCCTATTCCATTTGATGAGTATAAGTTAAATCCGGAGAAAATGTATCAAAATCCCGGTTATTAAACAACTCGACATATGAAAACTATTATAAATCGAATTATGGTCTTGGTTTTTGGAATCTGCTTTGTGCAGATTTCAAAAGCACAAGAAAACTTTCAACCTCAAAATGCACAAGATTGGGTCCTGTCAAAAAATTATTTTGCTAGTTATATTCTGTTTAAAGATACAGAATTAAGTAAAATTCTGTTTTCTGATGAGCGTGTTAAATCCATGCTTTCAGAAAGAAGAAAAAGATTTGATGATTCAAAAGATTGCAAAGATTTAGCGTGTATGCTTCAAGCATTTAAATGGGAGAATAATGAGATTGCAATCTTAAATAATGCAGTTGTAAAGGCATATGAATCCAATAACCATTTTAAATCTTTTGTAGAGAACAGGCTTATCCCCTCAAATCGTTATGGCTTAAATGGAAGTAAGGATCCAAAAGAATATGTTTCTAGAGCTATTCAACAGGACATGAAAAACGAAAATTATGTAATTGATGTTTATGCTGGAGGTAGAAAACCGAATTATCCGAGGATTGATTCAATTTCTTTTGATGTGTCAAATAAATCTTATCTGTTATTGTTAAAAGATGTTAGGCAAGATGTTTTAAAAGATACAAAAGATGATTATCAATCTAGCTTTATTACGATGTTAACAGCGGTTCGATTATTGGAAATCAACGAAAGAATGGATGCTGCTCAACTAGAACCTTTAATAGATGGTGAGAATAAAGCCGCATTAGAAGCAATTAAAAAAGCTGATTTTAATAAATATCCATACAGTCTTTTATTAGTTCTAGGTGCAGGGCCAAATGTGTATGACCAACCCATCAGCCCTGGAGGTATGCTGCGTGCTAGGATGGCAGCAAGAGCATATTTTGAGGGTCAAGCTCCATTTATTGTTTTGTCAGGTGGAAGAGTGCATCCATATAAGACACCATACATTGAAGCAATTGAAATGAAAAGGTATTTAATCCAAAATCTAATGGTGCCAGAATCAGCAATTATTCTAGATCCACATGCTAGGCATACAACAACCAATATGCGAAATACCGCAAGAATTATGTTGACATATGGATTCCCTAATGATAAATACGCAATCGTAACCAGTAGTGAAGCTCATATCAATGCAGTAGTTAATATGGCAGATCGATGTATTAAAGAACTGGGATATGTGCCTTATGAATTAGGAAAACGTGTAAATGATGTAGTTTTAGAATTTAAGCCAAACTTGGAATCTTTTATCATAGATGGTGATGAACCCCTAGATCCTTAATAGTGAGTGTATATATAATCCTATAATATAAGTTCATACAAAAAAATGGTTCAGGAACAACTCCTAAACCATTTTTTTTATGCTTTTCACCTCAGCTCCCCTCATTTACCATCATCTTTTCGAGTTATATTCACCCCCGCCCATTGATCGTCATCTTTTCGGATTAATCTATTCACCTCCGCTAGTGACCCTTGTCTTTTCGAGTTATATATTCACCCCGCCCATTGATCGTTATCTTTTCGAAATAATCTATTCACTTCTACTCCGCATGTGACAGTTGTCTTTTCGAGTTATATATTCACCCCCGCTAGTGATCAAATTTTCTTTCAATATCCTTTCTACTATAATTCTGTCTATTCTTTAATTCTGTCAATCCTGTTTTATTTATTAATTGTAAACTTATACCTCACTTCGCTTTCAAATACATCACCGGGATCGAGTCTTACGGAAGGGAATTCAAGTTGATTCGGGCTGTCGGGATAGTGTTGAGCTTCGAAGCAGAAGCCGCCATAGCGCAAGTATTTTCTTCCGGATTTCCCTTCGTCGTCACTTAAGAAATTGCCACTGTATAAATGAATGCAGGGTTCATTTGTAAAAACTTGAAGTTCAATTCCTGTTTCTTTTGAAAATGCTTTGGCGATTGGCTCGCTGATAGGTTGATTATTGATAAAGCTATGGTCATAACCACTAGCTACTTGAATTTGTTCTTCTTGGCTGTTGATGTCGGTGGCCAATAATTTTGGCTGTCGGAAATCAAAAGCGGTTCCTTCAACAGAAAACACCTCGCCTGTTGGAATTTGATTTTCGTCCAATGGAAGAAATTCCTCGGACCTTATTGTGATTTCATGGTTGAGTACATCACCATTACCTTCACCATTCAGGTTGAAATAAGCATGATTGGTTAGATTAAGAACCGTTGGAGCATCACTGATAGCCCTGAATCGAATAATGATTTCGTTGAAATTGGTCAATTCATAAGTGACGGTTGTTTTCAGCTCGCCCGGGAATCCTTCTTCTCCATCAGGAGAAACGTAATAAAAATTCACCAGCTTGTTGAAACTTACCTGTCTGTCCCAAACGCGTGTATGAAAACCCTCGATGCCACCATGAAGACTATTGGTGCCATTGTTTTGAGCCAATGTATATTCTTTCCCTTCCAGGGAAAATTTCCCCTTGGCAATTCTATTGCAATATCTTCCCGCTGTAGCACCATGATAAGGCTCTACGGCATTGAGATAGCCTTGGATACTGTCAAATCCTAAAATTACATCGATCAGGTCTCCGTTTTTGTCCGGCACTAAAGCGCTCACCAACCTAGCACCATAATCAGTCAAAGCGATTTGCATACCGGCTCGATTTGTCAAGGTAATGAGGTGTGTGTTTTTATTGTTCAGTTTGCCTTCAAAGTCTTTAGGAAGAGGAAGTTTATAAGTTGTCATTAGTTATACATTGCTTCTGATAAAGATAATAATAAAGGCCTTGGATACAAAGAACTATCCTTTTAATAATCGATGGGATTTTGTTAATTTGTTATAAATCAAACGTTATGTTCAAGATTTCCCTTTTGTTTCTAGTAGCCGGTATCCTTATTTTTGCCTTTGCAGTTTTTGTCCCTGCAAAAGATTCCTCCATAACCATAAACTTTTACGAAACATATTATGTGTTGTCCTCAATTTCCCTTTTCAAGTTCTTGGGCTTGCTAGGGTTAATTTTTGCAGGACTATATTATTTTACAGAGGATATGCTTTACTCAAAAACATGGAGCGTGATGCATTTGATTAGTTTTTTATGTTTAATCATCAATGTTTGGACCTGGGGATTTGTAGAAAGGGTTTACTTTGGAAATATTGAATCTAACTTGTCAAATAATAAACCTTCAACTACAGATCTGGATCGTTTTACACGAATACAGCAGTTTTATGTAGGTACTTTTATCATGATGATTATCATGCAATTCCTGTATGTTTTAAATTTAATTGTGGGTTTGGTCTACCGAAAAACAGGACAAGAGAATTAAGCTCCCGTTTTTAAAATGTATATTTGCCATTCAAAATTCGAGATTTTAAATGAATTGGAAACAACTGTTATCGGCAAAACGTTGGGGTTATGAAGATCGTGCAAATGGTGATCAATTTGATGCACGCTCTGAATTTCAGCGCGATTATGATCGTCTGATATTTTCATCTCCTTTTCGCCGACTTCAAAATAAAACTCAGGTATTTCCGCTGCCGGGTGCTGTATTTGTGCATAACAGACTTACTCATAGTTTAGAGGTTGCATCAGTAGGACGTTCTTTAGGAAGGCTATTCTACAATATGATAAAAAAGGAGAATCCAAATATAGATGAAGAGGTTCCTTTTTTGCAAGAGGTAGGGAATATCATTTCCGCAGCTTGTTTATCCCATGACTTGGGAAATCCCGCATTCGGACATTCCGGGGAGGCTGCGATTTCAACATTTTTTACCGAAGGAAAAGGTCAGAAATATCAGGAAATGGTGACCAAAGAACAATGGGAAGACCTAACTCATTTTGAAGGAAATGCTAATGCATTGCGGATTTTGACCCATGCCTTTAATGGTAAAGACTCTAAGGGATTTGCATTGACTTATACTAGTTTAGCAGCAATCGTTAAATATCCATGTGCAGCTATTGATGGGCATATCAAAGGGTCTCACCACAGAAAGAAATATGGGTTCTTCGATTCCGAGCTGAAAGCATTTGAAAAAATAGCAACTGAACTTGGCTTGGAGAAGGATCCTTCCAATCCAAAAGGATATTTAAGACATCCTTTAGTTTATTTAGTGGAGGCGGCCGATGATATTTGTTATAATATTATTGATCTTGAAGATGCTCATCATCTTAAGATTTTGTCTTATAAAGAGGTTGAAGAGTTGTTGTTGCCATTATGTGCTGGTGAAGATTTGAGAGAGAGATTGGATTCCTTGGGTGATACTGCAAGTAGAGTAGCGTTGTTGAGAGCTAAAGCCATCAATACCTTGATATGGGCATGTGCTAGAGTGTTTGTAGAAAACCAGGAAAAATTCCTTTCTGGAACATTTGAAAAACCACTGATGGATGCCCTGGATTCCGAAATTGTAGATCACATGAAGGTGATTTCAAAAATATCTGTAGCCCGAATTTATAATGCACCAACGGTAGTTCAAATTGAAATTGCAGGTTTCAAAGTCATGAACGCCCTGTTGGAAGAATTTGTGCCAGCATATTTGAAGTCAAACAAATCTATGTTTGACAAAAAGTTAGTCGCTATGATTCCTGAACAGTTCCATACCAACAATGATGATACCTATTCGAAGATCCGAGCAGTATTAGATTTCGTTTCAGGCATGACAGATGTGTATGCGGTGGAACTTTATCGAAAAATTCAAGGGATATCAATTGCATCATTGGAATAAGGAATCAACCAAAATTTTTTTTAAGTAAAAAGGGTTTCAGAATGAAATCCGATTTGGAAAGTATTGAATGAAAGTAGTAATAGCTGAGAAACCTTCAGTAGCGCGAGATTTGGCGAGAGTAATGGGAGCGAAAGAGGTGAAGGATGGATATATTTCAGGAAATGGGTATGCTTTCACCTATGCATTTGGGCATTTGGTGCAATTGTGTACTCCCCAAGCCTATGGCTATCATAATTGGGCCATTTCAAACTTACCTATTATACCCAAGCAGTTTGAGTTGGAGGTCAAGAAGGTTAAGCGTGATGGAAAACAGATTGATGATGCTGGTGCATTAAAACAGTTGAATACGATTAAAGCCTTGTTGGGGCAGGCAGAAGAAATTATCGTAGCAACGGATGCTGGACGTGAAGGTGAGCTTATCTTCAGGAATATATATTACTACCTAAACTCTAAAGTTCCATTTAAACGATTGTGGATTTCATCCCAAACGGATAAAGCCATAAAAGAAGGTTTTGCTAACCTTAAAGAAGGTGTTGAATACGACAGTCTGTATATGTCAGCAAGATCAAGGTCGGAGTCAGACTGGTTGATAGGAATAAATGCAACTCAGGCGCTAACATTGGCTGCTGGAAATCGAGGTTTATTGTCGTTGGGAAGAGTCCAAACACCAACATTGGCAATGATATGTTCTCGATATCTTGAAAATAAAGATTTCAAACCCCAAGCATTCTATAAGATTCAGGCAGGATTTGAAAAAGAAGGAATTCAATTCAAAGCCACTTCCAACAAAATCGACAAAAAAGATATTGCTGAAGAGACCATTGCCAGGATGCAAGTAGGAATGAATGCAACGGTGAAGAACGTAGAAGCGAAAGAAACAAAAGAACAACCTCCTCTTCTGTTCGATTTAACTTCTCTTCAGCAAGATGCCAATAAAAAATATGGCTATTCAGCTGATCAAACACTTAGCATTGCACAAACATTATACGAAAAGAAGGTCATAACCTATCCACGTACAGGATCACGTTATATTGGTGAGGATGTTTTTGAGAAAATAGAAGAGTTGTTTCAGCACCTTGCAAATACTGCTCAAGAGAGCATCGCTGTTATCAGTAAGAATTTAATAGGAGCTAAATTAAACAAACGTTCTGTAGATGATAAAAAGGTGACAGATCACCATGCTTTATTGGTGACGGATGAAAAACCGGGACCAATGCCGATGGATCAGCAGAACATATATAATATGATAGCAAAGCGTATGGTAGAGAGTTTTTCAGACGTTTGTTTGAAAGATATTACCACCGTTGTTATAGATGCTGCAGGAGTAGAATTAATTGCTAAAGGAACAGTAATCAGGCAATATGGATGGAGGCTTTCCGCAGATCAGGTTGAATTGCCTGATGAAGATAAGAACAATGATGACCAAGACAATGAAAATGCACAGTTGCCAAAACTTAGTGTCGAAGAAATCTTGGAAGTATTGACATTGGAGTTGGCAGAGAGATTTACAAAAGCCAGACCTATACATACCGAAGCTTCTTTATTGAAAGCTATGGAAACATCTGGTAAGGAAATAGAAGATGAAGAAATGCGCCAAGCTATGAAGGATTGTGGTTTGGGGACTCCAGCAACAAGGGCAGCGACCATTGAAACCCTCTTTCAAAGAGATTATATAAAAAGAGACAAAAAAAAGCTTATCCCTACTGAAAAAGGCTTGTCGGTATATTATTTGGTAAAGGACAGGTCCATCGCAAAAGTTACCTTAACTGGAAAATGGGAGCAAAAGCTGGAAGAAATGCGGGCAAATAAAGTAAGTTATGATGTGTTCATGAAACATATCAAAGACTATACGGAAAAGATTACTAAGGAACTCTTACAATTACGCATTGCTATTGCGCATGAAGAACTCAAACCTCTCCAAAAAGGAAAAATAAAATGCCCTAAGTGCAAGCAAGGGCAAATCCAGCTGTATGATAAAGTCGCACAATGTGACCATTATGCACGAGGATGTGACTTTAAAATCTGGCGGACATTAAATGGGGTATTCTTAGATGAAAAAGAAATGAAAAATCTCCTTGAAAAAGGAAAGACATCCGTCTTACAAGGAATAAGAAACCAAGAAGGCCAAACTGTAACAGCTCCTTTGGTTTTCGAAAACTTTAAAGTAAATGTGGGTTGATTTATTGTGTAAATAAGAAATTTGATGGATATTCTATTTAGGGTTAAAGGTATATCGAATAATATTTAAACTGCGAAAAATTGTAAAGCAATTTTTCGCAGTTTAAAGAGAGATTATTACTTTACTTTGAATTCCTCTCGAACAATATCAAGATATTTAGTTCCGTATCCATTTCCATAATCTTCTTGAGCAGGCTCTATTTGGGAATCTTTTACCCAATCATTAAAGGACTCAATCAATACCATTGGTGTTTCTCCTAAATTCATTTTTGCAACATTGCAACGCTCTCTGAAAGTTGCTTCATCTTTATATATTACTGGATTATTGTAATTCACTGTTGCTCCAGAATTTGTATAAGGATTGAAAGATGGAGAAGCAGAAGGGATAAAATCAATTCCAAAGTTTTGTTGCATATAATCCTTATTGAATTTAAAGTTTTCATTTATTAATTGGCTTAACATATAAGTTCGCTCCCACATTCCTCCACCCACATTACACATATTATCCATACTGACTGCGTCGACCATTCCATTCAGAAAAAAATAGGTGTACCGTGCAGAGGGAGACCATTGGGGTTGCTTAGCAATTATATAAACATCATCACCAGTATGCTCCTTTATTGCTGAACGAATATTATCATAAACTTTTTTACTTTCAGACGTATAAAGTTGCTGCGGGTTTGATAGAATTATTATAGGCCGACCATTTGTACGGTAATAAGTCTCATCTTTAAAATAATCTGAAATTCGCTTCAAAAAATTATATAATCGCTGTTCCCGGGTCAATTCCACACCACTTACTGTAATTTTGGGTGCATTTTCCAATAAAAGGTTATTATTTAGTCCTGAAGAAAAATTTCCAATATCTACTGCTATAACATATTTTAAGGTTCCCATGTTTACTGATCCTAAAGGATTTATATGCTCTCCTAATTGATTAGCTAATAAGGAATCATTTTTGTTGAGGTTGCCTGGGTATAATACGTTAGGGTTCTCTTTAATTGGAGGTGTAATTAAAAAATCAATTTTTGCTTGTTTAGCCCATTCCACGATCTTAGACATACTTTCAATACCTTCTTTTGTGTCTTCGAATTTATATTGTCCTAAAACTGGTTTAACATAAGGACCAATTTTTCCGTTTTCAGGATCATGGGGTTCAATAATACGTGGCCAATGGTTTTGATCTACAAATGCACTTGCAGTATTATATAAATAAGCACCAACTGGTATATCTGATGTTACAGGGATATTTTGAATTGTATAATTTAATGGGTGTTCATCGATAGTTGGAACATCTTCTTTTTTACAAGAAATGAAAAATACTAGACAGACTGCGGTAAATAATGTGTACTTTATATTAGTTTTCATAAATTTTAGTTCTATTGATTAAGATTAAGCTTTAGGGTAAAAATGTTGACCACAATTCCCGAAATTGGTATTTATAAGCCTTTACTAAGGCTTCTTTATCATTGGTCTCACCAGTAAGTTGTTTGGCATTTTTCACAACTTCATCGTAATCCTTTCCATATTTTTTAGCGAAATATTGAGCACTTGTTCTAATCCTCTTATTGCCTCCATATAATATGTCTGCATTTATCAGGTCTGGGTTCAATTTTGAGAAACCCAAAGAGGTGAATATATTGTCACCCCACCTGTCATTCCGAAAATGTGGACTCACTGTTTTTAAATTCTCTATGGCTTTGTAATAAGCTTCTTTATTCTTATTTTCTTCAGAAATAGGATAAATGAATCGCTCATTCCAATAATTATAGACTGGATTATACCCTTCAGCATCGCTTGACTGTCCATTGAGAAAGAAAGGAGGAAATCTAAGTGCTCGTGTCCTTCTTTCAAGATTCCATCCCTCCAGGCAATTAAAGAAATCTGCTATGTATCTTTGTTTATAAATCTGCTCTAAATGATTTTCATTGCCACCTTTTCCATTAATATTAGCTTTATAAAGTAATCTTCTATCAGAATAACCCATTCCATCAGTATTCCACTTTATTCCATTTTGTTCCATGTATTCGCTGAGTTCCGAGGAATGACCATATTGTTCAAAAGATGCTTTAATACCTTCTTCATAATAGCTTTGAGCTCCCGGTAATCCAAAAAGCACTGCAGCTTCTGCTTTTAAGAAACAAGCATCCGCCCAGCTAAGTAATACGATGGAAGCATCTTCTTTTAAGAAATCATCATGAATATAGGAGCTGTTATATGGACTTGATCTATTTAATGGATCATTATATCGGATTCCTTGACCTTCTCTTCCAGGAACAAATTCCCATTCCCAACCAGCAGCTAAACCAATTCCTTCTTGCGGCATTGGAACATAGGGCATCGTGTAATTCACTAAAATAGAATCTAAGCGTTGTTCATTTAGTCCATCCAGCTGATGAGTTTCATGATCTGGGCAATAATGCTCCTGATCATTGATGTCATTTCCGCAGAATGCAGCATGTCTTCTAACCAGGGTGTCAGTGAATAAGAATGGTGGAGTATTATTTGGAGTTTTTGCTACACCATTCATTATTAATTCGTTAGATTTCTGAGCGTAACTTGCCAATCTAGGATCTTTGTAAGAGAATAAATAAAGAGCAAAATATTCATTTAATCCAGGGTAACCTCCGTCAAAACTAGTCTGACCCTTTATAAATCTTTTGAAATAATATGAGGAACTTAGATCAACATCTTTTCCCCATTGAATTTTGGCCATTTCTGTTATAGAAGAGATTAATTTTGACTCATCTTTCATGACATCAATGGCATGAGCTTTAGACAATTCCATTGAAATGTTTTGAGAGTGCATTGCAATATTTAGGCGTAGAGTATTCGTGAATTTCTGCCATTTGCTTAAGTCAGATCGACCGCCTCCCCCTGAACCGAAAACAGGATCAGTTTCCATGTAATCGCCTAACGCAGGATTTGATGTATTGTATAAATTGCCAGCTTCTTTTAATTGGTCAAGCATGAGTGTATACATTTCTTCTTCGGTATCATATTTATATTCTCTAATACCTACAGTTCCATCTGTTATAGCTTCACTCATGGGTACACCCCCATACATTGATGCCATAATATAATACATGTATACTTTCCAGGTCTTTACAATGGCTAGCCTGTTTTCAAACCCTTCTCGATCACTATATTCAGCTTCGAGTCTATCCAAATCTCTAATAATTCCAATATAAAATTTGTTGAAGTAGTTATCCCCCATATCCTGTGCTGGTGAAGCATGGAATTGCAATACACCATATCTTGAGAATGTTAGAAGTCTTCCTTGAATATTTAATTCTCCAATTAAATCCATAGTTCGATAAAGAGTTCCAGGGAAAACAGTGTTGAGGTCTACCTCATAATACTTTGTTTCATTTGTGTTTAACTTTTCAAAATTCTTTGTACATGAGAGAAAGAAAAGAAAAGACGTAATAGCTAAAATGAAATAATATTTCTTTTTCATAATTTTTGGTTTTTAAAATGAAAATTTGAAATCAACTCCATAAGTTGCCATTGGCAAACTAAATCCTCGCTCAAATCCTTGAGCATTTCCTGAAGTAGATGTTGCCTGAGGATCTAAACCTTTAGGCGTATTTTGAAATAGGATGGCTATATTTCTACCAACTGCTGAAATTTTAGCATTTCTAAATGGAGTTTTTGTCAACCAATCATTTGGCAAATTAAACCCCAAAGAAACCTCTCTAATTTTTATATATGAGGCATCATAGATGTATCTTGCTGCGCTGGACTGGTTGTTGTGCGTCCAATGATCCATAGGCGAAACCCAAGCTATTGATTCCTTTCCTGCCCAATATTCACCAACTAAGGATGGGTCGTAAACGGAGTTCCCTAAATGAACTCCCTTTGGTCTTTCCCAGTCAGGATAAAGTACAGAGTTTTCATTGTAATTTGCTCCAGGCATAACTGTATGACCTGGCTGCAAAAACCCTTTTCGTTCTTCCCCATTTTCCCCAAGGATAAGATCAGCCAAAATATGCTCCCAACGACCTTCTAAAGATTGAATTGTATTTCCATCAATTCCTCCTCTAAAGGCTGTATGAGACCAAACTCTTCCACCTTTTTGGAAATCTATCATGGTACCAAGTTCAAATTTTCCGATTTTTAAATTGTTGATCCATCCACCGAACCAGTCTGGTAATACAGTGCCTAAGTATTTGTCAGGATCCATTGATGGCTTACCATCAGTTGCTACATATATTTCTCCTTCTGGCCCTCTGCGATAGTCATTTCCATAGAATACACCATAAGGTTTGCCCACCTCTGCATAAAGTTTAATATTGTCACCACTCCCCATTTCATATCGATTTACACCATCCAATAATGAAACAACTCTGGAGTTATTCTTAGACCAATTGAAGGTTGAGGTCCATGTAACTAGGTTTGATTTAACAGGAGTTATAGACAAGCTGACTTCGGTACCCCAGTTTTTGATCTCTCCAGCATTTAGTATTTCTCTTCTATATCCACTTGCCAAAAGTGCATCCGCTTCCACAATTTGGTCAGTTGTGCGCTTGTTATAATATGTGAAATCTGCAATAATACGGTTATCCCACAACCTAAACTCTGTCCCTAACTCCCAAGATTGGGTTTTTTCAGGCTTCAAACCGCCATTTTTCAAAACGTCTTCACCCACGAAATAAGGTAGTCCCAGAAATGATCCATTTTCAGGCCGATAGTAACCAGTTCTAAGACGGTCAAAACCAGTGTCATTTCCCACTTGAGCAAAAGACCCTCTCAATTTCCAAAAACCTAGTGTCCTTCCCTTTAATGACTCGAACATATCAGAAATGACCAAGCTAGAACCAATAGAATAGTAGAAATATGAATTATTGTTAACAGGTAGTGTACTTGACCATTCATTTCTAGCTGTTAATTCCAAGAATGCATAATCTTTATATCCCCAACTTGTCATTCCATAAATTGCTTGTTTCTCTTTTCTTTCGGGAAACTCTAAGGACGAAACAGGTATTCTTGAATTTGTTAGTGTTTTTTGGTCTTTGTACATCAGCATGTTAACCTTTGAGGTCATTCTGTCTCCATCAATATGCTGTAAAGAGGCACCCAAATTAGCATTTACACTGATGTCATTTTGAATCTTGGAAGAATAGGAAAGAAGGCCTTCAAAATTATTGTTTACTGCCATTCGTTTCCATTTAAAATAAGACCCATCAATTTGAAACGGACTGTATAAATTGGTGAAATCCCAACCGTCAGATTGTTGAACATCTGTTGCTCCCCTAATCCGCATATTGAATTTTTTACTCAATCTCAAATTCATGGTTAAATTTCCCGCAAAAAGATTTTTACTATCCGCATTTGAAGTCTCATTTAATAACCAATAAGGGTTTGAGAATCCCCTAAAATTAAATGGTTTTCCATCTTCTTGTTTCCAAGGGACTAACTCAGATTGTGAAGCGTCACGTGGTAAATTTGTAATAACGTAAATAGGGTTCCGATTTGAAGCACTTCGAAATCCTCGGTTTGTGACATCCTCTAAAGTATATCTCAAATTGGCATCAATATTTAGCCAATTGGTCAATTTAGTGTTGTTGTTGAGGTTAAAGTTATGTCGTTTATAAATGTTGAACTTTTCAAGAATATCATCTGAATCGGTAAAGGTATAAGAGAAGCGTAGTGCGAGTTGATCAGTTAACTTATCAACTGATAAGCTATTTGTCATAGCATTCGATGTTTGGTACATTTCTTCAATTGTTCCTGGTTGAGGAACATAAGATTTGATTTGCCCATTCCTTCCCACTACATCAAATCCTAACATCGGAAGCCCCCAAGACCGTTGGTCCTGATTTCCCATATTAGGGTTCCAAATTCCATATGGCAATTCAGGATCGAAACTCAGGCCATTCCCTGAATTCCCAAAGTAATTCATCCCTTCCCTTTTAAACCGATTGGATTGCCCAGCTCCATATATATTCTGATATGTGGGATAGTTGTACAAATGACCAATCATATTATTAAAACCATAAGTAATACCTAGCCCTTGTTTTTGCCTAGCCTTCCTTGTGGTAATTAAAACAACTCCATTAGCAGCATCAGAACCATACAATGCAGATGCATTAGCTCCTTTCAAAATTTCAATATTTTCGATCTCATCTGGATTAATACTGTTGACAGGGTTGCCAAAATCTAAATCTCCGTTTTCTCCAGAACCGTTCATTACAGGAACGCCATCAATAACATACAATGGCTGATTATTGCCTGTTAAGCTATTGTTTCCTCGAATAACGACTCTTGTTGAAGCTAATGGGCCGCCACCAGATACAACCTGCATTCCAGCAGCCTTTCCTGAAAGCATTTCCATGAGATTACTCCCTCTTGCTTCAGTCATGGATTCGACATCTACGGATTGTTGAGCGTAAGAAAGGGATTTTGATTGACGAGTTATTCCCAATGCAGTAACGACGACTTCATCCATTTCGGTGGTGGACTCCTCAAGTAAGATTTCCAACTCAGATCGATTATTAACTGGAATGTTCTGACTTCCATATCCTAAGAAGCTTATTTTTAAAATGCCATTCCCTGGAGACTCAATCGTAAATCTTCCTTGTTGATCAGTAACTGTTGTTGCTGAATTAGAACCTAACAATGATACCCCGGCTCCGATTATTGGCTTTTTAGTATTTTTGTCAATAACCAAGCCCTCCACTTTAATTCGATTAGAATTTCCCTGACCGATGACATGGGAGGGTTGCAGAAAAACGATGAGTAAAATAAAAATCCAAATACCTAGAGATGAATTTTTAAGAGAAATAATGGTTTTGGTTAAAATCTCCATAAAATATAGTTTATAATTGGTGTTATTAAATCAAATAAAACCCAAAGAGTCGAAGTTGACGGTTTGAGATTTTAAAGGACTTGGTATTTAGGTATTATAATTTAAACTTATTATTAAGACTTAAAGTGCTTAAAATTGGTTGCTAATATTGATTTGAATTAAAAGTAATTTACTGCCATTAACAGAACATTAATAAAACATTAACGAGACAATTAATTTCAATTTATTTTAAAGAAATTTGAAAATTAAATTCATTTCAATAAAAATTTCTAAATCATTTTCCCTGATTTCATTAACTTAGATAGATGGACACAATCTATGTTTTTTCAGGTTTAGGAGCTGATCGCCGCGTATTTGAAAAGTTGGACCTTTCGGGTTTGCAAGTTATTTACATTGATTGGTTGAAGCCTAGACCTTCCGAAGCATTTGAAAGTTATGTGTTCCGTCTTGCTGACCATTATCAGATTCCCAAGCAAGGGGCCTTAGTGATGGGAGTATCATTCGGAGGAATGTGCATCGCAGAGCTGGCAAAATATTACGATTTTAAAAAAACAATCCTAATTTCATCTGCAAAAACAAAAGATGAATTACCCAAAGTACTTGGGGTATCAAAATTACTTTCATTACATAAATTATTGCCTGAGGGAGCAAATTCCAAAACAGCAGCAAAAGTTTTGCACTGGCTTTTCGGTGCTAAAACTGAAGAGGAAAAGAGAATGTTGGACGCTATTCTTAAAGACAGTGATCCTGATTTTCAAAAATGGGCCGTCGATAAAATTGTTAACTGGGAAAATTCGGCAGTGCCAGTAAACTGCTTACATATTCACGGAGATAAAGACAGGCTTATTCCCATACAATATGTGGATTACACCATCAGAATTAAAGGCGGTGGCCATATGATGGTATGGAATAAGGCAGCAGAATTATCTTATCCAATTCGGAATTTCTTGTTTTAATTGCAGAAAACAATCAAAGTCATGTTGCGGTCAATTGTAAAAGCATATCTTTCCATCTATTAGTTTTCTGCTACCTTTGCAGCATATGGCAAATAAACTTTACAATCCATTTCTTGACTTTCAATTTGATAACAAAACTTGCTTTTTGTCAGGTAAGGCATTGAGCTCCGACGATGAAAAGATTCAGGTATTTCCATTGTGGATGATGCGCTCTTTTGATCTTGAGGATAAGCCTTTCAAGATGTTGGATGAAAGTATCGTAACCTATAAACAACTTCAATTGCCATGTTCAGCTGAAGTTGCGAATAAATTGGCCGAGGTAGAGGAAAAAGTAGAATTAGCTGTTCAAAAAGGTTATACGGCATTAAAGGAATTAGGCCAATTGACCTTATTTCAATGGGTTGGAAAAATTTTATATGGTGTAGTCTTCAATGAGATACAAGTAGGGATTAGGCAGGCATTCATTTCTGGCGAACAATTGAATTTTTCTCAGGCATTGGTACAAAAGTTCAAGAACCTACATTTTATGCTACAGTCCTTGATCGTCCCAATGGAATTCGAAAATAAAAATCCATTTACCATAGCTGTTTTTCCAGTGGACAGCAGTCCTGAAACATTTATGTATCGTGATGAAATCAATACCTTGATTTTTTCAATCAGGATGAAGGATTTTGCCATTATTGCTACACTTCAGGATAATGGAGTACATGAAATATACCATGATGAGGTTTTAGCTAAAGTTAAAGATAAGGTGTTGCACCCTATCCAGTTTGAGGAAATTTGTGCAAAATACTTTTATTCTGCCTATCTCTTCAATAGGCTACCAGAATATACTTATATGGAAGTCCCTGAAAAAGTATATGTAGAACCAATGCCCTTAAACGATTGGACTCTAAAGCCAATTTTTGATCAATGGACCGCAAAAACCTATGGACAGGTTCTGGAAAATTTTTGGAAGCCATGGGGCTATACCCTGTTCGAGATCATCAAAGATCCCGAAAACCCAATGACCTTTATAACAGATCAAAACGGTGATTTTGTTTCCGAAGTAAATCTGCCAAAATAAAAACATATTTACTTTAAAATCCGTAAATTTAAATTATTGATTGTTAGGTAGGTATGAGGTTCTTGATTGTTATAGTGCTATCGTTTATTTCGAGTTTTGGTTTGGCGCAATCCAAAAGCAACGTTGATACTACAATTGTTCGCGATGTTGATGTAGTGCCTCAATTCAGGGGAGGTCAAGCGGCATGGCAAAGTTTTTTACAAAAAACAATTGATATCAGGAATGCTATTGAAGATATGGATAGTACGCAATATGTTGATTTTGGACTTCGTCAGACAGCTATATTGGAATTCACAGTATGTGAAGATGGCGAGGTCTGTGAGATTGATATCCTAAATGAATCTAAAATTAGTCCAGCCTTTGCTGAGGAAGCCATACGCGTTATGAAACGCTCCCCAAAATGGAAACCAGCAATGAAAAATAACAAAGCCGTACGCACCAGATTCCGACAACCGATTACTGCAATCCTAGACCAGTTCTAACGTGTTTTTTAAATTTCTTTATTTCATTTTAAGCTATTAAATCTTTAGTTGTATCAGTTCTAATACATTGTCCAAAGTATTGGAATGTTTACTTATTTTAGGACTGAATTTAACCTAATAAGAAGGAAAAACTAATTTTTGAGATGTATCTTCCCCTAATATCAATTTAGGGTTAGAAAAGTTTTAATTAAAATGCTAATGAGAATCAGAAAAAAAGCAAACCAAAACTTTTTGAAAGCCGGCTTACTTGTAGCTTTCTTAGCAAGTTCAGGACTTACCTATGCACAACAAGGTATCAACTACCAATTACCCCCACAATCAATTGTCGATTTAATCGATGCGCCTCAAATACCTGTAGAGGTGTTTAGCCCGGATGGTAAATATATGTTGGTATTGGATGTTCCAGGATTTGAAACTATCGTCCAAGCCTCTCAACCTGTAGTAGGGGTAGCTGGGTTAAGGATAAATCCTGTCAACAATACAACCGTATCTGCAACATTAGGAACTTATAAAGGAGTGAAAGTACGTGATCTTTCAAAAGGAACTGAATATACGCTAAGTGGACTGCCTCAAGATGTTCAGATTTCTGATGTAAAATGGTCCTCAAAGCCTGGCTTATTTGCTTTCTTGAACAAATCACTTCAAGACACAGAACTATGGATTGGAGATTTAAACAATAAATCAGTAAGGAAAGTTCTGAGCAAAGTAAACGATACTTATGGTAGTACTTTCCAATGGAATACTGATGGAACTGCTATATTAGCTAAGCAAGTTATATCATCAAGAGGAAATGTACCTGTGGAAAACCCTGTTCCAACAGGCCCAATTGTACAGGAAAATTTAGGCGGTATAACTCCTTCAAGAACCTACCAATATCTTCTGGAGAATGCTTATGATGAAAGTCTCATGGAATATTATCTTTCAGCTGAGCTTGTTCAAGTGGATATTCAAGGTAATAGCAAGCCTTTAGGCATTCAGGGGATATTTAAATCAGTTTCGTTTTCTCCTGATGGAAAATATATATTGACTGAAAAGGTTGTAAAACCGTATTCTTATCTTGTTCCTATCTATTTATTTCCATCTGAAGTGTCTGTGTATGCATCGGCAGGAACAAAAGTTAAGGATATTTATACCATTCCTTTGGGTGATAAATTGCCTATTAGTTTTGATGCAGTGATTGAAGGGCCTAGAGATTTTGAATGGCGTAAGGATAAAGATGCAACATTAGTTTATGTGGAAGCGATAGACAAAGGCAACCCAAATACTTCCTCTGAGTTTAGAGATGAAGTTTTCGAATTTGAAGCCCCATTTGATCTATCAACTGCTAAGAAAATATATTCTGGTACCTATCGTGTGAGAAATATTCAATGGGGAGAAGATGCCGCAATAATTTCTGAAAATTGGCGGAAAGATAGGTCTTCCAAATTGACACTTTTAAACCCTAAAAACAATCAAGTCGTTAAGGTATTATCAACTCGGAAATCAGAAGACACCTATACTGATCCAGGTTACTTTATCAGAAATCCGAAAGGAATGTTATTGACGGATGGAAAGGGCTCATTATTTACTCAAGGATTGGGGGCTTCACCAGAAGGGGACCGACCTTTTGTGATGAAATGGAATGTTGTAAATGGTAAACAGGATACATTGTACAAGTCAAAACGTGGATTTTATGAAGAACCAGTTTTCTTCAATAATTCAGGGGTAGTATATGTTTCTAGAGAATCTGCAAAAGAGGCTCCGAATGTATATTCAATTAATTTGAAGAACAAAAAAGAAGAAAAGATAACAAACTTTGTTGACCCTTACCCAAGTATTGCCAATGTCCAAAAAACCTTGTTGTCTTATCCAAGAAAAGATGGATTAAATCTTTCAGGTGTTTTGTATGTGCCTGCAGATTTCAAAAAAGGAGATGCTCCATTACCAGTTTTGGTATGGGCTTATCCAAGAGAGTTCAAGACCAAAGAGGCAGCAGGACAAGTTAAAGGTTCTCCAAACAGATTCCCAAGGTTAGCATTTAGATCACCAGTGTTCTGGGTTACTCAGGGCTACGCAGTAATTGATCAAGCAGATATGCCAATCGTTGGTGAGGGAACTTCGGAGCCAAATGATACATTTGTTGAGCAGATAAAAGATAATGCCAGTGCATTGATTGATTATGTTGTAGATATGGGGGTTGCTGATAGAAATAGGATTGGAGTTGGAGGACACTCTTATGGTGCCTTTATGACCGCAAACTTATTGGCGCATACAGACCTATTTGCCGCAGGAATAGCAAGAAGTGGAGCATATAACAGAACATTGACTCCTTTTGGATTCCAAGGTGAGGCTAGAACGTACTGGCAGGCAAAAGATACTTATGATGCGATGTCACCTTTCACTTATGCCCCTCAAATCAAGAGACCATTATTGTTGACTCATGGTATGGACGATGAAAACTCTGGTACATTTCCTATTCAGAGCGAACGTTTATATGCCGCAATAAAAGGACATGGAGGAATTGTGAGGCTAGTAATGTTGCCTAAAGAGTTTCATGGGTATAGAAGTAGGGAAGGGGTGTTACATACCTTTTGGGAACAGCACCAATGGCTGGAAAAATATGTGAAAAATAGAAAACAAGATTAATAAAGAAGGGAGCTCATCAAGCTCCCTTTTATTATTTATTATAATTCATCTCAATTTTTAAGAACCTTCCAGTTTCAGAATTCTTCTGTTTGATAAGGTCTTCTGGGGTTCCTTGGAAAAGTAATTTTCCTCCGTTTTTTCCACCCTCCGGACCCATGTCGATTACCCAGTCTGCAGCTTTGATGACATCGAGATTGTGCTCGATAATCAATACCGTATTCCCACGGTCTACTAATCGGTTGATAACTCCTAAAAGAACGTTAACATCCTCAAAGTGTAATCCTGTAGTAGGCTCATCCAAGATATAGAAAGTTTTCCCAGTGTCCTTCTTGGAAAGTTCCGTTGCCAGCTTGACACGCTGAGCCTCTCCTCCTGATAAAGTTGTTGAGGATTGACCTAACGTAATATAACCCAACCCGACATCTTGAAGGGTCTTGATTTTTCTATAAATTGATGGTATGTTTTCAAAAAAAGTCACAGCCTCATCAATACTCATATCCAATACATCCGAAATGGACTTTCCACGGTATCGAACCTCTAAAGTCTCTCGGTTATAGCGTTTTCCATTGCAGGTTTCACAAGGAACCTGAACGTCAGGAAGAAAATTCATTTCGATAATCTTCATCCCTGCGCCTTGACAGGTTTCACATCTACCTCCTTTTACATTGAAAGAGAACCGACCAGGTTTATACCCCCGAATCTTTGACTCCGGCAATTGAACATATAATGCTCTAATGTCAGAAAATACACCGGTGTATGTCGAGGGATTCGATCGTGGCGTTCTTCCTATCGGAGATTGATCGATTTCAATTACTTTGTCGATGTTCTCCAAACCTTCGATTTTACTATAAGGCAGAGGCTTTGCCTTAGCCCTAAAGAAATGGTGGTTTAAAATGGGGTAGAGCGTATTGGTAATTAAGCTAGACTTACCTGAGCCCGAAACACCCGTTACAAGGACTAGTTCGCCCAATGGTATATCAATGCTCACGTTCTTTAAGTTATGACCCTGGGCGCCTTTTAATGACAGTGTATGGCCATTTCCTTTCCTTCTTTCCGCTGGTATTTGAATCTCTTTGGTTCCGTTCAGATAATCTGTGGTCAACGTGTTTTCCTTCATCAGTTGTTTCGGTGTGCCCTGTGCAACCACTCTTCCGCCATGAACCCCAGCTGCAGGACCCATATCAATAACATAATCCGAACTTAAGATCATGTCCTTGTCATGCTCGACAACAAGAATCGAATTACCAATGTCCCTAAGGTTCTTCAATGCATTGATCAACCTTTCATTGTCGCGTTGATGAAGTCCTATGCTCGGCTCATCTAAGATATATAGAACATTCACTAATTGTGAGCCAATCTGAGTAGCCAATCGGATCCTTTGAGCTTCACCACCCGAAAGACTTTTTGAACTACGGTTCAAAGTCAAATAATTTAAACCAACATCAAGTAAGAAGCCAATCCGGGTTTTTATTTCCTTTATGATTTCTGTCGCTATGATGTTCTGTCTTTCAGTAAGTCGGGTTTCAATGCCTTCAAACCATTCATTCAAAGCTACAATGTCCAACTCTGCAAGTTCAGAGATGTTTTTGTTATCAACCTTGATATGCAATGATTCCTTTTTCAATCTTGCACCATGACATTCTGGACATACTACCTGAGTGCGGAATTCTTCCAGTCCTTGGGATTCATCGCTGTATTTGGCGTTGTTTTCCTCAAGCATCTTGAAGATTCCTGAAAATTGAACCTTATATTCTCGAGCACCATAAGATCCATAAGAAACTGTAAGTGAAATTGGCTCTTCTTCACCAAATAGAAGGTTGTCAATTAAATCCTCAGAAATTTTATCAATGGACGTCGTAAGTGATATTTCATACTTTTTAGCCACTGCTTTCAATACCGCAAAATTCCAAGAATCTTTGACAGGTCCTAAGGGAACAATAGCACCCTTCTGAATACTCAATGTGCGGTCAGGGATGACAATTTTTTTATCTATTTCATAAATATACCCTAATCCATCACATCTCGGGCAAGCACCATAGGGAGAATTGAAAGAAAATGTATTGGGTTGCGGTTCATCATATGAAATGCCAGATTCCGCATCCATAAGATATCTACTGAAGAACTGTTCCTTATTATCTTTATTTGCAATCTTGATAATTCCTTTGGCAGTCTTTAATGCTTGAACAATGGATGTAAACAATCTTTTACGACCTTCTTTTTCAACGATTACTCGATCAACGACAATTTCAATATCATGAATCTTATATCTGTTAACTTGCATTTTTGGAACGATATCCAAGATTTCTCCATCTACTCTTACTTTGGTGTAACCTTGTTTCCTGATTTGCTCAAAAAGCTCACGATAATGTCCTTTACGACCTTTCACAACTGGGGCAAGGATATAAATCCCTTCACCATTGAATTCTTTAAGGATTCGGTCAGTAATCTCATCGTCAGACATACGTTCCATTCTTTTTCCAGTGACATAGGAATATGCCTCTCCAATTCTAGCGTAAAGTAGACGTAAGAAGTCATATATTTCTGTTATGGTGCCAACTGTTGATCTTGGGTTTTTGGAAGTCGTTTTCTGTTCAATAGAGATAACTGGACTCAATCCCGAAATCTTATCAACATCCGGTCGCTCCATCCCACCCAAAAACTGACGGCTATAGGCAGAGAATGTTTCCATATATCTTCTTTGTCCTTCAGCATAAATGGTGTCGAATGCCAATGATGACTTTCCGCTACCACTTAAACCAGTGATAACGACAAGTTGGTTTCTAGGAAATGATACGTCTATATTCTTAAGGTTGTGCACCCGTGCGCCAAAAACTTCTAATTCGCTTTGATCTCCAAGGTCTACTGCTTTTCTTACGGCCATTAATCTATCCTTTTAGCAAAATGCAAAGTTACAGATTTTTAGGCTCAGATTTTTAAGTTCCTGAACTCTAATCTTGTATTAGGCAGGATAATTGAAAAGTATTACCTTTAAATAACAAATAATCACATTTTGAAGAAGCTAGACGTAAATAAAACCGAAAGAGAAATTATAGAACAGGCATTGGGACATTGGGAATCGGAACAGCTATTGACCAAGGAAAAATCTGATGAATTAAAAGAAAACTTAGATGATAAAGGTTTTGAATGGGGAATGCTAGCACGATATGCTTTCTGGATCGCTTTGGCATCGTTGATTTTCTCCGTGGTTTCTTTGTTTTCAGATAGTTACCTTTCAGATCTCGTCGAAAAATTTTACGAAACTCCAAACGTGGTTTTCTGTTTAGGATTTGCAGGGTTAGCAATATTATTTTACCTATTAGGGTTTCGGAATAAAGCTAAAAATCCAGACAAAAACTTTTCCAATGAAACCTTGATGTTGGCAGGCGCCTTTTCAACTGCTGCAAGTATCGGCTTCCTAGGACAAGTGCTCGATCGAAATGAAAACCATTTCACTTTATTGTTCTTATTGTCGATTATCATTTATGCTGTGTTATCCATTAAGCTATCTTCAAAATTATTGTGGGTATTTACATTAGTGGCATTAGGAATCTGGTTTGCCACAGAAACAGCTTATCATAGTAATTGGGGTTTTAAATTCTGGGGTATGAATTATCCCCTTAGGTTTACCATATTTGGACTATTATTGACTGGATTTGCAATTTTTATCCAACCAAGAATTAAGTCATTATCTATTTTCCAATCCACGTCATATGTAGTCGGGTTGTTATATACGATGATCGCGCTGTGGATGCTTTCTATTTTTGGAAATTATAGCGATTTCGATAAATGGTCGAGTGTTCGACAGTACGAAATTTTCTACTGGGGATTGTTGGGAATCGGTATCTCTTTGGGGCTGGCGATTTATGGAATGAAAACTAAAGACCATGTGTCAAGAGACATTGGTTTTGTATTCTTTATTCTAAACTTGTATACCCGATTTGTAGAGTATTTATGGGATAATATGAATAGGACTATTTTCTTCCTTTTAATTGCCATATCTTTCTGGTTTGTAGGACGCTGGGCAGAAAGTATATGGAAGAAAAAATAAATGCTTATCAATATTTAATACCATGTTCCTTTAAGAAATATACGGCATTTTTCTCATGTTCCTTCAATGGTTTTAGTTCTTCTTCCGTCAAAGAGGAAGCAACGGAAGCATAAAACTTTTTTATTTTTGGGATGATCTTTTCAGCAATTAATTTTACCCTTTCGATATGAAATTCGGATGTAATGATTACCAACAGATCAGGATTATATTTCTCTAAAAAGGATTTTGACATCGAAAAATCTTGGACCGTATTAGTAGATGCTATTCCTTTTAAAAACCTTTCTTTCGGAATCCCTTTCAAGATCAGGAATTCTTGTGCATAATAGTAGTGTGGTTTTGAAGTATTATTGAAATGCTCTCCTTTTCCTCCAGTACATATAATTTTCGCCGTGCAGTAACAGGTAGCCAAATCAAATGCTCTGTATAATCTATCGATAGCAATAGGAGATAGTTGGCCGTTGTCATCGTTTGGTGCTCCAAGCACCATAATTAATTTATTCATCAATAATCAAATCTATAATTTTGGAATTGTCGATGTAATATAGTTTAATTATTAATAATATTAATAAAAAATATTAATCAAAAGTATAAAAAATAATGATTAAAAAATTGATTATCAATCATTGATATCCAAAAAAGGCTACCCGGTAAGGTAGCCTTATATAATTGAATTGATTTTTTCTTATAGATGGATTACTTCACCGTATGCATCAGCTACTGCTTCCATAATCGCTTCACTCATCGTAGGGTGTGGGTGAACTGCTTTCAAGATTTCATGACCTGTAGATTCCAATTTACGGGCTACAACTACTTCTGCAATCATTTCAGTTACATTTGCTCCAATAAGGTGAGCACCTAAGAATTCGCCATACTTCGCGTCAAAGATCACTTTTACAAATCCATCTTTCGCGCCAGCAGCAGATGCTTTACCTGATGCTGAGAATGGGAATTTTCCAACCTTGATTTCATATCCAGCTTCTTTAGCTGCTTTTTCTGTAAAACCTACAGAAGCAACCTCTGGAGAACAATAAGTACATCCTGGAATATTGTTGTAATCAATAGGGTCAACATGTAAACCTTTGATCTTCTCAATACAAGTGATACCTTCAGCCGAAGCTACGTGAGCTAATGCCTGTCCTTTTACAATATCTCCGATAGCATAAACACCATCGATGTTAGTTTTATAATAGTCATCAACAACAACACGGCCTTTATCAGTTTTTACACCTACTTCTTCAAGACCTAAGTTTTCAATGTTTGGAGTAATACCAACAGCAGAAAGTACAACTTCAGCTTCTAATGTCTCAGTTCCTTTTTCTGTTTTGATTGAAACTTTACAAAGATCACCTTTCGTATCTACTGATTGTACTTCAGATTTGGTAAGGATGTTGATTCCAGCTTTTTTAAGGGATTTTTCTAATTGTTTTGAAACTTCCTCATCTTCAACTGGAACGATGCGGTCCATAAATTCAACGATGGTAACTTTAGTGCCGATTGCATTATAGAAGTATGCAAATTCAACTCCGATTGCACCCGAACCTACTACAACCATTGATTTAGGTTGTTTTGGAAGAACCATTGCTTGTCTGTAACCGATAATTTTCTTGCCATCTTGCGGAAGGTTAGGAAGTTCTCTAGAACGAGCTCCTGTAGCAAGGATAGTGTGTTTCGCTGTATATTCTTTGGTAGATCCGTCTGCCGCTTTCACTTCGATTTTACCACCTTTTTTAATCTTTGCCGTACCCAAAATCACATCGATCTTGTTCTTCTTCATTAAGAACTGGATACCTTTACTCATGCCATCTGCTACACCACGACTTCTTTTCACAATAGCATCAAAGTCGGCTTCTCCACCATTTACTTTGATACCATAATCAGCAGCATGATTTAAATATTCGAATACTTGAGCACTTTTCAATAGTGCTTTGGTAGGAATACAACCCCAGTTAAGGCAAATTCCACCTAATGCGTCACGTTCGATAATGGCAGTTTTGAATCCTAATTGAGCAGCGCGGATTGCCGCAACGTATCCACCTGGACCACTACCGATAACAATAATGTCGTAATTCATAAATATTAATTGTCGTTATGTTTGCAAAATACAATTCATCAAAAATACACATTTTTTATTTAGTCAGGTCATATCTTTTCGGCAAGAAAGTCATTTTTATGCCCTATATGTCATATCGAGGTCACTTCCCACTTGGGCATTTCCTTTACATAAAGGTTTTCCTTTTCTTTGCGCTGACTAATAGTAATTTATATGTTAAGAATATTTCAGCAAGTTGCCCTATGGGAGGCAATCTCTACCGTTTTGTTGTTTTTTGTCGCTATGCCTTTAAAGTATTTTGGTGGAATCCCCGAAGCTGTACGCGTTGCAGGGTCAATCCATGGATTTCTAGTAGTACTATTCGTTGTCCTTTTAATAGCATGTTGGCAAACTTATAACTGGAAATTTGGTCGAGTTGTGAAATATTTTGTCCTGAGCTTGATCCCAATAGTTTCTTTTTGGGTCGAAAAAGATCTTAAAAAAGAAATTAACGCTCAAAGAGCAGCTTAATCCCGCTTGTTGATGTTGGGCTCAATCCCCATATAGGCGTACGTAATTTCTGTTTTGCCATGTGGGGTTGGGGTACCGTCTTTGTCTAAATTGACAAAAACTAACTTATCAATCGATAGAATAACCATCCTGGTGATTTTATTCCTCACAACACATCTCATGGTCAAGGAGGTCCGCCCAAAGTTAGTGGCCTCAATACCGAGCTCAATAATATCCCCTTGCTTTGCAGAGCTGACGAAATTTATTTCTGAAATGTATTTTGTAACTACATGTGGATTCCCGAGTTGTACAATAGCATAGATAACTGCTTCTTCATCTATCCATCTTAGTAATGTTCCTCCAAATAAAGAACCATTAGGGTTTAGGTCTTCGGGTTTGACCCATTTTCGAGTATAAAAGTTCATAATACAAAATATGAAAATCTGACGATAAGTATCAAGAAAAAACGGGAAGAAGAAATAAAAAGGGCAAACTAATTTGTTTGCCCTTTTGAATTTTTATTAAGCGTGGATCGCTCTGTTTGCAGTCGCTGCAAGTGCAGCTTCTTTGAATGCTTCAGTAAAGGTAGGGTGAGCATGGCATATTCTACCGATATCTTCTGCAGATGCACGGTATTCCATAGCAACCACAGCCTCAGCAATCATATCTGCAGCACGTGGACCAATCATCTGAACTCCTAGGATCTCATCAGTCTCAGCATCAGCTAATACTTTAATGAAACCATCAGTGTCACCCGATGCTTTAGCACGTCCAGATGCCTTGAATGAGAAGCTTCCAGCTTTATATTTTTTACCTTCTTCTTTTAGTTGCTCTTCAGTTTTACCTACTGCAGCAACCTCAGGCCATGTATAAACTACTCCTGGGATTAAGTTATAATCAATATGAGGTTTTTGTCCTGCAATTGCCTCAGCTACGTAGATACCTTCATCTTCTGCTTTGTGAGCCAACATAGCACCTTTGATCACGTCCCCAATGGCATAAACACCAGCAACAGAAGTCTCCAAATGCTCGTTAACAGGAACTTTGTTTCCTCTTTCTTCCGTTTTGATGCCAATGTTTTCAAGGCCTAAACCTTCAGTGTATGCCGTTCTTCCAACAGCAACAATGCAATAATCTCCCTCTAATACAACATCTTGATCCTTAGAATCTTTTGCAGTAACAGATACTTTTTTGCCCTTAACTGTAGCACCAGTAACTTTGTGGTTCAAGAAGAATTCCATACCTAAGTTTTTCTTCAAAACTCGTTGTAATTCTTTACCAAGACCAGCATCCATGGTAGGGATAATTGATTTCGCATATTCGACTACTGAAACCTTAGCACCAAGTCTTGCGTAAACTGAACCTAATTCCAAACCGATAACTCCACCACCAATGACAATCAGATGTTTAGGAACTTCTGTAAGATTTAATGCTTCAGTAGAAGTGATGATACGTTTCTTATCGATAGGAAGGAAAGGTAATGCAGTTGGTTTTGAACCGGTAGCTATAATTACATTTTTAGTGCTTAATTCCTCAACCTTGCCATCTTCAGCAGTAACCTTTATCGTGTTTTTGTCAACAAAAGATCCTACGCCTTGGAAGCTGTCGATTTTGTTCTTTTTAAATAAAAATGTGATACCAGCAGTGTTTTGAGCAATTACATCATTCTTACGGTCGATCATTTTTTTCATGTCAACTTTCAGGTTGCTCAAGCTAATACCGTGTTGTTCAAAATTATGAGCAGCATTGTGATAGTGTTCTGATGAATCTAACAATGCTTTTGATGGAATACATCCAACGTTAAGACAGGTACCTCCAAAAGTGCTATATTTCTCAATAACAGCTGTTTTTAAGCCTAATTGCGCACAGCGGATAGCGGCAACATAACCACCTGGACCACTTCCGATTACGATTACGTCGTATTGCATAGAATTTTTTCTTTGTTTACGTGGCAAATTTACAGTTTTAAAACGGAAATAAAGTATTTAGAAAGGAGTATTTAGTATTTAGATTTTTCAATCAATCATGACCCGAATCCAATTCAAATCGGTGGGAAGGAAGAAAATCAATGACAAAAAAATAGGGCCCCAAATGGTGGCCCTAGATTTTTATATTCTTCTTTAAAATTATTCTGCAACGATTTTACCTTGCATAATTCCAAAGTGACCAGGGAAACTACATAGATAAGGATAAACACCTTTTTCTAAAGTAAATGTAATTTTATCTTCTTGACCTGGACCTAATAATTTTGTGTGCGCAACGATTGAAGATAATGCAGATTTAGGGATATATTGATTATCCGCTGCAGCCGCAGCCTCTCCTCCAAATGTAGCGATATCAACGCCTGGTTTCAAAACTACAAAGTTATGACCCATTGACTCGATTGGCATAGTACCTACGTTTTTGAACGTTAATTCTACAGGCTCGCCAGCTTTAACACGAATTAAGTTTGTATTAAATTGCATTTGATCGTTTCCTTCAACTGTCCATGCATTCGATAGAGTAACATTCTCTATCCCTGGTACAGTCTCAGTTGTCGTAGTTGCTTCAGTTTCTGTTGGTGTAGTGGTTTCGGTTGAAGCGCCTTCCTCTTTCTTCTCAGCGTTATTGCCACAAGAAGTAATTCCAATTGCTAAAACTAGCGCTGGAATGATGAATAATTTCTTCATAGCTATTTTTATAATATAATTTTATACGAATTTAACATAAATTATTGATTTAAACGAGCTTTAAATTGTTAAGAGGTCATTTTTGGATTCTTATTTTTATTAGTAACCTGAATTATTTTTTGATATAGCTCGATCGGATCAAATGGTTTGCCAATAACACCGTCGGCACCAGCTTGATAGGCCGCAGCTTGCTCATGCTCCAATACCGAAGCTGAAATAGTGATGATTGGAATACCATGCTTTTCAGGAATAATGTGATTCTTGATTTCCTTGATCGCCTCAAAACCACTCATAATAGGCATATGGGTGTCCATTAAGATCAGATCATATTGCTCACTCTCAACCTTTTCAAGAGCAAGACGGCCATTTTTGACAATATCAACATGGCAATTCCAACTTCTTAACATATGCGCCAACATGAACGAGTTCAATTCATTGTCCTCAGCTACCAAAACTTTCATCTTTTCAAATTTTGGAAAGCTGTTGTACGTAGGAACTTCTTTCTCTTTTTCAACTTCACTCTGCGCCGACTCCTCAAACCAACCCTCAAAATAAAATTCAGAACCTTCACCATAGACACTGTTGGCTCCAACATCTCCGTTCAGCAACTTGGCCAAACGTTTAACAATTGCCAAGCCTAGACCCGTACCGCCAAATTTTTTGGTAATACCATCGTCTGCCTGTTCAAAAGCCATAAATATTTTGTCAACAGAATCCTCACGAATACCAATTCCAGTGTCTTTTACCGAAAAACGAAGCTGATAACGCTCAAAATCCTTGTTAATCACTTGAACAGTCAATTTAATAGATCCCTTTTCGGTGAACTTTAAACTGTTTGATACGAAATTGCTAATGATTTGTTGTAGACGTAAAGAATCATAATGTATATACTGTGGAACATCTTCTTCAACTTCAATATTGAACTTGAGGTTCTTGTGGGTAGCCTTGATCTTGAAAATCCTATTGATGTCCTCAATCATCTTTGTCAGACTGAAATCCTCAAATTCAATTTTCAACATCCCTGAATCTATCTTCGAAAGATCCAAAATGTCATTGATAATCAATAATAATGAATGTGAAGCATTGTCCAACCTTTTTAACCAGTCTTTTTGTTCTACCGTTAACTCCGAACTTTTGAACATATGCATGATTCCCATAATGCCATTAATAGGTGTTCGGATCTCATGGCTCATGTTGGCTAAAAATATTTCTTTAGATTTCCTGGCTTGAATAGCCTCCTCACGAGTTTTTAATAATTCAATCTTGGATTCTTCAAGTTCCTTGTTCTTTTGAATCAATTCCTGCTGAATCAAAATCTGTTGAACAAAAGATTTAACCTTGGCAATAGTGATTTCAGGATTTAATGGCTTGTAGAGATAATCAACAGCACCACTTTCTAAACCTTTCAAGAGGTATTTATCTTCCTTCGAAATTGCGGTAACCATGATAGCCATGATATGGCTGGTTTTAGGATTTGATTTTAGTAATGAAACAAACTCAAATCCATTGATTTCTGGCATTTGAACGTCTACCAAAGCAATTGATATATCATCCTTCCAACAAATTTTAAGAGCATCGTTGGGATCAGTGGAACTTATGATATTTACATGGTCTACTTCCTGTAGCAAGGCATGAAGACTGATGATATTTTCTTCCTTATCATCCAATATCAGAATATTGATCGTTTTCATAGGTGACATTACGTTAACTGACTGAAATAATCTATAATTTGTTGATTGGAAAGAACCTTAACCTTTTTTGAGGATTGCATCCCTGCTTGTGGCATAGTCTCAATCACTGCTTCTTGAGGGTTCTGTGCATAGCAAACCGCTCCGTAGTTAATTAAGGTCTTTAATCCTTCTGATCCATCATTATTTGCTCCAGACAGAATAAATGCTGTCGCATGTTTACCATAAACCGCAGCAACTGATTCAAAAAATACATCGATAGATGGCCTGGAAAACTGAACAGGATCAGAAATGTCCAAAGAAAAAATATGGTCCGGTTCCACTAAAGTGTGGTAACCCGGAGGTGCAAAATATATGTGATTTCCTAATATCGGAAGTTTGTCGCGAACTGAAATAACATTGCGATTAAGCCGTTTTGATAAACTGCATTCTATTTTCGTTTCATACTTCGAATTACGGTGAAGCACAATGACAATAGCGTCGCTGAATGCTGTTGGAAGACTGTCAAGAATTTCCACAATCAGTTCATAGGCTCCTGCGGAACCGCCGATAACGATGATGTTTTCTGATGGAATCTCCATTTCTATTTGATTTTTTGGTAGATGTTATATTCCTTGTCAATCACCTTAAAATTCTCCATGATATCATGTCGAATCAAGGTCTCCTTTGTCCCCAAACATAGAAACCCAAATAATGCTAATGATTGATAGAATAAATTGATGACATGTTCTTGTAGCCTGAGATCAAAGTAAATCAATACATTCCTACAAGTGATGAGCTGAAACTCATTAAAAACCTGGTCAGTAGCCAAATTATGTGTCGAGAATAAAATGTTCTGTCTTAGATCATGGTTGATAATCGCTGCATCATATCTTGCCGTATAATAATTTGAAAGACTTTCAGTAGAATTATATGCATTGAAATTATCAGAATATTCCTTGAACTTCTTCAGAGGATAAATCCCTTTTTTTGCGACATCTAGAACTTTGCTGTTGATATCAGTGCCGTAAATAAATGATCGGTCACTGAGGTTATTTTCTTTTAATAAAATGGCTAAAGAATAAACTTCCTCGCCGGTAGAGCAGCCCGCACTCCAAATCTTTATCCTAGGAAAGGTCTGTAGATAAGGGATGATATCCTTGTTGAGTTTATTGAAGAATCCAGGGTCACGGAACATTTCAGTGACATTCACGGTCACTTCCTGAATAAAGTATTGCTGAAATCCATCGACATTGATCAAGGCATTTTTCAAATCAACCATATCCATGTCTTCAAGATTCATGATCCGCTGAATCCTACGTTTTAATGAAGAACGTGTATATCCTGATAAATCAAAATCAGATACATTCTTCAGTAGAAATACGATTTCTTCTACCTCTTGAAAACTCAATTCATAAGGACCCTTTAACTCAGCCATACTTGCATTAATGATACTAATTTGTCTAAATCAATAGGCTTGCTGACATAGTCATTCGCTCCTAGCTCTATTGATTTCTCACGGTCACCTTTCATCGCTTTTGCTGTTACGGCTATGATAGGCAATTGATTGAACTTTTTATTTTTCCTTATTTCCTGAATCGCCTCATAACCGTCCATTTCTGGCATCATGATATCCATTAAGACAATATCTATCGTCTTGTTGCCATCGTTGATAATGTTTAAGGCCTCCAATCCATTGTTTGCAATTTCAATCTGCATATTGTACTGCTGGAGTGAAGAAGTCAAGGCAAATACATTCCGCATATCGTCATCAGCAATCAAAACCGTTTTGTGATCAAGAGTACTTGTCCCGTAATTCTCCTTAGGACTTATCTTCTCAGGATGCTTTATAGGATTATAAGCAGGCTTTGAAAGTTTATTTAAGAAAAGGTTGACCTCATCAATCAATCTATTGTTTGATTTACTAGACTTTAAAACCATAGACTGTGTATGTCTCATGATCCTTTCCGTTTGTTCTGTACTTAAATCATACGCTGTATTTATGATTACAGGTAGCTTTTCATACTTAGGATTGGATTTGATGACATCCAACATTTCTAAACCGCTGCCATCAGGTAACTTGACATCTAAAATGATACAATCTAAATTCTTCTCCTGTTCTAACTTTTTTAATCCTGATTCAACAGTGAAAGCTTGAATAACATTGATGTTCTGCTCTGCGAAGGCTTTTTTAATAAGGTCACTCTGGAATTCCTGATCTTCAATCAAAAGTATCTTCTTCAGTTCCTTGTCCACATTCAGCTTGATGTTTTCAAATGCTTGACTGATACTTTCTCCTGTCACGGGCTTCGCCATGAAACCAATTGCTCCACTTTCAAGGAAATCCTTCTTGTTGAAATTGGCAGCTGACATCATATGGATAGGAATATGCTTGGTGGATTCATTTGCCTTCAAGGTTTTCAAAACTTCCCAGCCGTCAGCCAATGGTAGCATAACATCTAGGATGATGGCATCTGGAATGAAGTCTTTGGCCATCTGAATTCCCGCCATGCCATCATATGCATTCTGAACGTGAAACCCGAATTCTTCAGCAAATTCCTTCAGAATGTCAGCAAAATTGACATCATCTTCAATGATAAGAATGGTTTTGTTCTCTCGGAGTTCAATCTCAAGGTCATCCAGCTTAACCTCAGTAATTGAAACAATATCACCTTCTTGTGGCAGTTTTGTTGAAACAGCAGGTTTTATAGCTATCGGAATTGACTTTTGATTGGCCTCCGGAACTTCATTAAATGGAATGATCAAGGTGAACTTACTTCCTTTCCCTGATTCACTCTCTAATGTTATACGCCCACCTAATAAGGATGCTATTTCTTTTGAAATTGATAAGCCTAAGCCTGTGCCACCATATTTCCGACTGGTAGATCCATCTTCTTGTCGGAATGCTTCGAAAATCAATGCTTGTTTATCTTCAGATATTCCCTTTCCATTGTCAGAAACTGCAAAATGAAGATTGCCAGTTTGGTTGAAAATTTGAAGTTTAATCTCGCCATTTGGAGCCGTGAACTTAAATGCATTAGAAAGGAAGTTCTTTAAAACCTGTTCAAGACGGTATTCATCCGTAATGAATTCATCAGGTGAATTAGAAGTGTCAATTTTAAATTGAATTGATTTTTCCTTCGCTACCTCTTTAAACAGGGATTCTAAATTGGAAGCAAATGATTTGCTGTTGATTGAATCCTTGTGGATCTCAACTTTACCTGATTCAATTTTTGCCAAATCAAGCAATTCATTGATCAATTGCAATAGATCTGAGCCGGCATTATGAATTACAGATGCATATTTAACCTGCTCATCACTTAGATTATCATGCTTATTGTCTTGAAGTAGTTTGGCCAAGATCAGGATGCTATTCAGTGGCGTCCTTAATTCATGGCTCATGTTTGCCATAAATTCTGACTTATATTTACTTGCCTGTTCAACCTCAGTTATCTTCTGTTCAACAATGCTATGTGCATGATTTAGATCAGTATTCCTTTTTTCCAGTTCTGCGGCTTTTTCATTAAGCTCTTTATTAGCTTGTGAAAGTTCCTCCTGTTGAACACGTAATTCTTCCTCAGATGCCTCTAATAGGTTGGTTTTATACACCAACTCCTCATTGGTAATTCGCAACTCCTCTTGTTGTGCCTCAAGTTCTTCGGTTTGTCGTTGAGTTTCTTCCAATAAACCTTCAACCAATGCATGACTTTGTCTGCTGTGTAGCGAAGAACCAATAGAACGACTTGTTCTATTGAGGTACGTTAATATATTTTCACGTTTTGATTCTGGATAAGTTCCAATAATCTCTATTAAGGCAATGCAATAATCTTCATAAACAATTGGATATAAGATTACATCTGCTTCAATAGCTTTTATTGTGCCGGTTTTTATCTTTGTATTGTTGATGTCGATTGAAGGTAGGATCTTCGGTTTTTTAGAATCAACCACAGAACCGAGTATTCCTTCACCTAATTTAAACTCTTCAATCTTATCAATTTCATCGAGACCAATTGAATCCTTTAAAGCAAACTCATAAGAGTCTATTTTACGAATGTAAAAAGCACCAGCAAATGATTTTGTGACTTCGGATATCACTCCCAAAGATGTATTTGCAATCTCAGCTTCAGAATTTACACTGGAGATGGTATTATGAAGCTTGGAAGAATTCGTCAATACCCAATTTACATTTTCAAGCTCTTCGGAAGTCTTCGTTAAATTATTGTTCAGTTCTTTTTCTTTTCTAGTATTTCTTCGCAGGTATTCCAAGATCCTCAACGTTTGGAAAAAAGCAAAGAAAATGACCAACAAAGAAAGAACTCCTAATATCGCTGTAAATACTCGTGTTTTTGAAAGTTCTTTGTTGCCTTGATCAGTCAGGGTTTGTCGTGCTAGTATCACATCATTGGTAAAGGCGTTTCTAGCCTCATTTATACGAGTCTGTTCTTCAGCCAATGACTTTAAAATAGCGTCAGAATTCTCAGTGTTGAAATCATGATCATTGTTGACGATTGACTGTGTAAGAGTTTTTACGAGTTCAACTGAGGCAGGGGCAACAGCATATAGGTCGTTGGGTTCCTCAATCTTTCTGATGATCTCTTGAACCTCATCATTTAGTTGTTCTTCAACCAAAGGTTCTGAAGTGCGTTCCAGGTTTTTGTATTTAGAAAGTTTCTGAAGATCAAGCTCCCATTCTTGAATCAAATAAAAACGCTCTTGACCTAATTCAATGTAGTGATTGATGTTATTGGAATAGGCGTTCTGTTTGTTGAGGAAATACCAATAAGAAAAAATAATAATTAGATTGGCAACAATAATACTTGCAATAAATTGCCATCTTAATTGACTAAACTTATTCATGTTAGAAAAGAATGTTAGCGATAAAATTCATAAGTACAAAATTAAAGTCCATTGAAAAACTTTCAAATATAAGATTTTGAGGCAATTAGCCTGTTACCTCATTTGACTAAAATTTTTGCAAATGTAAGGAAGAAAATGATAAACATAGTCTTGTTTAATTCTTTTACAAATACTTGTTTTTTTAATCAAATGGTTCAAATCCAACGAATTGATCGTTGTAAAATCTGTTTTTTTGTTTAAAAATTCACTTAACCAAGGGTAAAAAATTAATAATAAGCAAGTTAGTGTTAAATTCAATATTAATAATTGTTGAATTTAGCCTATCCATCCATCTGTGTGGCGCAACATATAAAAATATAAATACTTTCTTAATGTTTAAAGATTTTTAAACTCTTTTTGGGAAATGTGCCTGAAAAATAATCGATTAATAAGAAGGATAATGAGAATCTGTTTGATTTATTTTTTTATCTTTAAGAAGTCAGAAAACAATATTAATCTATAAGTTAATGGATTCACCAATTCAATTAGTTCTCATTATCACAGGATCTGTAGTAGCAATCTTTCTATTGTTATACATACTCCCTGTAAATCTCTGGTTTACAGCTCAATTGTCTAATGTAAAAATCAGTCTATTAAATTTAGTTCTGATGCGTTTGCGTAAGGTTCCACCATCATTGGTAACCAATGCAATGATCACTTCTACAAAAGCTGGTCTTAAAATTACATCTAATGAAATTGAGACACATTATTTGGCCGGAGGAAATGTCAATAAAGTTATTAAAGCATTGATTTCTGCAGATAAGGCAAATATTCCCTTGGATTTTAAATTGGCAACGGCAATTGATCTCGCAGGTCGTGATGTATTTGATGCGGTACAGCTTTCTGTAAATCCTCAAGTCATCAATACTCCTCCTGTAGCAGCTGTAGCAAAGGATGGAATTCAATTGATTGCAAAAGCGAGAGTAACAGTACGTGCAAATATCAACCAATTAGTAGGGGGTGCCGGTGAAGAAACAATCCTAGCGCGTGTAGGTGAGGGTATCGTAACAACTATTGGTTCTTCATTAAACCATAAAGAGGTCTTAGAAAATCCAGATAGGATATCCAAAACGGTCCTTTCTAAAGGTCTGGACTCAGGTACTGCCTTTGAAATATTATCTATTGATATTGCAGATATCGATATTGGCGAAAACGTGGGTGCAAAACTTCAAACTGATCAAGCTGAAGCGGACCTGAAAGTGGCAAATGCTCGGGCTGAAGAACGTAGGGCAATGGCGGTAGCAACAGAACAAGAAATGAGGGCTAAAGCGCAAGAAGCTAAAGCAAAAGTAATTGAAGCGGAATCGCAAGTGCCAATGGCAATGGCCGAAGCTTTTAGAAACGGTAATCTCGGAATTATGGATTACTATAAAATGCAGAATATTCAGGCAGATACTGAAATGAGAACATCAATCTCAAAACCTCAAGGTCCGGATAAAAAATAAAAAATATTCAATTAGTAAAAAAGCCATGCAATAAATAAATGCATGGCTTTTTTAATACAAAAAAACCCTGACGATGGGCGCCAGGGTTTGATACTAACCAATTATAAACCTAAATTATGAAAAGACAATTTTTAAATATTAATTCTACTTATACGTGGAATTATGAAACAAAGGTACGCTGAGAATTAATATTAGCCAAGAGTTTTAGAGAAAAAGTTTCCTTTGCAACCATTTTCTGACAATTCTCTGATTTATCTGTTGCAACAAATAAAAAATTGGCTTAATCGGATTAAAAATTGACTCAATAAGGTCTCTAAAATTTATTTATTTTTGAGGATATCAATTCATTATGGTCTTAAAAAAATTTGCTGGGATTAAAGCAGTAGTATTGGATGTCGATGGGGTATTAACTGATGGGAAACTTTTGGTTACCGAAAATGGAGAACAGCTTCGTTCTTTCTTTGTAAAAGATGGATATGCTATGCAATTAGCTGTAAAAATGGGTTTGCATATTTGGGTTATCTCCGGAGGTAAATCTGAAGGTGTTCGCAAAAGACTAGAAGGACTGGGAATTACTGAAATCCATTTGGGGGTAAAGAATAAAATGGAAATATTGAAACAGCTCCAGGCAAAATATGAATTGAATCATTTCGATCTAATGTATGTGGGTGATGACATGCCAGACTACGAGGTAATGCAAGCGGTTGGACTTGCAGTATGCCCAAATGATGCGGTAGAAGATATCAAAACTATCTCGCATTATATGTCGCCAAAGAATGGTGGTGAAGGTGTGGTGAGAGATGTATTGGAGAAGATACTAAAACTCAAAGGTAAGTGGGGTGTTCAAACTGAAATTAAAAGTGTTTAATGATTTTACAGGAAAGAATAAAAAAGGTTCCTATCATTTTAGGATCTAAATCTCCAAGAAGAAAAGAATTATTGTCCTCAATGGACCTTGCATTTACTGTAGAGATTAGGGAAACAGATGAAAGCTTTGATGAAAGTTTAGATCCTATTTCCGCCGTGAAATTTATAGCTGAAACAAAGTTAGGTGCTTTCGATGATAATGGATTGTACGATAAATTGATCATCTGTGCAGATACTGTTGTTGTAGATCACATGGGTACTGTAATTGGTAAACCAAAGGATGAAAATGAAGCTATTGACGTAATTTCAGGACTTTCAGGCAAAGAACATAAAGTATATACTGCAGTCGCTATTTCATATCAAGGAAAAAGGATTTCATTTGTTGAAGAAACCATAGTTTGGTTCAATGAGTTGTCTGGCGAAGAGATTAAATATTATGTTATGAAGTACAAACCAATGGACAAAGCGGGTTCATATGGCATACAAGAATGGATCGGGAGAGTTGGCATTGAAAGGATTGTAGGTTCCTATGAAAACGTAATCGGTCTGCCTACTGCAAGACTTCAAAAAGAACTGAAAAAAATGTTCAAATAAAAAACAAGGGCGAGAATATATACTCTCGCCCTTTATATTTGAAGCATTAGGATTTGCTCAAAATTATTTAATATGATACCTGATTCCGGTATAGAACATTCGGCCAGCAATAGGACCCCAAAGCATATTGGTGTCGAAATTTTGTCCAAATGGCTGATCAAATGCTAGGATTGGATCTTTCTGATAGAAATTACTCAGATTCTCCCCACCAAGGTAGATGTCGAAATTCTTATTCTTTCCAAAAGATTTACTCACTTGAGCATTCATGGTTACATACGCATCTGACTGTGTTGCCAATTGATATTCTACAGGATTGCTACTCGTATTTGGCAATCTTTTAGGACCAACTACATTTAAAGTATAATCAAAACTCCATCCCGAATGGAGATTATAAGCCAAATTCATGAATCCTCTATGTTTGGCTGTCAAAGGTTTTTGCAATGTACCTGTATTATAATCCGTCTTTACATCTAACATTCTATAAGCCATTCTCACTTCGAAATGATTCAACGGCATAAATCTTAACTCTGCCTGTAAACTATTAGAATATGATTTGCCATCTAAGTTATAGAATGAAACTTCACGAGGATTTTCAAAATCAACTACGACTTGATTTTGGAAATTATTGTGGAACAATTCAACTGAAACTCCAGATTCCCTACCGAATAATTGAAAGCTCTGGTCAAAGGTAAGACCGGTATTCCATGATACTTCAGGCTTTAACCCGTAAGCACCTTCTCCATTCACTAAGGTTGACAGTCCATTGATTGTTCTGCTAGAAGCAAAGATTCCTAAATTCTCCGCAAAAATGTTGGCAGTTCTTTGTCCGCGGCCAGAACTCAACCTAATCGTTGTCCCCAAAACGGGTTCATAACGTAATACGGCTCTCGGCGTAGTAAACCAACCATAAATATTGTTGTAATCTTGCCTTAATCCTAAAACAGCATCAAATTTTTCATTAGGACTAAATGTATATTCCGCAAAAGCACCCGCAACAGCTTCTTTCCTGCCAAACTGATAACTGTAATCATTCTCTGAATTATATCGATTAAGGTCCTCATTCAATTTATCATATTGCAGTGAAGCTCCAACCTTATATTTATGCGCAACATTTCCTAAGATATCTTGAAAAAGAAGGTTCGCATAAAATGAATTCTGTTCATTATCATATGAATTAAGTCCAAAATAGCTTTCTTGTTTATATTGACTTGCTGATAGTTGCAAACCAATACTGCGGTGTTTGTTCGTTGGGAATACATAGCCTAATTTACCAAACCCTTCGATCCTTTGATTCTTGAACCCTAGACCATATTTGTTAGTCGTGTACTTATCAGTTTTTTCGTTGAAATCAATCTGTCCACCGACACGGTCATCATGTAAGAATTTTACACCAAATTGAGCAATAATACCTTTCCCATTTTCAAAATGCCAACGATTAACTCCTGAAAATAAATTCCCTACAGGCATATCACGGAAACCATTGTTGCTGAAATTCATTTCTTTGTTGTACATAAAATTATCATGCAACAAGAGACCAACTGACCATTTTTCATTGATATGATGGGATAAATTTAAGTTCACATCAGTTCTTCCCATGTTATTTGCATAGGCATTAAAATAAAGCTTCTCGCTGTTGTGAGGTTTCTTTAATTCTACATTGATCTGTCCAGCCATATTCTCAAAACCATTGGCAACAGAACCAATACCTTTACTAATATTAATTGCTTCAATCCAGGTGCCAGCGATACTGTTTAGCCCTAATGGTGATGCGAATCCCCTAGGTCCTGGTAAACCCTCCACGGTCAATTGGGAGTATATTCCTGCTAATCCAAGCATCTGAATCTGCTTACTGCCCGTTACGGCATCACTGCTCACAACATCGACTGACGCATTAGTGGAGAAACTCTCACTTAAATCACAACATGCAGCTTTGAAAAGTTCCTTGGCAGTAATGGTCTCAACCCTGTTTGGAGATAGTTTAGAAATATAATTAGATTTTTGACGCCTTGTTACTACAATTTCTTGTAAGGTATTGTTCCTGGCTTGGATTACTAAAACCTCATGAAGGTTCTTTACCTCAACGGTATCTCCTTGCATGCTAGCATGTGAAAATACCAAACGACGATAAGGCTTTTGGTGCATTATCTTAAAAACACCGTTTTCATTCGTCTTAACTTTTTTACTGGGATCATCTAGCCAATAAATTGTTACCTCTGTGATAGGTGTTAAGTCGCCTTTTTCACTTTCATTGACAACAACGCCAGTTACTTCATGGTCATGGTCGTGGTCATGTCCTCCATTTTCATCATGGGCATGATCTGCATGAGTCGTATCTGCCGAATGTTGGTCGTCAGAACCTAATCTATCATAAAGACAACATTCATGCAGTTCCTCATAAACGGCATCGTCTGCTCTGAATCCTTCTGTATCATGTCCTACAGCAGCAATACCTTGTTTTATTTTGTCTACTGTGATTTTGTCAGCATCAAAAGTAACAGTAGCTATACCGGTTGTAGCATCCCATTCAATGGATTCAGCACCTGAATCCTTTCCAGCTGTTTCAATGCGTTTTTTACACATGGCACAATTGCCAGCAACCTCAAATTTTTCTGTCTGTAATTTTTCTTGGGCAAATAATCCGGTGCCCACGGAAATAAAAATAAATACGATTAAATATCTAAATATGTGCATAGTTCAAATGTTATTAATGATTTAAAAAGTCTAGATCGATTTTTTAAACATTAATATCAAATGATAAAACTGCAGTTTAATAAGTAAACAGAATGGTTTTCCGCAAATAATGCGGGTTTAAAGGGAATAGGAACTTGGGGTTGATCTTCAATGATTAATTCCCAGCTGCTTAAGATCCAAGGAATCAGTACAACGGCAGGGGAAAAATCAAATATATTGCCAAATAGGATTTTAGACCTAACTTGGTCGCTTTCAGCAGTTAGCTCCAAATCAACTTGTGAGTCTTGACATGAGTGACTGTCCTCACAATCAGATTTACTGGTCTGATCATCTTCATGATCGTGGTCTTTGTGCATATCAACACACATTGGACAACTATCATGTGATACTTTGGCCTCTTCTAAAACTGAAAATAATGTGCTTTTTCCACAATGATGCATATAAATACTAGCTCCCGTACTACATACAGAATAAATCAATAGTAAGCATATGGCTACAATTTTTTTCATGACCAGTTCAAAGATAATAAAGTAGTTAATAAAATGTGGATAATTAATTGTAATTTTTTCTTGTCAAAAGAATTCACACTAATTATATTCGAATTGACTTAATACTTTGTAAACCTTTTTTTATGGAAACATTAGCTGCACATCCAAATCTGTTGTACTTTGGCTTATTCGGCCTCGTATCAGCAGGAATCTTGGTGATTTTCCTGTTCAACAAAATTCTGAAAAGAGTTAACTAATAAGAGGGGATGAGAAATCATCCCCTTTTTTATCCTTTGATAGCAGAGATAAAACCCGGAATCTTCTCCAGATAGTTTTCCTCCGCCAATAATTTGACAAATGCAGTTCCGACAATGGCGCCATTTGCATATTGTGTGGCTTTCCCAAATGTGTCTCTATTGTGAATGCCAAAACCAATGATTAAAGGATTTTTCAAATCCATGTCCTTAATCCTTTTGAAATAGGACTCTGATTGTTCTTGAACATCTAGTTTGGTCCCTGTGGTAGCATTTGAGGAAAGCAAGTAAATAAAGCTGGTCGACAAAGAATCGATTTTTTTTACTCTTTCCGACGAGGTTTGTGGAGTAACCAAGAATACATTGCTCACATTATTCTCCTCAAAAATACCTTGGTATAAATCTTCGTACTCATACATAGGTAAATCTGGGATAATCGTTCCATTTACACCTACTTCTTTGCATGCTTTGCAGAAATTTTCTACACCAAATTGAATCACAGGATTTACGTAACCCATCAAAAAAACTGGTATTGAAACCCTTTTTCTAAGTTCTTTCAATTGGTCAAAAAGGACATTCAAAGTCATACCATTCTTCAAGGCTACCTCTGAACTATGTTGGATAGTAGGACCATCGGCAACAGGATCAGAATATGGAAAACCTATTTCTAGGAAATCTGCACCGGCCTTTTCCAATGCTGCAGCAATTTCAATAGTGCTGTCAATTTGAGGATACCCTGCAGTAAAATATATCGAAAGCAAACCGTTTGCTTGTTTATTAATCTCTATCATATTAAAAACCAAAATATTTCATGTAATTATCCAAATCTTTATCTCCGCGCCCAGAGAGACAGATCACAACAGTTTCATCACCTTTAAATTTCATCTTTTCTAGGTGAGCTAGTGCATGTGAACTTTCGATAGCTGGGATAATACCTTCTAATTTGGTAAGTTGCAATCCTGCTTGCATCGCTTCATCATCGGTCGCACTAACGTATTCTCCACGGCCTGATTTAAAAAGCCAAGCATGTTGAGGGCCTATGCCAGGATAATCCAATCCTGCTGAAATGGAATATGGCTCTATGACTTGACCATCTTCTGTTTGCATAAGGATAGATCTAGATCCGTGCAGCACACCTTCATTTCCAAGGACGGTCGTAGCAGCCGACTCACCACTGTCAACACCATGACCGGCAGCTTCAACAGCAATGATTTTAACATCCTCGTCATCCAAAAAATGATAAAACATCCCCGCAGCATTTGAACCACCACCAACACAAGCCATAACAATATCTGGTGTCTCCTTGCCCGTTTTTTCCAATAGCTGAACTTTCGTTTCCTCAGATATAATAGATTGAAAACGTGCAACCATATCTGGATAAGGATGTGGACCTACTACCGAACCAATAATATAATGCGTGTCGACCGGATTGTTAATCCAATCCCTTAAGGCTTCATTGGTAGCATCTTTTAAAGTTTTACTGCCTGAAGTCGCAGCAACTACTTTGGCACCCATCATTTTCATTCGTGCAACATTTGGAGCTTGTCTCTCAATATCAATCTCTCCCATATAAACAACACATTCCAAACCTTTCAAGGCACACACCGTCGCCGTAGCAACACCATGTTGACCTGCCCCTGTTTCAGCAATAATCCGCTTCTTGCCAAGTTTTTCAGCCAATAATATTTGACCTATCGTATTGTTGATTTTATGCGCTCCAGTATGGTTTAGATCCTCACGCTTAAGGAAAATCCTCGCATTGTATTTTTCAGAAAGTCTCTTGGCATGATAAAGAGGAGAAGGTCGACCAACATAATTGCGTAAGAGATCTTCAAATTCTTCCTGGAAGGAAGGATCTTCAATAATCTTTAAATATTGTTGTTGTAGCTCTTCAACATTGGGATACAGCATTTCGGGAATATAGGCTCCGCCAAATGGACCGTAGTAACCTTTGTTATTTACTTGATATTTGCTCATTACGTATGATTTTCAATGCTAATTTTAATTTTTCAATATCCTTTAGACCAGGCTCAATTTCAAATTTAGAGTTTAAATCCAAACCGATTAAGCGGTCGTCCATAAAACCAATTGCTTCATTGAGATTGTCCAAAGACAATCCTCCACTCAGGAAATATGGTTTATCATATGGGTATTCTCTTAGTTTTTCCCAATCAAAAGTTTGACCTGTACCACCAAAAGCTGAGCTTTTGCTGTCGAACAAAAAATAATTTACCTTTTCCAGATAGGGCTTCAATTGGCCCCAATCGAAATTTTCACCAACCCCAAATGCTTTGATAATTTCTAAGCCTGTACTTTCCTTAAGCTGGACCGCCAGTTCTGGACTTTCAGAGCCATGCAACTGGATAGCACCAAGAGATAGCTCATTCACCTTGGACAGAATATATTGTTGATCGGAATTAACAAATACTCCTGTTTTTTTGATGCTGGAAATTATTGGCAGGTTAGGAATAGCGGCGGCGAACCTTGGAGATTTCTCATAAAAAATATGACCAATATACTGAATAGGAAGTTCCAAGAGCTGCAAAATATTTTGCTGCTCACGCATTCCGCAGACCTTTACTAATAATTCCTTAGGCATTGACTAATGTTTTAAAACTATTAAATGCTTTCAACCCAAGCAATGATGATTCTGCTTCATAATAACAGTCGCCAAAACTCTTTTCTGGATGGAATGTCTTGATTCCAAATGCTGCATTGGTCAGAACAACATTGTTTTGAATGTCATTCCCTTTGCCTTCAATTATTTGTCTGAATATTTTTGCTGCCTCTTCGATAGAATCTCCTCCTGCTAAATCATTTGGATTAACAGCATTGAACCCCAGCTCATCTACAGTGTAATAATTATCCCCCTGATTATTGATAACCTTGAAATCTCCAGTCAATGAAATCTCATCATATCCGTCCAATGCATGCATAATGCTATATTGTTTGTCCGTATTTTGGTAGAGATAAGCATATAGTCTAGCAAGTTCTAAACTAAAAACACCAACAGATTGAAATTTAGGATTTGCTGGATTGGTCAGCGGACCTAACATATTAAAGAAAGTTTTTACAGCGAGTGCTCTTCTGATTGGAGCAACTGTTTTCATCGCAGGATGGAATAGGGGAGCATGTAAAAAACAAATATTGGAAGTCTCCAATTGTTTTTCAAGGACATCCTTGTCTGTCGTAAATGTATAACCCAAATATTCCATGACATTGGAAGAACCACAGCTTGATGATACCCCTACATTTCCATGTTTTGCAACATGATAACCTGCACCAGCAACTATAAAGGAGGCTAATGTCGATATATTGAAGGTGTTTTTTCCATCACCACCAGTTCCACACATATCGATCAGGTCATACCCATTGAAGTCTACTTTGTTGCATAGGTCATACATGGCATCTCTAAAACCACCCAATTCCTCCACGCGGATACTGCGCATACCATAGATAGTCATAAAGGCAGCAATCTGATGATTGTCGTATTTGCCAGTAGCAATATTTGTAAGGATGTCATAAGCCTCTTTTCTGCTGAAGGACTTATATTCGAATAGATGCGCTAGGATTTCTTTCATGTTTAATCAATAAAAAAGGGCTTGCCAAAAAGGCAAGCCCACTATTATTTAGTTCTTTTAATTCAACCAATAGGTGTTTGCCACAACATTATTTGTTGTGCCACCACCAAGCTGTATTGAATTGTATTGTTTTCATTGTTAGTTCAACAAATATCCAAGATGTTTTTGATAATTGCAAGAAATCCTTTGAAAAAATGATTTTTTGTTAATATGTAACAAAATGTGCCATGTCATCACCTTTAGAAACCAAAGTAAATGAACCTATTTTATCTCCCTCTACATAAATACTCGTCACTAATCGGCCTTGATAATAGATGAAATACATATTGTTAACATGGAGTCCCTCAGGATCTATATCTCGAACTTCTTTTCGGGATAGCTCGTTATAACTTTTAATCTCTATTTGATCAAAATTCTTATAAGTCAAATTTAATCTGATTTCTTCAAGACTTACTTCTAAATAATCATACAGCTCATCACTAGGTTCATTGACAATGACCCATTGACTAAGGATTACATCTAAAGGAATTTCGGTATTATTTAGGTCAGCTATAAAATCCCAGGCTACATCCATACCATTGGCCGATGAACTTTGATGTTGATCATCATGTTCATATTGCGCAAAAGTGAATAGAGGACTAGTGAATAGCAAGAAATATAGTAAAAAACGTTTCATTAAATTGTTTTTATTGTCGTTCTATTGACCGTAAAAATATAAAAAGGATTAATTTGTTTTAATTTTCTTGAGTAAATAATCATTCTGAGGATATGTTGGGTCAAATCCTTAGAGATAGTTTGATTAAATAAAAAAGCGCCCTAAATTAAGGCGCTTTCTATAGCGATTTTAATATTCGTCTTCGTTGAAGAAGAAATCATCTTTTGTTGGGTAATCTGGCCAGATTTCCTCGATGTTTTCATAAGGTTCACCGTCATCTTCCAACGCTTGAAGATTCTCAATCACTTCAACTGGTGCTCCTGAGCGTATAGCGTAATCAATTAATTCATCTTTTGTCGCTGGCCATGGAGCGTCTTCTAAATGAGAAGCTAATTCAAGTGTCCAATACATATCTCTTTAATTAAGTTTCACGTTTTCGCAAAAATAATATTTAATTTAACTAATGCAAGAAAATTATCTTTAATTCTTTGTTAATAGGGGTATAGTTCAGAAAATCAGTATATTAAAATGTTGTGTAAGTATAAAATCAGAACTTCCTATTCCATACTTTACTCATTTTTTCATAAACTTCTATTTCGATCGAATCATATTTCTGATTTTCAGTGCCATTAAAATAAATAGGCTTCAGTACCGATATCTCAATTACTCCTGGTTTTGATCCAAATCTCGAACCATCATCCCACATTATTTCATAAGCATTGTGAATAACAACAGGTAAAATCGCAATATTGTTCTCAATTGCCATTTTAAAGGCCCCAGCTTTGAATTTATGGAGCATCGGAGGAAATTCATCGTCTATTTTCCCCTCCGGAAAGATAACAATCGATTTTCCCTCCTTTAAAAGTTCAGTAGCACGCTTAAATGCTTTAAATGCCGATATCTTACTCTCCCGTTTTACTGGAATATCAATCGATTTGAAGAAAATCCGAGTAACAGGATTTTTTAATAACTCAATTTTACCAATGAAGGAAAACTCTTGTGGACATAAATAAGTGAGAGCTGTAATATCTAAAATCGAAGTATGATTGGGACAAATGATATAAGGAACAGACCAATCAACAGGTTCTTCATAGTTGATCTTGAAACGGATGCCCACCAAATGTAAACTGATAATGGAAATCCATTTACGAAACCAAACAATATGGGAATAATACCTTTGGGGATTTTTGGAAAGAAAATATAATATCGGAAAACATAAAGAAAAGAAAAATAGAACTGATATAAAGTATAATAGTCTATGGATTTTCTTTAATATTAACGGCATATTTTCCAGTGAACATCTTTTTCGATGATGTAAAAATAAAAAAAGCTCCACGATTGTGAAGCTTTTTTGTTTTTTTATTTATTTACTCAATTCAGCATAATATTTATGGAATAAAGGTATAGTTTCAATACCTTTCAAATAGTTTTCGATTCCATATTTCTCGTTTGGAGAGTGTAAATTGTCTGAATCAAGGCCAAAGCCTAAAAGGACAGTTTTAATTCCTAGTTCTTTTTCGAAAAGAGCAACGATTGGAATAGAACCACCACCTCTTGTTGGAATTGGTTTTTTATTGAAAGTATCTTCCAATGCTTTTTCAGCAGCTTTATAAGCAATGCTATCCGTAGGAGTAACTACAGGTTCACCACCATGATGAGGTTTTACTTCTACTTTTACTGACTTTGGAGCAATCTTTTCGAAATGCTCTTTGAACAATTTCGTAATACGCTCTGAATTTTGATTAGGGACCAAACGCATCGAAATCTTAGCATATGCTTTAGAAGGCAAAACTGTTTTTGCACCCTCACCAATATAACCACCCCAAATACCATTTACTTCTAAGGTAGGGCGGATACCAGTGCGTTCGATAGTAGAAAATCCTTTTTCTCCCCATAATTCTTCAACACCTAGATCTTTTTCATACTCTTGGATGTCAAATGGAGCCTCATTCAATGCTTTTCTTTCTTCCTCTGTTAACTCAATTACATCATCGTAAAATCCAGGGATAGCGATATGATTATTTTCATCGTGTAGGGAAGCGATCATTTTTGAAAGGATAGTTGCAGGGTTTGCAACGGCACCTCCGTAAACTCCTGAGTGCAAATCCCGGTTAGGGCCAGTCACTTCAACCTCAACATAAGATAATCCACGTAATCCTGTTTCCAATGATGGGTTTTCCAAACTGATCATGGAAGTGTCTGAGATAACAATAACATCGGCTTTCAATCGCTCCTTGTTGGCATTTACGAAGATTCCCAAGTTCGCAGAACCTACTTCTTCTTCACCTTCGATCATGAATTTAACATTACATGCTAATTCATTTTCTTTCATCATATATTCAAATGCTTTCACGTGCATGTAAAACTGACCTTTGTCGTCAGCAGATCCGCGAGCATAAATCTTGCCGTCGCGAACAGTGGGCTCAAATGGTGGAGTCTCCCATAATTCAATAGGATCAGCAGGTTGAACATCATAGTGTCCATAAACCAATACAGTTGGCAAACTAGCATCAATGATCTTTTCGCCATATACAATAGGATATCCTGCAGTAGGGCAAATCTCAACATTATCTGCGCCAGCATCCTTAAGCTTTTGAGCTACAAATTGCGCGGTATTGAGTACGCCTTCCTTATACTGTGGGTCAGCACTAACGGATGGAAAGCGCAATAATTCAAATAATTCTTCTAAGAAGCGGTCCTTATTTGCTTCTACATAGTCTTTGATTTTTTGCATTTCAAAAGGGTTTTTACAAAGGTAATGAAATAAATTTTACAAGAGATGTAACTTTTCCTTTCTGGATGCGACTTATGTTAATAGAAAATATCAGAGAATAAAAGTGGCTTAATTAAGCATTTAGTTAAATGATTGTTAAATACCTAATATTTTACTGATAATTCTCGCAATAGTGATAATTTAGCGTAGCCTTTTTTGATTGTAACTTTAACTTTTTTATGAAACTACTAACCAAAGTAATTTTAAGCCTTGTATTGGGTTTATCAGCACTGACCTCTTATGCCCAAACAAAAATAACGGGCTCCGTAGTCGACGAAACTGATAAAACTAAACTTACCAACGCAACTGTCATGCTATTGCATGCAAAAGATTCGATCCTTGTAGACTTTACCAGAGCAAATCAAGATGGTAAATTCACCATTACAAATCCCGACACCTCAGATTATTTACTGATTATCAGTTATCCTAAATTTGGAGATTTCTTTCAGGAAATAGCCAAAGGATCTGGTGATAAAAACCTAGGTGAAATTGCGATGCAGAGTGCTGCAAACTTAATTGAAGAGGTACTGATTACCGGTAAGATCCCTGTAGTCATCAAAGGGGATACAGTGGAATATGATGCCTCAAGTTTTGTGACTGAAAAAAATGCTAAAGTCGAAGACTTGTTAAAAGTCCTACCGGGAATTTCAGTCGATGCAACTGGTAAGATTACAGCACAAGGAAAGACAGTCGAAAAAGTACTTGTCGATGGAGAAGAATTCTTTGGTGATGACCCTAAATTAGTCACCCGAAATATCCGGTCGGATATGGTGGACAAAGTCCAGGTTTTCGAAAAGAAATCTGAAGAAGCGGAGAGAACTGGCGTTGACGATGGACAACGAATTCAAACCATAAATGTCAAGCTAAAAGAAGATGCCAAAAATGGAATGTTTGGTTTGTTAGAGGGCGGCGGTGGCCTTGATGATAAATCAGGATATTATCGCGGAAAAGCGGCCATCAATAAATTTAAGGGATCAATGAAAATTTCAGCTTATGGAATCGCATCAAATGATGGAACTACTGATTTAGATTGGAGAGAGGCCGAAAAATTTGGAGTAGCCAACGATAATGTGACCATGATGGATGATGGTGGGATTATGATTTCTAGTAGTGGAGGATTCCTGAGCAATACAAATAGAGGACAGCCGCGTGCAATTTCGTCCGGACTTTCATTTATGAATGCTTGGAATGAGAAAAAACATAAACTGAATGTCAACTATAAATTTGGTCAGGCACAAAATGAAGTGAATACAAATACAATTAGTCAGACACCTTTGCAGGATGGATTGTCGAATTCCGAAACTGATAATCAAGATATCTCCAAAAGTACAGGACATAGGTTCAATACAAAATATGACCTTGCTTTTGATTCGCTGACAACTTTGACACTACGTGTGGCAGCTTCTAGGGTACAGAATGAAAATGAAACCCATCGTGAAGGGCAAAGTTTTAAAAACAATGAATTGCAATCAGAAGACATTCGTGATCAACAGATAAATTCAACAAATGAAAACTTTAACTATGATGCCAGTTTCACAAGGAAATTCGCAAAAGAAGGTCGATCAATCAATTTGAAATTTACTGGTAATAATGGTGAAACAAATTCTGATATGTATTTGAATTCATCACTAAAGAATGTCGTAAATGGTACTGAAAATATAATAGATCAATTTAAAGATAATACTAGCAAAACTAGTTCTATTATGGCTGCTGCTACTTACACAGAGCCCATTACTAAGAAAATTAATGTAGCCTTAGGATATGAATTCACCAATTCCAAAGCACATTCGGTAAATAGTGCATATAACAAAGATGATGCTGGAAACTATACGGATTTTGATGAAGAATTCAGTAATGATTTCAATTTCAATACGGTTAGAAATGCTGCAAACTTATCGATTAATTACAAAGCTGAAAAGATAGAATTTAACCTGACGAACAATATCCGTCATGACGACTTGTTCCAAAAAAATAATTTTGCAAATTCTGACTTAAGCAGAGATTATTTAACCTATAATCCGAGAGCTAGGTTTAGATATAATATCTCTAAAGCTAAGTCATTAAATCTAAGTTATAATAGGTCAAACAATCTACCATCATTATTTCAGATACAACCATTGAGGCAAAATGAGGACCAAATGAACCAATATTTTGGTAATGAAAGCTTAAAACCTTCGGTGGCCAACAATTATAATTTAAATTATTATTGGTATGACATGATGAAAGGTAAAGGATTCTATTCTGGAGTGGGCTTGACGCAAACCTTGGATGCCATTCAAACAGATGTTATCATAAAACCAGGATTAAGAAGAGAATTGTATTACGTCAATTCTGATAAGCCAATGGTCAATGGGTATTTATATTCGGGATACAATTTCACATTGATCAAAAAACTTCAAATTAAAATGGATGTAGGAGCAAATGCTAGTTTGAATAATTATTATAACAGAATTAAAGACGAATCAGATCCTGCGAACATCCTTGATTTTAGTGACAATAAAAACGTTAGTTATAATATTGATGGGCAAATCGGATTTCAAAAAAGTACAACGAAAGGATTCGATTTTTATATCAACTTTACTCCAGGATACAGAGTACTAAAAACTACATTAAATCCTGAGTTGAATTCAGAAGGTTTTACCTTTGGTTCTTGGGGTAGATATACCTACAACTTGCCTGCAAAAATTCAGTTGACGGGTGAAATTGACTTTGAATATGAGGCAGCAACAAAATCGTTGCCAACCGATTTCAGCAGATTCAAGTTCTCGCCAGGAATTCAAAAGAAATTCTTAAAGAACGAATCATTGATAGCAAATTTCTATGTCAATGATGTTTTCAATCAGAATGTTGGATTTAGTAGAAGTCAAAGCGGGCAAGCCATTACTCAACAGCGTTTCAATAATATCTCCAGATACTATATGTTGAGATTAACTTGGGAATTTACATCAATGAAAGGAGGGGAATAATTATGAAAATGAAAAACTTTATATCGACGATAACACTAGTAATATTAACCATAGGATTAGCCAATGCGCAGTATGCATTCTTTCCAGAACAAGGTAGTATTACTTATGACAAAACAGTTCACGTTAAAAACTTAATGCGTAGGCACATTCAAACATTAAAAGATGGTGACTTTTCCAAAAAATATTTTGAGGAAATGATGTCTAAGGTTCCTGAAACTGCGGTGTTGACCAAAAAATTGAACTTCAATGCTGATGCAATAAGTGTGGAACCAGTAGAAAAAGATCAACCGCAAATGGTATCTAATTTATTGAGAATGGGATTATTGGATTACGGAGCAAAATTGTACCAAAACTTCGATAAAAATGAGTCCTTATTGACTATGGAAATGGGAGGTTCCCAAATCAACATTAAGGACTCCCTGACGAACGTAAAATGGAAAATCACCAATGAGTACCGCAACATAGCTGGATACGATTGTAGAAGGGCTAATGGGGTTACATTGGACTCCGTATATGTAGTTGCTTTTTACACGGACCAAATTCCAACCCCAGGTGCGCCAAGTACCGTTCATGGATTGCCGGGTATGATCTTGGGATTGGTTGTTCCTGAACAACATTTCAATATTTATGCAACTAAGGTGGAAATGACAGCTACAACTGTAGATTCAAATATTTTCAAAAAGAAGGCTGATGTATATACAAGGCAACAGACCAAAGATAGGATGAAGGAAATATTTGGCCGCTGGATGACTGACAAACAATTTGGGTTGATTATGGCAGCTATATTCTTGTAGGAATCAAGGTTTTATTGAGTAATTCAAATTAATGATGATGAGAGGAGTCGGTTTTTTCGGCTCCTTTTCTTTTTGTTTTTTTATTGAAAATCCGATTAAAACAAAAAATCCCGACCATTAGATGATCGGGATTTTATGCTTTAATCCTTCGAATTATTTCTTAGAATCGTTTTTCTTTGAAGTAACTTCGTTACGAATTTCTTGAGCTAAAGTTTTGATTTCTTGTAACCCTTTACGAACACGTGTTCCTGCAGCAGAGTTTCCGTTATTGAAGAATTTTTCTGCGTCAGCTTCGATTGAAGCTACTAGCTCTTTTAATTTAGTGTAGTTTTCCATTTTTTAATTAATATAATTTTAGTTTTTCTTAATTAATTCTCTAATATATCATAAATATACAAAAGGAATGCAAACAATCCGAATTTTAAAAATCTTTTTTTGTCTTATAAACGCCTTTTTTGTGGCATCTACTCTACTATTTGCAATTCGTCGATGATGTTTTGAGCACCCGCAAACTTGTCAATTATGAAAAGAACATATCGGATATCAACCGAAATTGTACGTTGCAACTTAGGATCAAAAATCACGTCTCCAGCCATTGCTTCAATGTTTCCATCAAAAGCCAAGCCAATTAATTCGCCTTTTCCATTTAAAACTGGTGAACCTGAGTTACCACCAGTAATATCCTGATCACTCAAAAAGTTAACTGGTAGATAACCATTCTTATCTGCATAACGTCCATAATCCTTGTTTTCATATAGTTCCATTAATTTTTTAGGTAAATCAAATTCCTCATCTCCCGGTTTGTATTTCGCAATTGTACCTTTTAATGTCGTATAAAAATTTTCCTTCGCATCATTGCGTTTATCTTTAGGCAATGCTCTAATTGTGCCATAAGTTAAGCGTAATGTAGAGTTAGCATCTGGATAGTACTTACCATTTGGATCCATTTCTAATACCCCTGCAATGTATTTGCGAGATGCAGTCAAGAACTCATCGTTCAATTTTTCTGTTTCTGGAGATGTCTCACGATACTTAGCCATCAATGCTGATGATAATTTGAAAAGTGGATCTTCATCAATCACTTTTGCATCAGGATTCTTTAGATAAGCCGCCAATTTTTCTTTTGATCCAAAAACACTATTGTCAAATGCAGACTGAATATCAGACTGAAAGTTTCCTGAATTCTTGCTCGCCATTTCACGAACATAAGGAGCGATTTCACCTCCTTTTGCGGCATATAGATTTAATTCATCAGCCAAAACATCAACTTCCAATGGCATATAAGCCTTCTCATAGTTGTCATTGATAAAAGCTTCAAGACGAGGAGCCATTTCTTTGCGTTTAGCCTCGTTCTCCTGTGCATATTGTTTTAAACCTGCACCCAACGAAGCTGGCATAGCAGCAAATGTAGAGGAACGTAACATTCCCATTAGGTAATTGTCATGTCTAGCGTCCTCATTGGTTTTAGCATAATAATCGTTGATGACTGCTAAAACATGACCATACTTTTCTTTATTTTCAGCACGGTTTGCCCATTTATTGAATTTCTTCTCCTGCTTGCGTTTTGCAGCTGCTGTTTTATGCTTTTTAAGGGCATCGATCATCCCTTGTCTGTTTTTCCAGTAGTTTGCAACACCTGAATATTTTGAAGCGTAATTAATCTTCACCGCTTGGTCTTTATCCATGTGTTTTTTCATGGCATCCATTCCAACCTTAGATGCTTCAACCCAAGCCGGATATGCAAAATTTACATTCTGATCAATTCCGCCAGCATTCATCCAACGGTTTGTACGACCAGGGTATCCCAAGATCATAGAAAAATCACCATCCTGGAAACCTTTGATGCTAATTGGAAGAAATTTCTTCGGTTTTAACGGAACATTGTCCTTAGAATACTCTGCAGGGTTACCATCTTTGTCAGCATAGACTCTGAAGATCGAGAAGTCACCCGTATGGCGTGGCCATTCCCAGTTGTCAGTATCACCACCAAATTTACCAATGCTGTTTGGAGGTGTACCAACCAAACGAACGTCAGTGAAATCTTGATAAACGAAATAGTAATATTCATTGCCATTATAGAATGGACGAACAGAAACCACATATTTCCCGTTTTCACTATTCTCCTGTTGGATTTTAGCAATCTCTTGGTTAATTACTTTTTCACGCTCTTTTTCGGACATTTTATCATTTACTAATCCTAAGATGCGTTTCGAAACATCATCCATACGAACAAAAAAGCGGACGAACAATGATTTCGGTTTTAGCTCTTCTGCATAGTTTTTCGCCCAAAAACCATTTGTTAAATGGTCGTTTTCAGGTGTAGATAATTCTGCGATTGCACCATAACCACAGTGATGGTTTGTAAATACTAAGCCTGTACCCGATACGATTTCAGCTGTACAACCGCCATTGAATTGAACAATAGCATCTTTTAAGCTGGAGTTATTGATGCTGTAGATTTCTTCAGCAGTTAACTGTAAGCCTTTCTTTTGCATGTCAGCTTCGTTCAGACGCTTTAGGTGCATCAAGAACCACATGCCCTCATCTGCAAATGAGAATGTACTAACTAATGTAAGCACACATAATAATAATAGTTTTTTCATATCAACCTTTTTAATAGTAACAGCAAATTTGCTTGAATTTAGGCGCAAATCAAAATGTTTGTCACGAATTGATTCAAGAGGATATGCTTGCTTTTAACTATCTTTGCCAAGATGGCGTCATTTGAAGACTTTAAATTTAACAAGCAAATCCTAAATGCGATAACCGAAGCAGGTTATACAATTCCTACTGAAATCCAGCAAAAGGCGATTACTCCAATACTGGCAGGACAGGATGTGATGGGTATTGCACAGACAGGAACAGGTAAAACAGCGGCGTTTGTTCTTCCGATGTTGATGAAGCTCAAATATGCTCAAGGGAATGACCCTAGGGCATTGATCTTGAGCCCAACGCGTGAACTTGCGATGCAGATCGAAGAGCATATCAAATTATTCTCTACTTATCTAGACCTTAGGACTGTCCTACTCTATGGCGGTCTGGGACCTAAAACCCAAAAAGAACAATTGGCAAAAGGTTGTGATATTATTGTGGCAACACCTGGAAGGTTCCTAGATTTGTACTTGGAAGGGGATATCAATGTAAAAAGCTTGAAATTCTTAGTTCTGGATGAAGCCGATAAAATGATGGACATGGGATTTATAGGAAAAATCCACCGTGTCCTTGAGATAGTACCTCGAAAAAGGCAAAATCTACTCTTTTCGGCAACAATGAGTGAATTGGTGAGAAAAATTGCTGGCGATTTCCTTGCATTCCCTACGGTTATTGAAGTAACAGAACAAGCAACTCCCGCACAAACAGTGACTCAAGAACTCTATCATGTGCCCAATCTTAAAACAAAAATCAATTTATTGCAACATTTGTTTAAAGATGATGAAACCTTCAGTAGAATAATCGTCTTTTGTAAAACTAAAGTCGTCGCTGACCGCATTTATTCATTCTTGGAAAGAAAATATGGCCCTGATGAGGTGCGTGTAATACACGCAAATAAAGGGCAGAATACACGGATTAATTCAATAAACGCATTTAAGGATGGAGAGGTGAGAATTTTGGTAGCCACTGATGTTGCAGCACGTGGACTGGATGTTTCTCAAGTGAGTCATGTCATCAATTTTGATGTACCCATCGTTATCGAAGATTATGTGCACCGTATAGGTAGAACAGGCAGAGCATTCCAAACAGGGGATGCAATCACATTCTGTAATCCGGCGGAAGAATATTATGTGGCCAAGATTGAAAAATTAATTAGGCAGTCTATTCCTGTGAAAGAACTTCCTGAAGATGTGTTTGTTGAAAAAACACCATTTGATGAAAAACAGGCAATAGATAGGGAAATAGACAATCAAAAGAAAAAAGATAACCCTGACTTCAAAGGTGCGTTTCATGAAAAGAAATATGCCCCGAAGACTAATAATGCTAAAAAATCAACCCGTGGTAAAGCAAAATCCTTTAATAAAGGGAATAGCAAACCCGGCAAAAAAAGATGAAATTAACTCCACTGAATATTACCCTAGCGTGCGTATTGGTATGGGCATTTTCTGAAATGGGAACCGATCAAAAACCAATTTTTTCATGGACTGCTTTGGTTATTTTGTCCATAGTTCTAATTGTTGTCGATATCTTGTTTCGGTTATGGACTAAAAATACACAACGATTGTGGATCATGCAGATAGGTTTTATTCTTGTGGTAGGGATAATTTCAATGTTAATAAAATTACAGTTTTAAGATATGAAGAAAGCAGAAATCAAACTCCAAATTGAGTTGGATGATAAGAATGTACCTGAGACAATTCAATGGTCATCTACAGACGGGCAGACGGCAGAAGAACTTCCGGCGAAAGCTTTGTTTTTGGCTCTGTGGGATGCGCAATATAAAAATTCATTGAGAATCGATCTTTGGACAAAAGATATGCCTTACGATGAAATGAAACGTTTCTTTTATGAAACCCTACAAACAATGGGAGACTCTTTCCTAAGGTCTTCTGGTGGTGATCCAATGGCTGAAAAAATAATCGCTGACCTACGTGATTATTGTGCGCATTATGCTGACAAGATGGAAATCTTGGAACAACAAAATTAATTGAATCGATAACTGCCAACATCAGGTTGGCAACCAAAAAGCAAGTATGGATTACTTTTTAGTGAAATCAGAACCTTTTAAATATAGTTGGGAGCAGTTTAATAAAGACGGGAAGACCTTTTGGGATGGTGTACGAAACTATCAAGCCAGAAATAACCTTAAAGCCATGAAAAAAGGTGATTTGGTCCTTTTCTATCACAGTAATGAAGGTAAAGAAGTGGTAGGAATGGCAAAAGTGGTCAAAGAATTCTATCAAGATCCTACAACTGAAGATGAACGTTGGGTCGTTGTTGATCTGGCACCTGTAGAAACGTTCAAAAATCCAGTCACATTGGAGACCATTAAAGCAGATCCTTTGTTGCAAGATATAGCACTTGTCAGGCAAGGCAGGTTATCAGTTATGCCACTCAAAAAAGAAGAGTTCGACAGAATCGTAGAACTCGGAAATCCAGAATAGAAATTGAAACTCCCCATCGGGGAGTTTTTTATTGTCTAATCCTATACCTTTATTCAATATCTGTACGCCTTTCTTTACTCATTATTCGATGATTATTCTTAAATTAAATATAACTTTGATAGAGCTAATCTGTTAATAACCAATTGTTGAGCTTATGATAAAGGCTGTAATATTAGACGATGAGATTCGCGGCAGCAATCTGTTGCATCATAAGTTACAGGAATTCCAAAATTCCCTCTCAGTTGATGCGATTTATAATGACCCACAAAAAGCTCTATCAGAAATCCCCAAAATAGAGGTCGATGTCCTTTTTTTGGATGTTGAAATGCCATTTATGAATGGTTTTGAATTCCTTGAGAAACTAGGTCAGTTCAATTTTGAAGTCATATTTGTAACTGCTTATAACATCTATACATTGGATGCATTAAAAGCTAATGCCTTGGATTATTTATTAAAACCGGTAAATAATGAGGAGTTGAAAAAAGCGATCAGTAAGGTAGAACAGAAATTAGTCCAAAAAGAAAAATTACGAAAGGCAGATTTGATTGAAAATCGCCCACATTTATCACGGATTGCTCTTCCGACCGCCGAAGGGATTCACCTAGTCAAAAAGGATGATATCCTTAAAGTAGAGGCAATGAGCAATTACAGCATCTTCTTTTTAAACAATCTCTCGAAAATAATAGTCTCAAGGACCCTGAAAGAATTTGAAATACTATTTGAACATACACAACTTTTAAGAGTAAATAGAAGCGTTATTGTAAATCTTGATTATATAGTTAAATATAAAAAAGGAGAGGGCGGAACAATTGAAATGATGGATGGTTCTGAAATCGAAGTTTCCCCAAGTAAGAAAAAACAATTAATGGATAGGTTATTTACAGCTTTTTAAACCTTTTAGATTGAGGATAGCTATTTATTATTTCTTTGCGCTTATCTGTTGCACCTTGACGGTCAGTGCCCAGAAAAGAATCTATAATTTCCTGCATTTTACAGAAAAAGATGGTTTGGCAAGCAACGAAATTGCAGGATTGGAAGAAGATAGTAATGGGTTGATATGGATAACCAGCAAGAGAGGCTTATCATATTTTGATGGCCGTACATTTAGGGATATCAAATTCGAGGAAAATCCCGAGATATTGACCAACTATCTCGGAAGCATTGCTATTGACCAAAAAAATCGAATTTGGATTACTACCAATAGCAGGGGACTAATCTGTTATGATAGAACTAAACCTAAAGGAGAGAATTTAAGTGTCTTTTCAGCTAAAGTGAGTGATGTAGGACTTATTAAAACCAACCTCTATGATGTATTAGCTTCTAAATCAGGTTTGATTTACTTCTCCGGACAAGAAACAGATCTGCAATGTTTGAATCCGGAAACAGGAGAGATTAAACAATTGCCAATGCCTGGTATTAAGTCCAAAAACTACCTTTCTATTTATACCATAAAAGAAGATAATCAAGGCAATATTTGGCTGGGAACAAGATATGATGGGTTGATTTGTTATAACCCAATTAAAAACACAGCTAAGCAACTCAATCTTGAAAATGTCGGAGAAAATGGAGTCGGTGGGTTTGTGTTCCAACCTGAAAAATTCTATGCCGGATATTACGATCATGATTTAATATCGGCTGATTATAATTTCAGTGATATAAAAACTGCAATCTTAAATTGGGATAAGAATGTAGATTATTATGATAATTTTATTAGTGCGATGTCTTTTTGGCAAGCAGAAAACAAAATTTTAATTGGTCATGTCTCCAAAGGAATCTATACTTATCAGATTGATGCTAAAAAAATTGATTTTATAAGTTGGCAAGACCTCATGCCCGAATTGCCCAAACCTTCTAGGGTCCATACTTTCTGTCCTGTGAAGGATGGATATTGGGTCGGAACTGAATCCGGGCTATTTTTCTATTCAGCGAAATTGAACAAAATAAACAACTTAATTCCTGCTGAATCAAATGATCCAATTCTAGAACTTTTTGATTGGAAAAATAAAACTTGGTATAGAACAGAAAAGAGTTTTGGAGAGATTTCATCAGATCTTTCCTTTCGTAAATCGAATTTTTCTTTAGCTGGAATTAAGTTGGGCCAAGTGAATACAACGATGGAAGCCATCTATTTTTCTTCCATAGATCAAGGTATATTTGAATTTAAGGAAGGTTATGACCTGATAAAACCATTGGAGATTGTTGGTGAGGAAAATGAATTTAGGAGTGCCGACTGCAATACCGTTATATTGGATACCGTAAATACGGAACCCATACTTTGGATTGCTTCATGGAACAGAGGTTTGTATAAATATTCTCTATTAACCAAATCTCTTGAACTATTTTCTGTAAACGAAGGTCTCCCAGATCCAAAAATCATCACAATGGGCCAAGATGCCAATAAATCGATATGGCTAGGTATGGATGGATATGGGCTAGTGCTGTTAGAAAATAAACAAAATCCAACCTTTAAACAATTTACTCAGCAATGGAATGACATTAAAAGTATTCAATCCAATACCGTGCTAACATTTTTCCTGGATTCGAAAAGGAGATTCTGGTATAGCAATTCCAACTCTGGGATTGCTGAAATAAAAGGTCATGATAATCAATATGATTTTATTCAATACCCAGATAATAGTTCCCATCCATGGTTATTTCCTGTGAGACTAGCTGAAGATCGAAATAATATGTTTTGGATAAAAGCATTGGATGGTACGATGGTTTTTGATCCCGATTCTAAAATCTTCCTGCATCTGAATAAAGCAGCAGGTATTTATCCTCCTGAGGAATTCAAAACTTATAATTTCTATATCGCTGATAATATCTTAGTTTGGTGCACGAATGAGGGCTTGGTAGTTGGTGCTTTACCAGCCTTTTATGCAGATAAAGCCCCAAATATCAAAATATTGGTTAATAGCTTCTTGGTCTATCATCAAGACAGAAGTAATGAATTGCTAAAGGAAAAAATAAAGCTAGCTCCAGATGACAATAATATCACCTTTCATTATTCTTCTGCCGAACAAATCATTGAACATGACCTTAAATTTGAATATAAATTAGAAGGTTTTGATAAAAATTGGATCAAAGGTTCTTCAGAACAAATTGCTGTATACAATAATCTGGAAGGTGGAAATTATACTTTTATGATCAAAGTGCGGGATCAATTTGGAAATTGGTCTCCACATGTCAAAAAAATAGAATTAGAATTGGCCTCACATTGGTATGCAACCATTTGGTTTAAAACATTCTTTATTCTGCTTTTTGTGTCGGCTATCAGCTTATTCTACTTCTACAGGATTAAAGAGCATAAAAAAATAAATAAACTGCAGGCAGATTATAATTTAAGATTGCAGGATGAACTGACGAGAAATGCTACGAAGATCAAAGAACAAGCTGCAGCAATTGAAAAAGAAAAACAAGAGCGTTTGGAGAATGATTATAAACAAAAACTTTTTGAGAGTGAACTAAAAGCGGTTCGCTCTCAAATGAATCCTCATTTTATATTCAATGTTTTAAATTCCATTGAAGCCTATGTGGTCGAAAAAGATAGTAAAAGTGCAAGTGATTTAATTCAGAAATTCGCTAAGATTAGCCGCCTCGTACTTGAAAATTCACAGTACTCTACAGTTAGTCTAAAATCTGAAATTGAACTATTAAAACTATATCTTGAATTGGAACAAGAACGGTTCAATCAAGCATTTGAATTTGAATTGGAAATTCAGCAAACCCTTCTGGACGATAACAAATCCATACCTTCCATGTTAATCCAACCGTTAGTTGAAAATGCCGTACATCATGGTGTTAGACACCTCCAAGGAAAAAAGGGATTGATAAAAATTAAAATGAACGAGGTCAAAGAAAAAATTATTATACAGATACTGGACAATGGGGTTGGCTTTAGTCCACAGGCGAAATATAAATCTAATTCTTTTAAGCAGAGTTCTTTCGGAATTAAAGGCGTGCAGGAAAGAATTAATATTATAAATAGCAACTCTTCAAATCAAGTCGCTTCATTAGAGATTGTTAAGGAAGCTAAAGGATCTGACTTTGTTACCAAAGTTATTATTACTTTGCCATCAACCTCTAAAACAGAATATCCCGATGCTTAGTCCGGGATATGCTATTTATTTTATTTTTTTTAAGATTTATGCTCAAATAAATTAACTAGATTTTTGATCTCCGTTGCATTTTCAGGCTTTAATTTGCCTGCTAACAGTAAACGCAATTCCCTCCGTTGCATAGCCTCATCATACAAAGTCTTTTCTTTGTCGGATTCCGGGATCAATTTTGGAATGGGTTTTGGCTTGTTTTCTTCATCAATGGAAACAAATGTATAATAAGCCTCGTTAGACTTAACTTTAGTTCCTTGAGGAAGATTCTGAGCAAAGATTTCCATTCTCACTTCTACAGATGTGTTAAATGCTCGGGTCACTTGTGCCTCAATAGTAACAACCTCACCCAATTTTATCGAACGTTTAAAGGATACATTGTCAACAGAAACTGTGACAACTTGATTGTTGCAATGTTTTTGAGCTGCCATTGCCGAACAGATATCCATCCAATACAATAGTCTTCCGCCCATTAGATTACCAAAGGTATTTGTATCATTGGGAAGAACCAATTCATTCATCTCCGTATAGGACTCCCTTGCGTATTTATCTTGCATAATTATTTTCTAAAGTATTTAAATTGTTGTTCGATAGCGGCTAATGTTGTTTTAAATGGAGTAGGTGTAAATCCTAAATCCTTTTTCGCTTTATCTAGAATAAAACCTGTTTTTCGCGGTCTGTTTTCTGCTTGTCCAATTTCTGCGGCACTGATAGCACTGATCAATGATTTGTCAAAATTCCAGTAATCTGCTAATTCTTCAACAGCCTCTAATATGGTATACATCTTGTCGCTTGAAATATGATAAATACCTTCAGCATTTTTATCAATAGAAAGTAGACAAGCCATGGCAAGGTCATCTACCCATGTAGGCATTCTCCATTGGTCTGAAACAACCTTTATAGCCTCCTTTTTCTCCAACTTAGACTTCGCCCATAAAACTAAATTTGAACGGTTTTTATCAGCAATAATTCCGTAAACCAATATGGTTCGCAATATAGTTGCCCGACAGCCAGATTCGATTACGGCTTGTTCAGCGTCCAATTTGCTCTGACCATAGGCATTCCTTGGGTTGGTGGCAGATAGTTCGTCATAGGGGCCGTTTTCGCCGTCAAACACAAAGTCCGTGGAGAGAAAGGTCAAGTGAATATCCTCCTGTTTACATAGTGCAGCTATTTTCGAAACAACATGTACATTCAATTCTTGACAGTAGTCAGGATCCTGTTCACAAGCTTCTACACTTGTCATTGCAGCAGTATGGACAATATGGGTTGGCTGAAAACTCTGGATTAAACCTTCTAATCCTTCAAAGTCCAATAAATCCAATTTTATAAACTCGTATCCTATATTATTTGGGTTTCGGTTTTCAGAATTGGAAGTACAGCAAAGTTCAATGTTTTTCCGTTGAAGCACCAAGTCAGTAAATTTCTGTCCTAAAAAGCCATTAGAACCAGTCAGTAGAACTCGATTTTTTTGATTCATTAATTTGTCCATTGAAAATCCATTTTCGGTTGTTTCATCGAATTGTCTAGAACATCTATTTCTAGCTTAAGAATAGCTTCCATGGCCTTATAATCAATTTTGTCTTCATCATCAGAAGGTTTGTGATAATCATCATGACCTCCTGTATGAAAAAATAGGACAGGAATATTCTTTTTATAAAAGGAGGTCTGGTCAGACCCTCCGTTTCCATCTTTACTCTTGTTGAATTTAATAGAGCTGGTAATTCCTTCGAAAATCTTTGGAAATGCAGAGCTGGTTCCATATCCAATAACGGCCAATCCATTCTCAGGATTATATCTGCCAATCATATCCATATTCAACATCCATTGAATAGAGTCTAAGGAAATAGTTGGGTTTTCAGTGAAATATTTTGACCCTAACAAACCTAATTCTTCGGCTCCAAAGCCGATAAACAACATATTATAGGGTTCTTTTACATCATTGCTGGAATAATGACGAGCTAACTCTAACAAACCCGCTACTCCTGATGCATTGTCGTCGGCACCATTGTGGATTTTTCCCACGCCCAAAGAATCTCTGGAACCACCGATATGACCAGTACCTAGATGGTCATAATGTGCACCTATAACAATGGTATATGGAGCATTGTTGTCCAAGAATCCAATGATGTTATCAGATTTTCTCTCAGGATTGTCGACTTTTACGCGAGTTACTTTTGCTGTGAAGTTCTGCCTATAGCCATTTTCACCTTTAGGTTCTAGTTTATATTTTTTAAAGTATTTCTCAACGTAATCGGCCGCTTTGGACGATCCTTTCATGCCGGTTTCTCTGCCCAGCATCTTGTCAGTCGACAAATACTTTATATGTTTTTTTAAATTTTTGGGATTTACCTGCCCAATAGAGCACATTGGCGTAGCCAATATCAAAAAGCAGCATGTTATGGAGATAAATATTCGGAAATTTGTCATGTCCAAATATACGGATAAAGCTAATCTTCGACTATCTCGCTGTTAACATTCGTTTTTTCATCATGTTCCTCTTTAAAATATCTTTTTTGGAAGATCAAGATTAAAAATACACCGACAGAAATTGCAGAGTCTGCGATGTTAAAAACAGGACGGAAGAACAGAAAATCTTCACCGCCCCAAATCGGGAACCAAGTAGGGAAGGTGCCACTCAATAATGGAAAATAAAGCATATCCACTACTTTGCCATGTAGGAAAGATGCATATCCGCCACCTTCAGGGAATAAAACAGCTTTTGAGAATGGAGTACTCTCACTAAAGATCATACCATAAAAAGCACTGTCGATTATATTACCTAAAGCTCCAGCAAAAATTAAGGCTACATTCAGGATAAAACCTCGGTTGTATTTGTTCTTGACCATATAGTGCAAGCCATAGCCAATACCTACAACTGCAATGATACGAAACACACTAAGAAATAATTTGCCATATTCACCTCCGAATTCCATCCCATATGCCATCCCTGGATTTTCAATAAAATGGATTAAAAACTTATCACCCAATACTTTAAAATCCTGACCAATGGTCATATTTAATTTTACCCAGAACTTTGAGATTTGATCTACTAGTAAGATGATAACAATTAGTAAAATTGGCTTCGTATATCCTTTCATATCGCATAAAAATGGTCTTTGCTTTTTAGTGCAAAGACCATTCAGTTAATCTTTTGCTTAATATTGTTTGTTTTTTGCCTCGATACTCAATGTCGTATGAGGTACTGCTTTTAATCTTTCCTTTTGAATCAACTTTCCGGTTTCTCTGCAGATCCCGTAAGTCTTGTTTTCAATACGCACTAAAGCAGCTTCAAGATTGTCAATGAATTTCTTTTGGCGTGCAGCTAATTGGTTGATTTGTTCTTTCTCCAATGTCGCTGAACCGTCTTCTAATGTTTTGTAAGTACCTGCTGTATCATCAGTTCCATTCGCATTGCTATTGCTTAAAGAAGTAGTTAAAGAAGTTAGCTCTTCTCTAGCTATGCGCAACTTCTCAAGAATTATTGCTTTAAACTCTTGTAATTCAGCATCACTGTACCTTGTTTTCTCTGTGTTTCCCATACTTTAAATTTTTTCTATTGATAGCAATAAATTCTCTCCGTCAATATCGATGGCATCTCCATTTGCCAGTCCACCATCGAAATTGAGACTGTCGGCCAAAATTTCCGTACAAATATACGAGAAATTATTATCTACAGCTTGTTGAATTTCAGTATTTTGACTTAAGGTTACTTTTATTCGGTCAGTTACTTCAAATCCCTTCTCTTTTCGAAGGTTTTGAATGCGGTTAATTAGCTCTCTAGCAATACCCTCCGACTTTAACTCTGACGAAATATGAACATCCAATGCTACCGTTAATTTTCCTAAATTCGCAACCTGCCAACCCTCAACATCTTCTGCGATAATTTCGACATCTTCACTGCTGATTACATATTCCGTGCCATTTAACTTAATCGAACCCACGTTTTCCAATTCCTGGATCTCCGAACCACTCAAGCCTTGGATCGCGGCAGCTACAACCTTCATGTCCTTACCAACCTTGGCACCAAGGGCTTTGAAGTTTGGTTTTACCTTTTTCTTGATAATTCCTGTAGTGTCAGTAATAAATTCAATATCCTTGATATTTGTTTCAGATAAAATCAAATCTTTTACTTTCTCAACCTTAGATTGGAAAGAACTGTCCAATACTGGAACCAATATTTTGCTCAATGGTTGTCTTACATTGATACCTGTTTTCTTTCTTAAAGAAAGTGTCAATGATGAAATATCTTGAGCCAATGCCATACGTTCTTCTAATTCCTTGTCTACTAACTCAGCATGATATGCTGGATAATCTGCCAAGTGAACCGATTCAAAAGACTCTTTGCCAGTTGCAGCATTTAAGTCTAGATAAAGCTGGTCTGCAAAGAATGGTGAAATTGGAGCAATTAATTTAGCAACAGTATCTAAACAGGTATATAATGTTTGATAAGCTGAGATTTTGTCCTCCGTATATTCACCTTTCCAGAAACGTCTGCGACATAAACGAACATACCAGTTACTCAAATGCTCGTCTACAAAACTCTGAATTGCTCGAGCTGCTTTCGTAGGTTCATAATCCGCATAATATTCATCTACCTCTTTGCTCAAACTGTTCAACAAAGAGATAATCCAACGGTCAATTTCTGGACGTTGATTGATAGGGATTTCTGGTTCAGCATAGCTAAACTTGTCGATGTTAGCATACAATGCAAAGAATGCATAGGTATTATATAATGTTCCAAAGAATTTACGACGAACTTCATCCAATCCTTCGACATTGAATTTCAAATTATCCCAAGGAGCAGCGTTGCTGATCATATACCAGCGAGTGGCATCAGCAGAATATTGTTCGATAGTAGCGAATGGATCAACACCGTTTCCAAGACGTTTTGACATCTTGTTACCGTTTTTGTCCAATACCAAACCATTTGAAACAACGTTCTTGAATGCAACGGAACCACGGACCATCGTTGAAATAGCATGCAAGGTAAAGAACCAACCACGAGTTTGATCAACCCCCTCAGCGATAAAGTCTGCAGGGAAAGCTGAAAAATACTCGTCTTTAAACGGTAATGCTTCTCCTTTTTCCAGTTTATCGTAATCTAAACCCCACTGTGCATAAGGCATAGCTCCCGAATCAAACCACACATCAATCAAATCTGGCTCGCGGAATAGTTTCTGACCACCTTCCGAAACCAAAACAATATCATCTACATAAGGTCTATGTAAATCCAATTCATCAGTACCAAATTTGTCCAAATAAGATTGATTGGTTGCTTTTTCCTCTGCAGAAAGGACATCTGAATTTACGGAAGCCTCCAAATAAGATTTCAATTCCGGCATAGAACCGATACAGATCTCTTCATTTTCATCTTCGCTTCTCCAGATTGGTAATGGTGTACCCCAGTAACGAGAACGTGATAGGTTCCAGTCAACTAAGTTTTCCAGCCAATTTCCAAAACGACCGGTACCTGTAGCTTCAGGTTTCCAGTTGATGGTTTTATTCAAAGCAACCATTTCATCTTTTACAGCGGTCGTCTTGATAAACCAGCTATCCAATGGATAATATAATACCGGTTTGTCAGTACGCCAACAATGAGGGTAGGTGTGCTCATATTTCTTGACATCAAATGCCTTGTTTTCCTCTTTTAATTTGATAGCTATCAAAACATCTGTAGGACGGAAGTCTTTATCAGCACGTTCTTCATCAGAGTAGTATTCCTCTTTTACAAAACGTCCTGCAAAATCAGTGATTTCCTTTACAAAACGACCCGTGCGGTCTACTGTTGGAACTTCCTTGCCGTTTTCATCTTTTACCATGATGGAAGGAATACCATTTTCCTTAGCAACTCTAAAGTCATCCGCACCATAGGTAGGCGAGGTATGAACGATACCTGTACCATCTTCAGTCGTTACGAAGTCACCCAAGATCACTCGGAAAGCTTTTTCTAACAATTCCTCTGAAGTTATATACGGCAATAATTGATGATAACGTAATCCTTCAATTTCTGAACCTTTGAATTCTTCAACGATTTCCCAAGGAATTAATTTATCACCAAACTTATAATCTTGGAATGAAACCTGTTGTCCATCTGCTTTAAAATGTTTTGAAATCAAGTTTTTGGCCAAAATCACAGAAACAGCTGTTCCAGTATATTGGTTGAAGGTTTTGATTTTTACATAATCTATATTCTTGCCAACAGTCAATGCGCTATTCCCAGGTAGAGTCCATGGAGTAGTAGTCCAAGCAAGGAATACAACATCTTCATCCGGATTTTCTACCAATCGCTCCATCATAGGATGGATTTGTTGTTTGTCCAAGCGGAACTCAGCAACGATAGTGGTGTCCTTCACATCCTTGTATGTGCCGGGTTGGTTCAGTTCGTGCGAACTTAATCCAGTTCCTGCAGCAGGAGAGAAAGGTTGGATGGTATAGCCTTTGTATAAAAGCCCTTTTTTATATAGGTCTTTCAACAAGAACCATAATGTTTCGATGTATTCGTTTTGATAAGTAATATAAGGGTGCTCAAGATCTACCCAATAGCCCATTTTTTGAGTTAGGTCATTCCATACATCTGTATATTTCATGACTTCCTTGCGGCAGGCATCATTATACTCTTCAACAGAAATTTTCTTCCCAATATCTTCTTTCGTGATTCCCAAAGTTTTCTCAACCGCAAGCTCAATTGGCAATCCATGCGTATCCCAACCACCTTTACGTTTAACTTGATATCCTTTTAAAGTCTTATAACGGCAGAAAATATCCTTGATCGTCCTAGCCATAACATGGTGGATACCAGGCATACCATTTGCCGAAGGAGGACCTTCATAAAAAGTATACGGTTTGCTTGCTGGTCGATTGGATATACTCTTCGCAAAGATGTCATTGGTCTCCCAACGTTTTAATACTTCCTTGCCGATTTCTGAAAGATTTAACTGCTTATATTCCTTATACATCACGTAATCTAATTCTGTTTTTTAAAGGTCGCTAATTTAGTGAAAAAGTTTGGAAAATGGATATGAGATATGAGATTTGAGATTTGCGATAGAAGGGGTGCTAGAAGGCGATCTGATTTTAGGATTTGAGATGTGAGATATGAGATTTGCGATAGGAAGGGTGTCAGAAAGAGATTTGAATATTGGATATGGGATGTGAGATATGAGATTTGCGATAGGAAGGGTGCCAATAGGCGATTTGAGATATGAGATTTGAGATTTGCGATAGGAAGGGTGTCAGAAAGAGATTTGAATATTGGATATGGGATGTGAGATATACGATTTGCGATAGAAGGGGTGCCAGAAAGGGAGTGGGATTTGCGATTTGGCTTTCGGACTTGCGATTTGCAATAAAAATTGTGCAAGAAAGAGGTTTGAATATGGCGATCTGATTTTAGGATTTGAAATAGGAGTATTGAAAATTGCGATATACCCTGACTATTTCAAGATTTAGATATGAAATTTTAGTAAAGTGATAGAAGACATGAGGGGTATTAAATATAATATCTCACTTCTCACATCTCACATCTCATATCCGTTTTAATATCTCACTTCTCACATCTCACATCTCATATCCGTTTTAATATCTCACATCTCACATCTAATATCTCACATCTAGTTTCAAAAAAGGCTTCGCCATTTTGACTGTTTCGATAGTTTTCTCCGCCGGAGAAAAATTAAACAACAGATTTTTGGGTGATCTCACTCGCGAAACTAATCGTCATTCGCATGGCGAATCCTTTTTTCGGCATTTTCTTTATGCTGAGAAGCTGCTTCCGCAACCGCATGTACTTGTAGCATTTGGATTGTTGAACGTAAATCCGCGAGCATCCAAGCCATTCTTGAAGTCAATCTCCATCCCAGCTAAATATAGACCATGAGCTTTGTTCATGAAAACACGGATACCCTGAATATTATATTCTGTATCGCCGTCCTTCTTTTGGTCGAACCCCAAAATGTAGCTCATTCCCGAACAACCACCACCTTCAACACCAATACGAAGACCGAAATCTTCACTTATCTCTTGTTGGTCGATCAGTTTGTTTAGTTCACTTAATGCGCCTTCGGTCAAAGTAACCGGAGCCACAGCTGTCAAATTATCTGAAGCCATATTGAATTCCTCTAAAATTTACTTTTACAAAAATACACAATTTTAAACTCTCTTTTAAAACAGCATCTTATTTTGACACAGGATAAACACTCAAAGATGCTAGCGCAAGAGTTGTGCGGATGCCTGTAAGCACGTGTGCTGCCTTCCTTCACCTTTCCTTCCACTCTCCGTCCTACCTTCTTCCACTCTCATTCGTCTCTTGTTCGGACTTCGTTCGGACCTTGTTCGGAGCTGCTTCGGGATACATCCGAACGAGGTCCGAACAAGGTGCGAACGAAAGAGGACTCAGAGTGGAAGGAGAGTGGAAGGAGAGTGGAACAAGAGTATAGCATGAGCAGCTCAAGAATTATTTGATAACAAGGCCCTGTGGCTAGGTAAGCATAGGCTTAACGGCCCGTCATTGTTAGTACAAGTCGGGGTGGGTGTTGTAAAAATTGTAATTATTAAAAAACATCAGAGAAATTTAGGTAATTATAAGCCTGTTTCTTTGTAATTATCTATATTTGCAACAAAATTGAAATTTTAATATCCCCAATAAAGAATAGCAATATGGAAAGAGATCAATCCATTTTTAATCTAATTGCCGACGAGCTGAAACGCCAAGAAGAAGGTATTGAGCTTATCGCTTCGGAAAACTTTGTTAGCAAGCAGGTTATGGAAGCCGCTGGTTCTGTTTTGACAAACAAATACGCAGAAGGCCTACCAGGAAAACGTTACTATGGTGGTTGTGAAGTAGTCGATAAAATCGAAACTATCGCAATTGACCGTGCTAAAGAACTATTTGGTGCTGAATGGGTGAACGTTCAGCCACACTCTGGCGCACAAGCAAATGCTGCGGTATTCTTGGCAATCTTGAAACCAGGTGACAAAATCTTAGGATTCGATCTTAGCCATGGTGGTCACTTGACACATGGTTCTCCAGCTAACTTCTCAGGAAAATTATATCAACCATTGTTCTATGGTGTGAAAGAAGATACAGGTTTGATCGATTACGAACAGCTTGAAGAAACTGCTCGTCGTGAAAAACCAAAAGTGATAATCGTAGGCGCATCTGCTTATTCTCGTGATTGGGATTATGCGCGTATCCGTAAGGTAGCTGATGAAATCGGTGCTCTAGTAATTGCTGATATCTCTCACCCTGCTGGATTGATCGCTCGTGGGTTATTGAACGATCCACTTCCTCACTGTCATATCGTTACCACAACGACGCACAAAACATTGCGTGGTCCTCGTGGAGGTATGATCATGGTGGGTAAGGACTTTGAAAATCCTTGGGGCATCAAAACTCCAAAAGGTGAGACACGTACTATTACGCAGTTATTAGATCTTGCTGTTTTCCCAGGAACTCAAGGTGGTCCATTGGAGCACACAATTGCTGCTAAAGCAATCGCATACGGTGAAGCTCTTTCTGATGATTATTTACAGTACATCAAACAAGTAAAATCTAATGCAGCTGCATTAGCTCAGTTCTTTGTGGATAAAGATTACAAAATCATTTCCGGAGGTACTGATAACCACTTAATGTTGGTTGACTTGAGAAACAAAGATATTTCAGGTAAAGAAGCTGAAGCAGTTTTAGAACTAGCAGGTATCACGACCAACAAAAACATGGTTCCTTTCGATACACGTTCACCATTCGTTACTTCAGGTGTTCGTTTCGGTACTGCAGCGATTACAACTCGCGGCATTAAAGAGAACGAAATCGTTCAGATCGGTGAATTGATCGATGAGGCATTGAACAGTCGTTCGGACAATGCTGCGCTTGACCGTATCCACGGAAAAGTGAAGGGAATGATGGCGCAATTCCCTCTATATAAATAATAGAGTAAGAAATAACAATTATGTGGCTCCAAGGGATAACTTTGGAGCCATTTTTGTGATAAAAATTGAATGTGAAGAAATGTTAAAATACCTAACCTTTTTTTGAATAATCGGAAATTTTAGTTCTCTTTGATTTGACAACTTTAAACAAAATGCCTATCGGAACACGACTACGCTTAAACTAAAATATTACAAAGACATAGAAAACTCTTACAAGATTTGTGGAGGCATAATTATGAAACTATTGAATAAAAAGAGTGACCAGGAATTGGTCCAAGCGTATGTAAAAGGTGAAGAGAGAGCCTTACAAGTGCTATTAGAACGTTATAAAACGAAAATCTATACATCAATATATCATCAAGTAAAGGATCAATACCTTGCTGAGGATATATTTCAAGAGACATTCATCAAGGTAATCAATACCCTGAAAGCAGGCAGATACAATGATGAGGGAAAGTTTCTTCCTTGGGTCATGCGTATTGCTCACAACATGGTGATTGACCATTTCAGAAGAGAGAAGCGAGCGCCAAATGTAGTAAACAATGACGGCTTCGATATCTTTGAAGTATTGCAATTCTCGGATGACAGTGTAGAGATGAAAATGGTAAAGGACCAACGCGATGTTGACCTTAAGAAAATCATTCAACTACTTCCGGATGATCAAAAAGAAGTATTGATCATGCGCCTTTTCTGTGATATGAGCTTTAAGGATATTGCCGATATTACAGAAGTAAGCATCAACACAGCATTGGGAAGGATGAGATATGCATTGAGTAATCTTCGGAAAATGATTGAGGAGAATAACATGATGTTTCAATTAGGATAATTAAATAGGATAAATAGAAAAGGCCTGCAAGTATTGCGGGCCTTTTTCATGTCTGTACATTTGGTTTGATTTCTGTCAATTTGTCTATTTTATGTACATTTCGACTTGTTTTAGTGCTATTTTTTTCTTTCTTTGTAGGGATAACAGTATTGGAATTAGTTTTGATAGTATAATTGAAAAAGAATATAAGATATTAAAGATATGTATTGGATAATTTTTATCGGAATAATGGTTGTAAGCTGGATAGTTCAGTTTATATTCAAAAATAAGTTTAAGAAATACTCGGAGATGCCATTGTCATCAGGGCTATCGGGGGCTGAGATTGCTCAAAAGATGTTAAATGATAATGGAATCAACGATGTTCAGGTCATTTCTGTGGAAGGTCAATTAACAGACCACTACAATCCTGCAAACAGGACCGTGAACTTGAGCCCTGATGTTTATCATGGTCGTTCGGTTGCGGCTGCTGCGGTTGCTGCCCACGAATGTGGCCACGCTGTTCAACATGCTACCGCTTATTCTTGGTTGCAATTTCGTTCCGCAATGGTGCCAATCGTTAGTGTAGCATCTCGTTTGACGACGTGGGTGTTGATGATTGGTGTAATCATGATGGCATTTTCAGGAAATGTTTATGTACTGGCAATAGGAGTTGGAGCATTGGCGCTGACGACCTTGTTCAGTTTTATTACATTGCCAGTAGAGTTTGATGCTTCTAACCGTGCCTTGGCTTGGTTGAATGCTTCACGTATTACCCATAGTACCGAAGAACATGATGGAGCTAAAGATGCCTTGAAATGGGCTGCCATGACTTATGTTGTCGCTGCACTTTCTGCCTTAGTTACTTTGTTGTACTATGCATCGATTCTATTCGGAAGAAGAGATTAATAATCAAAAAAATATAATGATAAGCCAAGATCGAAAGGTCTTGGCTTTTATTGTGATTATCTATAAAAAACTGCAATAATAGGGCGCCATATTGCATACAAATCTGAAATTAAAAAAGCAAAAAGCTATATTTGTAGGATAAAGTCAAATCAGGTGTTTATCAAGAATGGACAGTTGTTCACTGTCTGTTAAGCAAAGTATTGATTAATAGAAAGTTAAAAGATGTTTTCAAATCTACAGGATAAATTAGACAGAGCCTTTAAGGTTTTAAAGGGGCAGGGTAATATTACGGAGATCAACGTTGCGGAAACGATGAAGGAAATTCGCAAGGCATTATTGGATGCCGATGTGAACTACAAGACTGCAAAATCATTTACGGACGAAGTTAAAGTTAAGGCTTTAGGTCAGAACGTATTGAACAGCATTTCTCCGGGTCAATTATTGACCAAGATCATGAATGATGAGCTGACGGAATTGATGGGTGGTACAGTTACCGAACTGGAGATCACGAAGAATCCGACTATTATTTTGATTGCTGGTCTGAATGGTGCTGGTAAGACTACTTTTTCGGGTAAACTTGCTAATTTCTTGAAAGCATCGAAAAACAAGAAGCCATTATTGGTTGCTGGTGACGTTTACCGTCCTGCTGCGATTGATCAATTGGAAGTATTAGGTCAACAAGTTGGTGTTCCAGTATATGTAGATCGTGAGTCTACTGATCCAATTGGTATTGCTGTTGCCGGTGTTGAGGAAGCTAAGAGAAACGGAAATAACATTGTTATCATCGATACAGCTGGTCGTCTAGCTATTGATGAGGCTTTGATGAATGAGATTACTGCTGTAAAGGAAGCTACTCAACCTCACGAGATCCTATTTGTTGTTGACTCCATGACTGGTCAAGATGCTGTTAATACGGCAAAGGCCTTCAATGACCGTTTGGATTTCACGGGTGTAGTATTGACCAAATTAGATGGTGATACTCGTGGTGGTGCTGCCTTATCGATTAAATCGGTGGTCAATAAACCAATCAAATTTATCGGTACGGGTGAGAAAATGGAGGCATTGGATGTCTTCCACCCAGATCGTATGGCATCCCGTATTTTAGGGATGGGTGACGTTGTATCCTTGGTAGAACGTGCACAACAACAATTTGACGAAAAAGAAGCTGCAGAACTTCAGAAAAAGATCCGCAAAAATAAATTTGATTTCAACGACTTCAAATCACAGATCAAGCAGATTAAGAAGATGGGTAACATGAAGGATTTGATGGGTATGATTCCCGGCGTTGGAAAAGCAATCAAGGATGTTGAGATTGATGATGATGCATTCAAACCTATTGAGGCTATCATTGATTCTATGACTCCGTTTGAGCGTGAAAACCCAGATGCAATCGATCAAAAACGTAGAAATCGTATTGCGAAAGGTTCAGGAACTAGTATCGATGAGGTTAACAAATTGATGAAGCAGTTCTCAGATATGCGTAAAGTAATGAAACAGATGTCAAATCCTGGAATGGCAGCGAAGATGATGCGCAATATGCCAAAAATGCCAGGCAAACCATTCTAACAAGATGTTATTTACATCTTGAAATAAGATATAGGTTGCAGCAAAATCTGCAACCTTTTTTATTTATTACATATTGATTGGCGAGTTCTTTTGTATATTAGTATACATTGATTAGCCAAGAAAGCTAAAATCCTTTCAAACAATTTAAATTAATTGTTAATTTTGCAACATGGACGACCCCGGGCAGATATCGGAATATGGTAAGATACTCTTAATGGCTATCATTGGTATCGTATTGGTTTGTGCCACCATATTCTTAGCACGAATTCTGTCGCCCAAAAACCCTAATCCTATTAAGCTGAGTACTTACGAGTGTGGTGAAGAGACCACAGGAACTTCTTGGGTTCAATTTAACCCTCGTTTTTACGTTATTGCTTTAGTTTTCCTGCTGTTTGATGTGGAGTTGATTTTCATTTTTCCATGGGCTACAGTTTTTGGGAATGCTGAATTTATTGCTGCAGATTCAAGATGGGGCTGGTTTACCTTGATTGAAATGGCCATATTCTTGGGCGTCTTGATTATTGGTTTGCTTTATGTTTGGAAGAGTGGAGATATCAGTTGGATAAAACCTACACATCAAAAGCCTACCGTTCCGGTTGGAATACCATCTTCAGCGTATGAAGATTTGAATTCAAGGAAATATGAGGTCCGGGATTTTAGGGAGCAGGAAATTCAGGAAGTATTAGCTGAAAAGGCGGCTTCCCCAGTTAAGATGGGATTTAAACCTAAGTTCAAGAAACCTAATTCAGAATCATGAGTTTAGATAAGCAATTGCAACAACGTGATGGAGTTATTATCGCCAAGATGGATGACCTTCTCAATTGGGCACGTCTTTCTTCGATGTGGCCAATTAGTTTTGGTATTGCCTGTTGTGCGATTGAGATGATGGGTGCTATGGCTGCAACCTATGATTTGGACCGGTTAGGAGTTTTTCCACGTCCCTCACCAAGGCAGTCTGATGTGATGATCATTGCAGGTACTGTAACGTTCAAGATGGCAGATCGTATTAAGCGATTGTATGAACAGATGCCTGATCCGAAATATGTTATTTCGATGGGTTCTTGTTCAGATTGCGGCGGTCCGTATTGGCAGCACGGTTATCATGTTGTGAAGGGGGTTGACAAAATCATTCCAGTTGACGTTTACGTGCAGGGATGTCCACCACGACCAGAGGCACTGATAGGTGCATTTTTAGAATTACAAAAGAAAATAGAAGAACAGTCTTTACTGAAGGGGGATATTTTTCCGACGGAGGTTGAGCAAGTATAATTATGGCGAAAGATTTTTATGGTGATTTGCGCCTAGGGATTTTAGGCGGAGGCCAATTAGGTCGTATGCTGATCCAGGAAGCAATAAACTTTAATGTTAACATTCATGTTTTGGATCCTGATCCAAATGCACCTTGTAAGAAATTGTGCAATCAATTTGAAGTGGGTTCACTTTCAGATTATGATACCGTATACAATTTTGGTAAGGATTTGGATATGGTGACGATTGAGATCGAAAAGGTAAATGTGGAGGCATTGGAGGCTTTGGAAAATGAAGGGGTACTCGTATTCCCTCAATCTAGAGTTATCCGCTTAATTCAGGATAAAGGATTGCAAAAACAATTCTTTAAACAAAATGACATCCCAACTTCCGCCTTTCAATTTGTTTCCAATAGAGAAGGTTTGACGAACTGTCAAATCCAATTGCCATATATTCAAAAATTGCGCAAGGATGGATACGATGGCAAGGGTGTTAAGAAAATCAATTCTTCAGCTGATTTTGCAGATGCGTTTGATGCGCCTAGTATCGTTGAAGAACTGGTAGACTTTGAAAAGGAGATCGCGGTGATGGTGGCTAGAAATGACAAAGGAGATATGGCAACATTCCCGATGGTAGAAATGGAGTTTAATCCTCAAGCAAACTTAGTAGAATTCCTGATTTCTCCATCTACCTATTCTTTTGATATCCAATCCAAAGCGGAGAGCATTGCGATGAAAATTGCCAACGATTTACAGATTGTAGGCGTTTTGGCTGTTGAGATGTTCTTGACCAAGGAGGGTGATATTTTAGTTAATGAATTGGCACCACGTCCCCATAATTCCGGTCATCAAACCATTGAAGGTAATTTCACCTCACAATTTGGTCAGCACTTGAGGGCGATCTTTAATTTGCCTTTGGGGAATACGGAGTCTAGGGCAAATGCGATTATGGTGAACTTGTTAGGTGAGGAGGGTTATGAAGGGTTGGCGAAATACGAAGGTATTGAGGAAGCATTAGCAATCGACGGTGTTTATGTACATTTGTATGGTAAAAAATATACCAAGCCATTCCGTAAAATGGGGCACGTAACGATTGTTAACCAAGATCGTGCAACAGCAATTGAGAATGCACGCAAAGTTCAGGAATTGATTAAAGTAATAGCATAATTATAAGATAAAATGGAAAACGCAAAAGTATCGGTTATTATGGGTAGCAAGTCTGACTTGCCAGTCATGCAGGATGCCATTGAAGTTTTAAAATATTTAGGTGTAGCCTTTGAACTGACTATAGTTTCTGCACATCGTACTCCAAAACGTATGTTTGATTTTGCGGAACAAGCTGCTAGCAGGGGGATAAAAGTTATTATCGCTGGTGCTGGTGGTGCTGCACATCTTCCGGGAATGGTAGCATCTATCACTACATTACCAGTTATTGGTGTTCCTGTGAAGTCATCTAATTCCATTGATGGTTGGGATTCTGTACTTTCAATCTTACAGATGCCAAATGGTATTCCGGTTGCTACAGTCGCTTTAAATGCCGCAAAAAATGCAGGTATTTTGGCCGCTCAGATCTTGGCAACAAGTGATGATAGCTTGGTAGCTAGAATCCAGGAATTCAAGAATGAACTGAGAGATAAAGTTGAAGAAAGCGCTGAAGAGGTAGAACGCTTGGTTTTTTAATCTTCTGATTCTAAAAATATAAAGGCGGAAAAATATTTTTCCGCCTTTTTTATTTTATTTAAAGTTCTTTTGTACGTAGTCGTAGCTCTTTTTAATACTAGCATACTTGTCAGGTGAATAGATATCATCCTGTTCAACGAATGCGTATTTGAGTCCACTTTCATTGGTAAATTGCTGAAGATTAATAAAGTTAATGCTTCCGCTTCCAACTTCCGTATATTTTATGCTTTTCATGGTTTCCATTAGGTCCAAAGTATCTCTTTTTCCAGTTTTAGGATCCACCTTGTTGATGTCCAAAGGAGTTGAGAACGCTCTGTCCATATCTTTGATATGCCATAATGGGAATCGTCCAGGATGTTTTTCAAAGTAAGATTGCGGACTTGCGCCAGCCTTAGTGATCCAGAACATGTCGAGTTCAAATGCTACCAAATCTTTTTCAGTGAATGCCAATAGGACATCTAGTCCATTTGTTCCATTTCCGAATTCTTTGAATTCCCAAAAGTGGTTATGGTATCCCATAGTGATACCAGCCTTTTTGGACATTTCCCCAGCCTTGTTCAATTGTTCGGCCATGTATTGGTAGTCTGATTGGTTCAGTTTATTCAATTTGTGCATTGGTGGTACTGGAGCGATAATGTATTCCTGTCCCAGATTATGCGCAATTTCAATATACTTTTCAATATTTTCTTTATCAGAGCTGTCTTTGTCTAGGTATTTGCCCAAATCATAGTGTCCACTATGCGTTTTCAGGTTGTTGTCATTCAATGCTTTCTTGAGTTCATCAACAGCAACGCCCCAGAAGGTTCCGGTATTAGGGTCAGCACCGTATGTTTCGACATGAGTATAGCCGATTTTGGAAACTGATTTTAATACTTCTTGAGGGTTTTGCGATAGTAGATCGCGAAGGGTGAATAACTGTAAACCGATGTTTTTAAGTGGAGAACCTGACTTCTTATTCATGCTTTCGCAAGAAATCAAGTGAGGAGCAACAAGACCGCCAACTAATCCCATGCTCGCAAGCTTTAGGAAATTTCTTCTTGATTGTGTCATGCAGAATGTTTTTTAATAAATGAATATAGCTAAATTTTTGAATAATGAAGTTCATTTTTTAAATAGTTCTACTTCTGAGCTGAGGTTCGCTAGAACTTTATTGATGCATAGCATTCTTTAATAATACATCAGCCTAGGTTTTAACAGTATACGGCATAAAAAAAAGATAATTATCAATTTTTGATAATTATCTTTTTTAGAAATAACTCTGAGATTTTTAGTTTTAAGACTACAGAGTCATGATATCTTTTTCTTTCAATTCTGCTAATTGATCAACTTTAGCGATAAAATTATCGGTAAGTTTTTGTACTTCACCTTCGCCTACTTTGATTTCGTCTTCAGAAGCACCGTCATTTTTAAGTTTTTTGATGGCTTCGTTGCTTTCTTTACGGATGTTACGAATAGCTACTCGACCTTTTTCAGTTTCTTCTTTAACTTTTTTTACTAAATCACGACGACGTTCTTCAGTAAGAGGAGGAACAGCTAAGCGGATAATTGATCCGTCATTTTGCGGGTTCAGTCCAATATTTGAGTCCATGATAGCCTTTTCAATAGTTTGAAGGAGGTTTTTTTCCCATGGTTGTACTACGATGGTTCTTGCATCTGGTGTGTTTATGTTGCTGACTTGCGATAGAGCTGTAGAAGTTCCATAGTAATCAACATAAATTCCATCAAGCATACCAGGACTAGCTTTACCTGCACGAATCTTTGTTAACTCAGATTCTGTATGAGCTACAGCTTTCGTCATACCATCTTTGCAGTCGTCCAGTTGAAGTGAAATTAATTCGTTCATATCTTGATTTATTATTTGCTTTAAATTGTTAACTAACCACTGTTCCTACATGTTCACCATTTGCCAATTTCAATAGGTTTCCTGGTTTGTTCATGTCGAAAACGATAATAGGTAGGTTGTTTTCTTGGCAAAGCGTAAATGCTGTCATATCCATAACGTTGAGTCCTTTTTCGTAGACATCGGTAAAAGAGATATGGTCAAATTTCTTCGCTGTTGGATCTTTTTCTGGATCTGCGGTATAGATTCCATCTACACGAGTTCCTTTTAATACTGCATCAGCATTGATTTCAATGGCACGTAGAGAGGCTGCAGTATCGGTGGTGAAGTAAGGGTTCCCAGTTCCTGCTCCGAAGATTACGATACGGCCTTTCTCTAAGTGACGCACAGCTCTTCTGCGAATAAATGGTTCACAGATTTGCTCCATTTTGATGGCTGTCAACAGACGGGTTTTTATTCCAACCTTTTCTAGCGCATCTTGAAGAGCCATAGAGTTGATTACGGTTGCTAACATTCCCATGTAATCCGCTTGAACACGGTCCATCCCTGCTTTTTCAGCACTTAGGCCACGGTAGATATTACCACCACCGATGACGATGGCGATTTCCATGCCTAAACTATGAAGTTCCTGAATGTCTTTTGCGTATTGTGCAACACGATTAATGTCGATACCGTAGCTTTGCTCGCCCATTAAAGCTTCGCCACTAAGTTTAAGTAGTATGCGTTTGTATTTCATATTTGCTTTTTGGAGTAGTTCCAAAAGCCAAAGATATGACTTTTTGCTTGCGATTAATTAGAAATGTTTCCTTTTTTTACCTTTTCAATAACCTCAGAATAAAAATTCTCATAGATTGGTACGATTTTGCTCAATTCAAAGTCCTTAGCACGTTGCAAAGCGTTTTCTTTAAATTCATTTAATCGTTGGCAATCTTCCAATATGTAGATTGAATTTTTTGCCATATCATCAATATCACCAACATCGCTCAAAAATCCACTAAACCCTTCTTTATTTAACTCAGGTAGACCACCAGTATTTGAAGAAACGACCGGTACCTTACATGCCATGGCTTCCAAAGCGGCTAATCCAAAGGACTCCGAACCTGAAGGCATCAAGAATAAATCGGCAATAGACAAGATCTCTTCTATGGCATCCTGTTTACCCAGGAAACGGATGCTGTCGGTGATTCCTAATTCCCTAGCCAATTCTTCAGCATTGCGACGTTCAGGACCATCTCCAACCATTAGTAGCTTACTGGGAACCTGTTGGGTTACTTTATGGAAAATACGAACCACATCCTCAACCCTTTTTACTTTTCTGAAATTTGAGGTGTGTACAATAATCCTTTCATGGTTTGGCGCAATTGCTTTTTTAAAGTGCTCGTGGTTTTTATTATGGAACCGCTGTAGGTCAATAAAATTGGGGATAACCTTAATTCCATTGTGTACATCAAAATATTCTAGGGTTTGTTCTTTCAAGTTTTCAGAAACTGTTGTAACCCCGTCTGATTGATTTATGGAGAAGGTAACAACAGGACTAAAGCTCTTGTCCTTGCCCACTAATGTAATGTCCGTACCATGAAGTGTGGTAACTACAGGGATATTGATGCCGTAAGTTTTTAGGATTTGTTTTGCTAAAAATGCTACTGAGGCATGTGGAATGGCATAATGTACATGGAGTAAGTCTAGTCCTTCAAATCGGACTACATCCACTAGTTTACTTGCCAAAGCTGTTTCGTAAGGAGGAAAATCAAATAAAGGGTATTGATTGATTGCTACCTCATGGTAAAATAAATTCTCTGAGAAAAAGTCTAACCTTGCAGGCTGACTATAGGTAATAAAATGGACCTGATGCCCATTGTTAGCCAATGCTTTACCTAATTCGGTTGCTACAACTCCACTGCCCCCAAAGGTAGGATAACATACAATGCCTATTTTCATAAGTTCTGTTTTCTTTCCTTAAAGATAAGAATGGTATCAATATAGTCGTGCAAAATTTTATGCAGAATGGAAAAAATTGTAATTTTATTACAAATGCGTGTAAATAAAGAATTATTAATTCAAGAACTGAGCTTTAAAACTTCAAGATCTGGAGGCAAAGGAGGACAAAATGTTAATAAAGTTTCCTCTAAAGTTATGTTGAACTGGGATATTGCTAATTCTCAGGCTTTTGATTCCGAACAGAAGGATTTGATTGCTGAAAGATTGTCCAATAGAATTTCCAAAGAAGGATTATTGCAATTGGACTCAAGTATCGATAGAAGCCAATTGAAAAATAAAGAATTGGTAACCGAAAGATTCTTTAATCTTATTGAAGACGCATTAAAAGTCGATGCCAAAAGAATTCCTACCAAAACGCCTAAATCCGTCATCCTAGATCGATTGGATCGGAAGAAAAAACAATCATCCAAAAAGGCGAATCGACAATGGAAATTTGACGATTAACCAATTTTTATCCCTAATTCCGATACTTTTCAAGTTTTTTAATCTTATATAAATAAAATTATTTTACTGATAATCAGTGTTTTAATTCTACATATAGTTATATAACTAAGTTTTTAGTTGTATAACTATATTTTTAGTTATATATTCGTTATATAATCGATTATAGGCAATATTGTCTTTTTTAAATATTAATAGAATAATGGACGAGTTAAAAGAACTTACAAAGGCCGAGGAGCAAATTATGCATAGTTTGTGGGATATTGGGGGTGGATTTGTCAAAGATATCATTGAAATCCTTCCTGAACCAAAGCCTGCCTATAATACAGTATCTACTATTGTACGGATTCTCGAGACCAAGGGTTTTGTGGATCATGAGTCTTTTGGAAAAAGCCATCGTTATTTTCCAAAGATTGAAAAAGAAGAATATAAAAAACTTATAACCGGAAAACTGTTACAAGGTTATTTTGAGAATTCTGCTAGCTCCATGCTCTCTTTCTTTTTGGAAGAGAAGAAATTGGATGTGCAGGATTTAGATGAGATCATGAAACTCATTCAGAAACATAAGAAATAAAATAGATCGCTATGAATTATCTATTGATATCAAACTTGGCTCTTGCATTATTTTTTCTGATCTATAGATTTGGACTTAAGAGATTGACTTTTTTCAATTTAAACCGCTGGTATTTATTGAGCAGTATTTTTATTGCCTATTTGATTCCCTTGGTTTTATTTATAGATTTCCAAGTTCCAGAAATGATGCAAGTCACTTTGCCGGTCTTGGATCTTTCCTTAAATGGAAAGGTTAATCAAGAACTGGCTCCAATTGCTGTAAATATGGTTCAGGAGAAGAATTGGATCCTAGATAATTGGGTTCGATTGTTTTATTGGATTGGTGTAATTGTAACGCTTGCATTGATAGGATATAGGATCTTACTATTGTTTTCGAAGCAATTTTCTGCGAAACAACAGGGGAGTTATTCCTTTTTCAATTCTATCAAAATTGGAGCTGAAGTCAAGGATGATTCGTTAATCAAAGCTCATGAAGAATTGCACGTTAAGCAAGGTCATAGTTATGATATACTATTTGTTGAACTCATTCGTGCATTCAATTGGTTCAATCCAGTTTTGTTTTGGATCAGGGATGAGCTTAAATTCCAACATGAGTGTATCGTAGACAATCATTTTTCTGAAGACAAGGTTGCGTATGCGGAGCTTTTGGTCGCTTATGCCATGAATATTCATCCTCATCATTTGAGCCATGAGTTTTCCAATAAATCTATTTTAAAGGAAAGGATAAAAATGATATTTAAGGATAAATCAAATTCAAAACACAGATTATTATACTTATTGATTTTGCCTATGGCTATTCTGCTTTTAGGACTGACGATCAATTGTAAATCACCAAATAAGGAGTCGAGTTCAAGTACTGCAGATACCATTGCAACCACTGGACCTGAAGCAATGACAGATTCAAGCGTTTCAAAGGTTGAAGAAGTCGCTGCTGAAACAGTGCAGGAGGAGAAGAGCAGTTCTTCTGAGCCTATTGAGGTGAGCTCAAAAAATATCGAAGAGGAAAAAATTGTTTTTCCGGAACCAAAATCAAAGGTTGATGATGTTATGGATTTTGATAAGGTTGAACTTCCAGCAGTATATCCAGGTGGATTAAATCAATTTAGAAAAACGGTATCGGAGAATGTACAATATACACAAGCTGCTATCGATGCTGGGGCGAGAGGTACTGTTGAACTAAGTTTTGTAATCGATACAGAAGGAAAGCTTCAGGATATTAAGGTGGCTAAAGATTTAGGATATGGCATGGGGCAACAAAGTATTAAAGCTTTAAAAAACACAAAAGATTGGAGGCCTGCAATCCATAATGGCAAACGTGTTGCTGTCAGATATATGCTTCCTATCAGGTTTGATCTTTCACAAATGTAAAAATTAATCAAAAACAATTAATCATTAAAGGCTTGAAGATGGATTTGTTTTTTGACCGTAAAGGTCAAAAGATGATCCATTTTTTTTAAGAAGATATTTTATGGGAATATGGATTAGGTTGCTCTTTAAGCTCCTATTGGGCATGCTATTGCTGTTGTTTTTTTCATGTCGGACGAAAGAATTTGCCAGTGATGGATATTTTACGGGGGATGTGGACAAGTATTTCAATGAAAAAGAAGCTGTCAATATATGGGTATACCGTGCTTTTCAGCCTCGGGAAACAGGTCAGAGCGGTTTGCGGACAACAAGTTACTATCCCTTGGATACTCGAATGATGAAGATGGTTGGTCTGGGTAAAAATGGTGATAAGGTCATGTTTTCTGTTGTGCCAGAGAATAGGCCAAAGTATAATATGGTTGTAGTTAAGCATAGGAAAAGACCGTTTAAAGTAGAAGGTTTTGAGGAAAAGTTTTATGAAAAGGCCCCATATTATATCAAGGATTTTTCTAATGAGGATATGATTATTAAACATGTTTATATTCCTTATGGTAATAAAGAAAGTATCAGCATGTTGTTTTATGCGCTAAAAATCGAGGATAATAACAGAGATAAGGCCTTAGACAGGTTTAATTATTTGGCAGGTATCAATGCTAAGGAATTAAAGGAAGAGGTTCAATATAAGTCTACCTGGCAGATTTTTGATTGTGAGGAAAATCAGAGAATGGATTGGACCATTCAACCTAACCTGGAATTGATGAAAGGGAGAAAGAAGATTTATTTGAAGGTATTTGATATTTATGGCCCCAATAAAACGATATCCTATTTTAAATTGATCAAGAAAGGTGAGGAAGGGGAGATAAAGTTAAAGCTATGTCCCAATGATTATGTGATGGAGTATTATGATGAAGAGGAGAAGTTGTTGGAAAGAAAGGAGTTTAGGGTTGGTGGACAGTAGGCTTTAGACAATAGACATAAGACAATAGACAATAGACATAAGACATTAGACAAAACATGGCGCCATGGTTGGTGTCTCCACCAACCATCTATTAATGCCAATGGTATGTTTTCAGTGGCAGGTGAGGACACCAGCCACGGCGAGCCAACCCCACGGGCCTTTGTGGTTTATCGCCCTGGTTGGTGTCTCCACCAACCATCTATTAAGGCCAATGGTATGTTTTCAGTGGCAGGTGAGGACACCAGCCACGGCGGGCCAACCCCACGGGCTTTTGTAGTTTATCGCAATGGTTGGTGTCTCCACCAACCATCTATTAAGGCCAATGGTATGTTTTCAGTGGCAGGTGAGGACACCAGCCACGGCGGGCCAACCTTACAGGTTTATGAGGTTTATCGCCATGGTTGGTGTCTCCACCAACCATTTATTAAGGCCAAATGGCATTTTTTCAGTGGCAGGAGGGGACACCAGCCACGGCGGGCCAACCTTACAGGTTTATGAGGTTTATCGCCATGGTTGGTGTCTCCACCAACCATTTATTAATGCCAATGGTATGTTTTCAGTGGCAGGTGAGGACACCAGCCACGGCGGGCCAACCCCACGGGCCTTTGTGGTTTATCGCCCTGGTTGGTGTCTCCACCAACCATTAAAAATTTTTAAGCTAGAAACAATTTTTCCAATTCCAATGGTGGAACATATTTGCCGTCTTTGTATACGCGCATATTTCCGCCTGATATTTCATCGATCAGGATGATTTGGTTATTTGTTTTATCATGGCCAAATTCCAATTTGATATCATATAGCTCGAGGCCTTTCTTTGCTAATTCATCTTTTACGATTCCGCAGATTTTCTTGGTCAGCTCTTTTAATTCTTGGTATTGTTGTTTGTTCAGTAGTCTAAGCATCTCCAGGGCATCCTCAGAAATAACAGGGTCTCCACGCTCATCATCCTTAATGGTTACTTCTACGAAGCTGCCCAATGGTTGACCTTCTTCACAATACGCTGCATATCTTCTCAAAAAGCTGCCAACTGCTCTATAACGGCAAATGACTTCTAGTCCTTTGCCAAATACTTTAGCATCTTTAACAATCATCTGCACCTTATCGATATCTGAAGAGATAAAATGGGTAGGAATCCCCAATTTGTTGAGCACTTTAAAAAAGTAGGTTGTCATCTTAAGGCCTGATTTTCCAGCACCTTCGATGGTCAAGCCAACTGTATTTGCTCCAGGATCGAATACGCCATTTTCACCAGTAACATCGTCCTTGAATTGCAATAGAATTTGATTGTCCCCCAGACTATAAACGTCTTTTGTTTTTCCTTGATAGATTTTTTCCATGATGGTTTCAGTTAATTAGGGCGAATTTATCAAAAAATGACCTATATGCCTAAATTATCCTCAATTCCACCTTTATTTTCAACCTTTAAAGATCTTAATTCGCGTTGTAATTCTTCAATCTTATCGATTAGGTTGCTGACAACTTCAATTCCCTGTACATTCAGGTCCAATTCATAATGCCAGGTGGAAAAACGTTCCACATGATATACCTGCTCTTCTTCTAAGAACTCTTGTTCCTCTTGCACAATGATTTCAATAAGCCCATTGTTATGGAGTTCATGAACAAATGTGCGTTCAATATTATTGGTACGGCAGATATCGATTACTCTAAATAATGTCTTTTCCATGGCTTATTTTAATGATTCCGCTAATTGTTCTACTATTTTCTTCTGTTCCTCGGTCAGGTTTGTCGGTAATTTAACGTTGATTTCCGCGTATAAATCTCCAAATTCACCATCTTTTTTATATACTGGGAACCCTTTACCTTTCAGTCTGATTTTTGTACCGTTCTGGGTTTCAGGTTTGATCTTGACATTGATCTTGCCGGTCAGCGTATCGACGATGGTTTCCCCACCAATCAAAGCCGTTGGAAGATCAACTAAGATAGAGGTGTATAGATCATTTCCTCTACGATTGAAACGAGGGTCAGGTTTCACGGAAAAAGTAATATACAAGTCTCCGTTGGGGCCACCGTTGACACCATCACCACCTTGTCCTTTAAGGCGGATTTTTTGTCCATCTTCAACACCTGCTGGAACAGTAATTCGTATATTTTTTCCGTTAACGGTAAAAGTTTGTTTGTGTGTTTGGGAAGCTTGGAGCAATGTTAAATCTACTGTGGTTTCATAGTCTTGTCCACGATAGCTTCCTCTTTTTCCAGAGGTTCTTCCTCCCCCAAATCGGGATCCAAACAGATCTTCAAAGAAGTCTGAGTATTCACCGGTGTCGTAATTTCCGTTATAATTGTTGAAGTCGAATCCTTCGAAAGGATTTCCACCGCCAGCTGAAGCTCCTCCACGTGAACCTCTTTGACGTGCATATTCTTGTTGGGCTTTTTCGTATTCCTCACCATGTTTCCAGTTTTCGCCATACTGGTCGTATTTTTTGCGTTTCTCTGGGTCGGTCAGTACCTCGTTTGCTTCATTTATTTCCTGGAATTTTTTCTTTGCACTTTCATCATTTGGATTAAGATCAGGGTGAAACTTTCTTGCCAGTTTACGATATGCCTTCTTAATATCGTCTTGACTGGCAGATTTGTCCAATCCTAAAACATTGTAATAATCTAAAAACGCCATATTGTGTATTGATTTAAAAAAAGAACAAGTATTATTGGGTTTTGTTTATTAATAGATAATATCAAATTTACAATCTAAATGTGTAAAAGTAAAGGTTGTTTAGGGAAACAAAGTAAGAATTGAACTGTTCTATTAAAAAAGAGATATTATGGATACCAATAGACTATCAAAAGCGATGGAAACATCGTTGATCAAACAGATGACCAAAGAGAATCAAGCATCTCAGATTTATTTATCCTTAGGATGCTGGGCAGATACAATGGGATATGGTGGTATAGCAAATTTTTTATTTCGCCATGCTCAGGAGGAGAGAAATCATATGATCAAGATCATGATGTATATCTTGGAAAGAGGTGGTACACCTAAAGTTGAAGGAGTTACAGAACATAAAACATTACCGAAAACGATTTCAGAATGTTTTGATATGGTTTTCCAGCATGAGGTTGATAATACGAATGCCATTTATGGTTTGGTTAATCAGTCCATGGAAGAGAAAGATTGGGCAACATGGAACTTTGCACAATGGTTTGTAAAAGAACAAATCGAGGAAGAGAAATTAGCGATGGAGTTGATTGATAAATTAAAAATTGCTGGAGGTGATCGTGCTACAGATGAATCGTTGTTTGAATTGGACAAACATTTGGGAAATGCTCCTGATGAGGTTACCTTGGCTCGTGAATCAACAGCCGATAATCCAGAATAAATACATTTTATCCAAAAATATACATGGCGCCCCATGCCATGAAACTTGAAAAACTAAGAAGGGCAGAATTTATTTCTGCCCTTTGATGTTTTGGGAAATATGTCGATTCAATCTTTACAAGATATTGGCGGCTAAGGACTTCGTGTCAATTCTAATGTCTTCTGCCTAAATTATAAAAACAGTTTCCTAATCTTGCGATTAGGATGACAGGCATGTCGTGGGAAAGGGGGCGATTTTCATTTCTATAGATATGGCATGCCGATGGCATTTAAGAGATATTTCATACCTACGGCATTTAACCTCGATGAGGTTTGTTCGCTGTGGAAGGAAGGGACACCTACCACGGCGTTAAAATTTTGGTGGTCGGTGGAGACACCGACCACGGCTGTCCTACCGACTACGACTGGCTCACAGGTGCCGATGGAGAAACCTGTCAAGGCAGTTCCAACTACCATGTCTGTGACACCTATCACGGCTATGGAATTTTGGTGGCTGGTGGAGACACCAGCCACGGCACTCCCTCTGACCACGGCACTCTCTCTGATCACGGCTGAGACTCCAGCCATGGTTGTGACATTTGCCACGGTCGGGATTTTATTTATTTGTTTGACTGATTCGATTTTGTTTTCAGGATAATGTTGGTCGTTCCTGGGTTTATCATCGAATATTGAGTTCAATAAACCAGTCAGAAAGATCAATAAGATGCTGAAGAGCTTCAAAATAATTTTTGATATCATAATTGCATCTCATTTATTTTGGTTTTCTCTGGTTGTAATAGTCAAGATTTCCAGTTAAGGTTAAAGAATTCACTCGTTTTTCTTCTGGATGTTTTCCTATGATGATATTGCTCAGACCTTGTAAGTCAGCGTTAAGAGAATCAACTTGTGTATTCTTTTCTAAAACCAATAAGCCATTATTTAATTTAACATCTAATTTTTTGGTTGAAAAATTATCGATTTCAAATCTGGATTTACCATCAACGTTTAGTTTTAAGGCTGAATAGGGAGAAGTTTTTTCTCTAGAATTTATAGATAAGTTAATTTTTGATGCGTTTTTTAGATAGATTGAATTTACCCCATTCGTAGAGCTATCATCTGGGGCAATTCCAAGGCTACCTGTTGTTCCTACAAATGTAAGTGTATAAGATTTATTAGGGTCTACATTGAGGTCTAATGATCTTCTTTCATTCGGTTGTACGGTAATAATCAAGGAATCTTTAATTTTTTCATAATGCAAATCCTTATATTGACCCATCCAAGAAGCTTTGGCACTCGTCGAATCCGAATAATAAATGTCGGTATATAAATTTTCATTGTTGCCAATGACTTTTATATGATTGATTCCATCAAGTTTTGCGTACTTAATCTCATTTGTTTTATCTAGTTTCTGAATCATTGCAGAAAAAAGATCCCTAGGTTTTCCAGTTAATTTATCTATGAATACATTTCCTTTTAAAGGTTCCATAAATACGTAGATAATCCAGATGATTAGAATGGAAGTAAATAGGAATATATTTGACTTTTTCATAATTAGTTCGATTTATAGAGTTCGATTAATTCATCGATACTGATGTTTAATAATTTTGCTGACTGAAAGAATTTTGGAGCCTCGACTTGCAGGAAGTTAGCTTTCTTTTCTTTCAGAATAATTTCAACGGCATTTTCTGCTACGAATAATCCTAGGCCACGTTTGTTGAAGATAATTTCATCTTGTTGTAGCTTGTCATAGGATCTCATGACCGTATTTGGATTAACTTCTACACTTGCGGCAAATTCTCTTACTGAAAGGATTTTTTCACCGATTGCCCATTCTCCAGTCAAGATTTTCTCCGTTACGATATCGATGATCTGTAAATAAATGGGTTTGTCTGATTCAAACTTCATCTAAACCTCCTTCTCCTTTAAAAAGTAATAAAATCCTATATAACAAAGAATGGTAGCTAATAATAGGGGACCCCAATCATAAAAATCGATATAGAATTGATTAGTTATCCGTTCTGAATATCCATTCCAGATCAATGATCTAATTGTGACACCTATAATTGCACCGAACACTATAAAAGCTGCAGAAATTAAGAGGCCATATTTGCGGAAATATAATCCAGCAAATAAGCAAAATGGAAAGAAAAGGAAGATAAGGTATAGTTTCGTGAAAAAAACCAAGGTCCATTTTGAGTTATGAAAAACAGAATATTTGCTGATCTCAGTATATAATAAACCTTTTCTATCAAATGCCCCCATTATATCATTCCAATACAGCATTTTTAAAATTGCTTCTATTGAAAAGTTCATTAATAAAATAAATAATGAGTTATAGAGCGTAATAATCAAAGTAATTATAATATATGAGGCAAGCTTCTGACCAGCACTAATCGGTAGCGTAAAGTCATAGGTTTTATAGAACAGATTAGGAATAAATAAAAGGTGCAAGAATGGGAGGATAATAACAAGCGAAACCGTCCAATTCATAAATCCTATATTGGAAATGGATATAAGAGCATTGTCATCCAATTTAGCAGGTGAATTTTTAAGAAGATCCCATATTTCTCCTGAAAAGAAAAATAGCCCTATTCCATATAATACCAATGCAATTAGCGGGATAGAGAATATGAGATATTTATGTGATGCAAAAATGCAGTTCAGATAATTAATTATTGGTTTCATAGTTCAATTGGTTTCGGGTTGTTAGTAAAAGCATTGAATAAAAACTCGATATCTAGTTTTGCTTCCTCGCCGCTATTATTTTTCACTAGATAAAAGGGGCCAGCTAAATCATCTTGCACATACAGTGCATTTTCAGCATCTGAGGGAGATTTGCTAATCTTAAATTGATTGGATAACTGATAAATATTTTTATCCAACACCAAGCTTCCATTCTTCATGATGAGTAAATGATCCAGTAGTGCATCAATATCTCTGATCTGATGCGTTGCAATTAAGAAAATTCTATTTTCATTAATATATTTTGAAAGCAGTTTTCTAAATATAGCTTTTGAGGGGATATCTAAGCCATTTGTAGGTTCATCCATTAAGAGCACGGCACTATTGCATGCTAATGCAAAAGAAAGGTGAACTTTACGGTGCTGTCCTAATGACAAAGCTTTCAGTTTGTTTTCAGTGGGGATACTGAATTCTTTGATACAGTCCAAAAATTGCTGATGGTCATATTTAGAATAAAATGCACCATATAATTTTCCGAATTGCTCAATCCCTAAATCTGGCAATTTACTGTAGTCAGGTAAAAAATAAACATCATTGAGGTATTCCGGGCAACGTTCTATACTTAAATGTCCATTGTATTCAATTGTTCCATCCTTTGGTAGTAACATGCCTACGATTAGTTTTAGAAATGTTGTCTTACCTTCTCCATTCAATCCCAACAACCCATATATATTTCCAGGTTGAAGGTCTGAATTGATATTCCAAAGGATATTCCTTTTTGGTTTATAATGATACGATAATGATTTTATGTTTAACATACCTCATGGTTTTAGTGTATTAATATGGTAGTACACTACAAATATATGCATGAGATTTTAATTTGCAAGAAAAATCAAAAAAAAAGAAGCACTCTGTTTTAGAGTGCTTCTTTTTTATACGTTCTGCGAATGATTATTGAGCAGGAGCAGGAGTTTTATCTACCACTAATTTTTTATCTCTATTAGCGATTTCCCAAGCCGTATGGAAAACAAGTTTTTCACGTTTTACCATCATAGGGAAGTCTATTTTATCCACAGTATCATTTGGAGTGTGGTAATCTGGGTGTAATCCTGAGAAGAAGAATATCACTGGAATTCCGTGCTTAGCCAAGTTGTATTGGTCAGAACGGTAATATATACGCATTGGGTCATTTGGATCGTCATACATATAATCCAATTCCATTTGCGTATATTCTTTATTTGCTTTTTCGTTGATTGCTTTTAATTCTGAGCTCAACATATCAGATCCAATTGCATGGATGTAATTATGGTTTCCTTCAAGGTGTTTATCATCGATACGACCGATCATATCCATATTCAAACAAGTCACTGTATTGCTCAATGGGAAGATAGGGTGTTGCGAGTAATAATTTGAACCCAATAAGCCTTTTTCTTCAGCAGCAAATGCCATGAATAGGATTGTTCTTCTTGGTCCTTTTCCGGCCTTTTTAGCAGCTGCGAAAGCTTTAGCAACTTCCATTACACCTACAGTACCTGAACCATTATCATCTGCCCCTGGGAAGAAAGTTCCATCAGGAAGGATTCCATCATGGTCATAGTGACCTGAGATGATGACAACCTCATCCTTTAAATCTGTTCCTTCAATTACACCTAATACGTTCGGGTCATTGAATTCTTCTTTTTTAACACCCATTTTAGCGTCTACAGAAGCTTTTACGTCAAAAGAATTTGGTTTACCTGTTGAATTGATGTTTTCTTTAACTTTCTCAATACTGGTATTTTTTGCGGCAAGGATTTGATTTGCGGTCTCTGTAGTGATATTCGCAACAGGTATTCCCATTGTCGGTTGATTTGTTTCTTCCTTGTTAGATCTAAGCGTAAATCTTCCACCTGTCAATCGATTTCCAAAACGTTCGATCATCTGTGCATTTTGGGAATTGACAGCCAAGATCATTGCAGGTTTTAATTTGCTAAGTTCTTGAATTCTTTTGAATCGGCTTGTTGACCAATCCGAAGGAGTACTATTGCCAGAGATCAATGAATTCCCGTCTTTAGTAGGTTCACCTTCATTGATAACCAATACAATCTTACCAGCAATATCTAATCCTGTTAAATCATTGTATTTATCAGATTGGATTCCGTATCCTACGAATACGAGATCAGAAGCTTTGAAATCTTGTAGATTGTTGTTTCCTTGTACAAAGAAGTCTTTACCATTGGTGAGCTTGTTGTTGTTAATGTTGAAATTTTCAACAACGTATGAAGACCTTTCCAATTCTACAGGTTGGAAATAAGATCCGTTGACTGCTGGTTTAAGGCCAAGTTCTTTGAATACATTGGCGATATATTCCACAGTTTTTTTACCACCTTCTTGTCCAGTTCCACGTCCTTCAAATTCTTTTGATGCAAGAATAGTAAGATGTTTTTTTGCTGATTCTTCTGTAAGAAGATCTGCATATTTTTTCTGATTTGCCTGTTGTGCTACCGAACAGCTGAATAATGTTGGCAACAAAAAGGATAGAATAAGATATTTTTTCATTATTGATTTAATTGGTTTTTATGCACAAGAGATTTTATTCACACGGTTAGCATGACGTCCACCTTCAAACTCAGTAGTTAGGAACGTGCGTACAATTCGTTTTGTCAAGTCTAGGTCGATAAAACGAGCAGGAATACATACGATATTTGCATCATTATGCTGACGGGCAAGGGCTGATATTTCTTCGAGCCAACAGATTGCTGCGCGGATTCCTTGGTGTTTGTTAGCCGTAATAGCTACCCCATTTGCGCTTCCACAGATTAGGATACCTAATTCATTTTCTTTGTTTTCAACACTTGATGCTACTGGATGAGCAAAATCTGGGTAGTCCACAGAATCTGCAGTAGCAGGACCAAAATCCTGAACTGTATAACCCAGTTCATTTAAGAATGTGATTAATGCTGCTTTATATTCAACTCCAGCATGATCACTGCCAATTGCGATTTTTTTAGACATGATATTTTATTTTGTATTGTAAAATTCTTTTTCTGCTAATTCTTTTGATTTCTTGACATTCGCCGAAACCATAATACTCAGTTCATACAAGATGAACATTGGAGCACTTACGGTTAATAACGTAATAATATCTGCAGTAGGTGTAATGATTGCCGCAATTACCAAAATAATAACGATTGCATATCTACGGCTGGCACGCATAAATTCCGGCGTCATAATTCCAATCTTCGATAATATAAAGATCAGGATTGGCAACAAGAATATAATTCCACAACCTAATGTTAGTGTTGCAATAGTCGATAGATAGGAATCAATTGTAATTTGATTGGTGATTTCTTCACTCAATGATACGTTAGCAAGGAAGTTTACTGACAATGGTACCACTATGTAATATCCAAACAATGCCCCAATGATAAAAAGCAATGTTGCGTAGAAGACAAATCCTCTTGCAGACTTACGTTCTATATCTGTCAATGCAGGTTTTATGAACAGCCAGATTTCAAATAGGAGATAAGGGAATCCTAGCGCTACTGCCATTAAGAGACAGGAGTTGATTTGTAACATGAACTGACCTGCCAATTCGGTATTGATGATATTAAAAGGGATCTTTTCTACACAGAAACCTTCAAGATTTAATGCAGCTCCTACCTTACACATCATTCTATAGGTCCAAAAATCCAAGTTTTTTGGTCCCATAATGATTTGGTTAAAGACGAAATCGTAGAAAGTAAACGAAAGGATTGCAAATACGGTTATTGCAATAACAGAACGGATGATATGCCATCTCAGGATTTCAAGGTGATCGAAGAAAGACATTTCTGCTTCGATGTTTTTTCCTTTGTTCTTGATTGCTTCTATAAGTTTTATATTCTTGGACATGTATTTTCTATGCAGTATCTAAAATCGTAAGAAAACAAAAATACCATTCTTCGTGAGAAGAATGGCATGTTTTGTTTATGTAAAGTAAATTTTATACAACTTCCTCATCCGGATACTCCGTAAGGTCGAAAGTCTCCATGAATTTCGTTGTGAAATTACCTGCCCTAAAGTTAGGGTCACGCATTAAACGAAGGTGTAATGGGATTGTTGTTTTGACTCCTTCAATTACGAATTCACTTAATGCACGCTCCATCGTGTTGATTGCTTCTTCACGAGTTTGCGCTACACAGATCAATTTAGCGATCATAGAGTCGTAATTTGGAGGGATTGTATATCCAGAATAAACGTGCGTATCTACACGTACTCCATGTCCGCCTGGTGAGTGGAAATTGGTGATTTTACCTGGAGAAGGTCGGAAGTTGTTAAAAGGGTCTTCCGCGTTGATACGACATTCAATTGCATGCATGGTTGGCTCATAGCTTTTTCCTGATATCGGAATACCAGCAGCAACTTTTATTTGTTCTTTGATTAAGTCGAAGTTGATTACTTCTTCAGTTACCGGATGCTCTACTTGAATACGGGTATTCATTTCCATAAAATAGAAGTTGCGGTGTTTGTCTACCAAGAATTCGATAGTTCCAGCGCCTTCATATTTAACGGCTTTTGCTCCTAATATAGCTGCTTCACCCATTTTAGCACGCAATTCAGGTGTTATAAATGGAGATGGAGCTTCTTCGACTAATTTTTGATGTCTTCTTTGGATAGAACAGTCACGTTCAGAAAGGTGACAAACTGTTCCATATTGATCACCAATTACTTGGATTTCGATGTGGCGAGGGTCTTCGACATATTTTTCAAGGTACAAGCCATCGTTTCCGAAAGCTGCACTTGACTCTTGGCGTGCTGAATCCCAAGCTGGTTCAAATTCTTCATCTTTCCAAATGATACGCATACCTCTACCACCGCCTCCGGCTGTTGCTTTAAGGATTACAGGGTATCCCATTTCTTTGGCGATTTTGAGACCAGTTTTTACATCAGGTACAAGACCATCTGATCCTGGGATTGTTGGTACACCTGCTTTTTTCATGGTTTCTTTAGCCGATGCTTTGTCTCCCATTTTTTCGATCTGTTCAGCAGTAGCACCGATAAATTTGATGCCATATTCTGCACAGATAGCGGAGAATTTTGCGTTTTCGGACAAGAATCCATATCCAGGATGGATTGCATCAGCATTTGTTAATTCTGCTGCTGCAATAATATTTGGGATATTTAAATAAGAATCTTTACTAGCAGGAGGGCCGATACAAACCGCTTCATCCGCAAAGCGAACGTGTAAACTATCGCGATCTGCAGTAGAATATACTGCGACACTTTGAATTCCCATTTCCTTACAGGTACGGATAATACGAAGTGCAATCTCGCCTCTATTTGCAATTAATATTTTTTTGAACATAATACTGTATGATATAACACTTTATCTCTTAGGACAATAAAAAAAGTTTCTGGAGTACTTCCTGAAACTAGCTAGGGTCTACTAAGAATAAAGGTTGGTCGTATTCTACAGGTTGTGCATCATTTACTAAAATCTTCACGATTTTACCAGATACTTCAGATTCGATCTCGTTAAACAATTTCATTGCTTCAACAATACAGATTACTTTTCCTGGCGTTACTTCATCACCTACGTTAACGAATGATGCTTTATCTGGACCTGGAGAACGGTAGAATGTACCAATGATCGGAGATTTGATAGTAATGTATTTAGCGTTATCGTCAGCAGCCGGTGCTTGTGCAGCTGGAGCTGCGGCTACAGGTGCTGGAGCCGATGCAACAGGAGCTGCTGCAGGGATTGCCTGTGCAGTTGGAATTGTTGCAGTTACATAAGTGGGCTCTTGATTCGTTTTTATTGTAATTTTAAAATCTTTCTCTTCGATTGATACTTCATTCACACCCGATTTAGAAACGAATTTAATCAGATCTTGAATTTGTTTAATATCCATACTCATATGCTAGTAGGTTTGTTTAATAATTTTAAAAAATAAATAGCTATAAAGGTAATAAAAAATACGTATTAGTAAGCCCATCTTAAATAAACGGATCCCCAAGTGAATCCACCACCAAATGCGGCTAAGATCAGGTTGTCGCCTTTTTTAAGTTGGCTTTCCCATTCCCATAAGCATAGTGGGATTGTTCCACTAGTTGTATTTCCGTATTTTTGGATGTTTACCATTACTTTTTCTTCTGGCAATCCAGCACGTTCAGCAGTTGCATCAATAATTCTTTTATTGGCTTGGTGAGGTACTAACCAATTAACATCATCAGATGTCAATTTGTTTCGTTCCATCACTTCGACAGCTACATCAGCCATATTGGTTACTGCAAATTTAAATACGGTACGTCCTTCTTGGTATGCGTAGTGCAATCCTGCGTCTACTGTTGCATGGGATGCAGGATTTAATGAACCACCCCCTTTGATGTTTAGGTATTGTCCACCCGAACCGTCAGTTTTTAGGATAGAATCAATTACACCATTTCCTTCAGTGTTTGGTTCCAAAAGAACAGCACCACAACCATCACCAAAAAGTATACATGTATTTCTATCTTGATAGTTTACTACAGCGGACATTTTGTCTCCACCGACTACCAATACTTTTTTATGTTTTCCTGACTCGATGAATTGTGCTCCGGTTGTTAATCCGAATAGGAATCCAGAACAAGCAGCTTGCAAATCGTATCCCCAAGCTTTTGTTGCGCCAATTTTATCGGCTAAGATGTTTGCCGTAGCAGGGAACAACATATCAGGGGTACTTGTACAAAAGATAATCAGGTCAATTTCTTCGGCTGATATGCCTCTTTTTTCCAATAATCCTTTTACTGCCGGCACTGCTAGGTCAGAAGTTGCTTTTCCGGGATCTTTTAATATTCTTCTCTCACGAATTCCTGTACGGGTTACGATCCATTCATCATTGGTGTCCACCATAGTTTCCAACTCTTTGTTGGTAAGGATATAGTCCGGAACGTAACCATTTACTGCAGTAATAGCTGCGTGAATTTTAGACATATTTTTTAATTAAAAGCAGATTTGATTTTCTCAATGAATTTTGATGCGATCATATCTCTTGACAGTAATACCATATTTTTAATAGCCTCTGGACTTGATATTCCATGGCCGATAATCACAGGAGCATTTACTCCTAAGATTGGGCTTCCACCGTACTGCTCGTAATTGAATCTATCGAAGAATTGGTCTTTGAACCCTTTCTTCAATGTTACCACATAAAATGACTCCGCAAGTTTGAGTACGACATTTCCTGTGTATCCATCGCATACAATTACATCGGCATGATCACTGAATAGATCACGACCTTCTGCATTTCCGATAAAGTTGATTTTGTTGTTTTCTTTTAATAGGGGGTAGGTAGCGATGGTGAGGTTGTTTCCTTTTTCTTCTTCTTCGCCGATGTTCAGTAGTCCGACTTTCGGAGAAGGGATGCCGTATACATGTTCTGCATATAGGCTTCCTAGGATTGCAAATTGGTTCAGCATTTCTGGTTTACAGTCTGCATTAGCTCCAACGTCCAATAGGATTCCGAATCCGTCTTTTAACTTAGGGACATTAGTTGCTATTGCTGGGCGAATAACCCCTGGAATTGTTTTAACGCTGAACATAGCGCCAACCAGCATGGCACCTGTGTTACCTGCAGATGAGAAAGAATCTATCTCTCCTGTTTTCAATAAGTCAAATCCCTTCGCAATGGAAGAGTTCGGTTTTTGGCTGATTGCTTTTGTGGGATGTTCGTGCATGCTGATAATATCAGGAGCATGAACATAGTCAAATTTTGAGGGGTCAGATCCAGCATCGGCAATGGCTTTTTTGTTAGCTTCTTCATCGCCAAATAGAACGATTCTTTGGGAATCATCCAACTGTTTTTGAGCTTCAATTGCTCCTTTGATGTTACAATCTGGAGCAAAATCTCCCCCCAACACGTCTAATCCAATCTTCATTCGTTATTATTTATATTATTCAATAATACGCAAAAAACATCCCAAGTGAAAGTTAATAATATAAAATATTATACTTTTTTGGGATGTTTTCAATAAAGATGTCTTTAGACAGCAGCGGTATTCTCAATAATTAATTTACCGTTGTAGTATAAGTTGCCGTCTACTGTATATGCGTGGTGAGGTCTATGCACCGCGCCAGTTTCTTTACAAACAGTTAAGCTAGGTAATTCCGCTTTATAGTGTGTTCTTCTCTTGTCTCTTCTAGATTTAGAAGTTTTACGTTTTGGATGTGCCATCTCGTATTTTTTGTTTTAGTTATTTTTAATATTCTTCAATGCTTCCCAACGAGGGTCAATGTTCTCTTCATTGTCCTCCTCAGACGAGCTGATTTCTTCGTTTTGTATTCTTCCCAACATTTCGGGGTCACACTCGATCCCGTCTCCATTTTCACTGCACTTAGGGTAAGGCGGCACTGCCACATTGATATACTCATAGAGTAATGGGGCAATGTCCAATTCATAGTCGCTTTTGGAAAGGGTGATGACTTCTTCTGTGTCCTCGTTCCAATCTTCATCGCTGAATTTTACCAAAGCACGTTCCTTAATATGAACTGGAGAATCAAATGTTGACAGGCATACATCGCAGGTAAGTTTTATAGTACCTTGAATGTCGAAATGAGCTATCAACATGTTTTCCTGTTTCTGTAGTTCAACAACTGCTTTTAAGTTGCCGTCCTGCACTAAGGAATGTTCGTAACATGCAAAGAACTTCTCGTCGATTTCAAAGTCAAAACTGTGCTTACCTGTTGAAAGACCTGAAAATGGTATTCTGTATTTTTTTAGATACTTCACAATCTTGCATTTGAGCCTGCAAAAGTAATGATTAATTAAGTATAAATGAAATTTATTTTAAAAAATCGTGTAGGCTATTCGTAATAATTTTTTCCTAATTCAATTTTTGGGCGGTCGTTGGCCATTCTCCACTTATTGGTGTCTCTTAAGGAGTATGCACAGCCACAATATTCCTGCATATAGAATTTTTCTTTTTTGCTGATTTCGAGCATCCTTGCAGATCCACCTTTTTTGCGCCAATTGAATGTCCAATATTCCATGTTGGGAAATCTTGAAGCTGCTCTCAAGCCGCAGTCATTGATCTGCTCCATATTTTTCCAACGAGAAATTCCCAAAGAACTTGAGATGACGTCGAATCCATTGGCATCGGCATACTCTGCAGTTTTTTCGAACCTCATGTCAAAGCACATGGTACAGCGGATTCCTTTTTCAGGTTCATGCTCCATACCTTTAGCCAATTCAAACCAATGATCTACATCATAGTCGGCATCGATAAATGGGATGTTGTGTTTTTCAGCAAAACGGATGTTTTCTTCTTTCCTGAGATCGTACTCCTTTCGTGGGTGGATGTTAGGATTATAGAAATAGATGGTAAATTCTATGTCTGAAGCAATCAACGCCTCCATAACCTCACCGGAACAGGGAGCACAGCAGGAGTGAAGCAAAAGCTTTTTCCCTTGGTTGGGTAATTCCAACTTCTCTCTTACAAATTCTTTGTTCTCCATTGCTTTATGTTCTATACTGCAATTTTACGTAAAACCATTTATTTAATCAACTTTAACACTTCTTAAAGACTTGGGGCATCGTCTGCAAACGATAATTTTATACATTTGTAATAAATTAATTGTTTTATGAAACTAAGGTACCTGTTTGCTTTACTTGCTATTGTCACCCTAATGGGATTCTATTCCTGTGAAAAAGATGACGATGAACCCCCTGTGAATAAATCTATTTCCAGATTATATATATCCTATTCAGATTTTAATCCAAATGTAGAAGAAACTGCTTTTTCAAATGTGGTTTTATTGTCTCAATCGGATGATTCTACAAGTATGGGAGCCATTTTCAGTCCATTTACTTCTTCAGTTAAGGGCGGTAATACGATTTATTTTCACCCAGCTGCACAAAGGGTTTTCCAAGCATCAATGAATACGACAAAAATTGACACCTTTATTTATAGGTTGACAGTTGGAGAAACGGGAAATTTGCAAAATGATAATGGTAGTATTCGTCAGGGTGTTCTTAGAAGTGTGAGGGGTTTAGTTTTCCATCCAAGCTTAGATAAATTATATGCAATTGAGGCCGGTGGCGAAAATCCTATGTATTATGTTTTTGATCGGCCAAGAGGATTATCTGCCTTTGGGAAACCGGGTCAAACTTATGAATTTGCGAACAACATTACTCCTTGGGATGTGGCGATTGTAAAAAGCGGTTTAGTAGTCAGTAAATCTGGACCTCAAAGTGGTATAGAAATCTATGATGAGCAGGTCATAAAAAGAGACTCTATCTTAACTCAAGTTCAGCCATCAAAAGTATTAACTGTGGCTAATGCTACAAATATTAGGGGCATGTCGATCGATACTGTCAATAATATGCTTGCCCTGACAGATTTTGTTCAATCAGGAACTACTTTCCAAGGGAGGATTCTGATTTTTGACGATTATAATGCGATTAGTCAAGCAAGTGGAAATATTACGCCTACAAGAATAATTCAAGGTCCAAAGACAAAGTTATTGCAGCCTGTGGATGTAGAGCTTGACTTTAGAAAAGACAGTAAATATTTATATGTTGCAGATCCAATATCTAAAGCAGTTTACCGGTTTTTGAAAACTGATAACGGAGATGTAGAACCGAATAATATATATCAATATAAACAGGCAGGAAGAGCTGATTTTTCTACTCCAAGAAGTGTTTCCTTGGATGCCAGGAATTAAGTTCTTTAAAATATTATTAATTGTGGAAGACGAGGTTACATAATCTCGTCTTCTTCTATTAAGGACAACAGGGTTTCAACCTCTAATTTCTTTTCAGCATTATCTACATGTTCGTAAGCGGCTATTAGATTTCTCAATACTCTTTTAATGATCGCTATATTGTCACATGGCAAGGTGTATGCATCAGATAATGGCAGGTTGAGTTGCCTTAAGAAAGCATATATATCTTCTTCTCGCATAATCTGTCCACGGTTGAACACATTAATATAAAACTGGACTTTCTCTTGGTTATCAGGATCCACGTATGCCAGCACAAAATGTTTTGGCAAGTTGACCCCATAAATAGGGATATCAAGTTTTTGAGCTACTAAAGCGTAGATACAGGCTAAACTGATTGGGTTTCCTTTTTTTGTTTCCAGTACTTTGTGGATAAATGAATTTTGAGGGTCATGGTAATTTGATGTATTCCCAGAAAGTCCAAATTCCCTAAAAAGGATATTGTTGAGCAATTTCACCTTTTCTACAGGGCTCATATCATACATTAGATGATACCAGGCATTTCTCCGAAGTTCGGCCAGCTGGTAATATACCTGCTCTTCGTGTAGGTTTGGGTACTGATATCTATTGATGATTAATAGGCCTTCCAATAAATCTTCAGAATTGTTGAGTTTCCAAAGTTGTAAGTCATTTTTAACTTGATCATATTGGATTTTATGAATGATATTTTCAATTCGGCTTTGAGAAAGGGGGTCAAAGGAAGACTCCCACGAGTGTTCCAATAAAGGTATTACTTCTGGTCCACAGGTGATTAGTTTGTGCTCGATCTCTTGAAAAATCTCCCTGTCGGGATCATCTAAAAGAAAGATGAGTGCCTTTATTTCTTTTTCATTCACCATGAAATTTACGAAATAAAAGGCAATCCCAAAAATCCTTGTCGATAATATTACTTTAATTGTCCATCCAACATATTAATGATGGATTTACCATATTCCGCATTTTTCTCTGAGTGGGTAACCTGAATAATGGTCATTCCTTCATCGTTCAGTTGTTTGAAGAGTTCCATAATTTCTTCACCTTGTTTAGAATTTAGGTTTCCAGTAGGTTCATCGGCCAACAAAAGTCTTGGCGATCCTGCCAAAGCACGTGCAATGCCTACAACCTGTTGTTGTCCCCCAGATAATTGAGCTGGGAACAAATCCTTCTTGCCAACAATATTAAAGCGGTCCAACATATCGGAAACAATGCTCTTGCGTTCAGAAGAGGAAAGGTTTTTATAAATCAGAGGTGTCTCAATGTTTTCATAAACAGTCAACTCGTCGATTAAGTGGTAAGATTGAAAAACATATCCGATATGAGATTGAAATAATTGCGATCTTTTTTTTGCTTTCATCTTTAACACATCTTCATCCATGAAGAAATAGGAGCCTTCGTCGGGTTCATCCAGCATCCCGATGACATTCAGCAAAGTTGATTTCCCGGAACCTGATGGTCCCATAATCGATACAAAATCACCTTCTGCAATTTCGAGGTTTATGTCCTTCAGAATAAATGATTTAGTGCCTCCCACGTTGTACCATTTGAAAATGTGCTCTAATTTTATCATGTTGTTAATTTGGTCTTATCTATGGATTCTAATTTAACTTTTTTAATTAATCTTTAAATCATTAAATGGATTGTATTTCCAGTAAGAATTTAATGGTCTTTGGGATTGAAAAATACAATCTGCTTGCCATTAATGTAAATTATTGGAATTCAAGGAGATGGTTTAATGTTTTTGTTTTGGGATGTTCGGATTCGAACAGTTTTTGTTCGGTAGTGGACGGTGAGGCTGGGCATTCTTGATGTTCTGGTTGGTGGGGACACCAACCAGGGCGGTGGTTTCTGGTTGATGGGGACACCTACCAGGGAAGTAATACTTGTTTGTTGGAACACCAACCAGGGTGGTAATACTTGTTGGTTGGGACACCTACCAAGGCGATGTTTCGCCGTGGGCGGTGTCTCGACCGGCAACTTACTCATTCGTCTCTTAGGCTATCGACAGGATTTTCTTTTGCTGCCTTGATTGCTTGATAACTGATTGTTAGTAATATTATTCCGAATACAATAACTGCTGCAAAAGCAAAATACCACCATTGAATTTCAATATGGTATGCAAAATTGTTCAACCAGCTTCTGATCATTAGAAAAGCTAAAGGAATAGCGAATAAGCAAGCTATACCGAAGATCTTAAAAAAAGGTTTATTAAGCTGGAAAAAGATAGCATTAATTGAGGCTCCAAGAACTTTGCGAACGCTCATTTCTTTTCGTTTTACAGTTACCTGAAATGCGGACATACTGAATAATCCCAAAGATGCAATGATAACAGCGATTATACTGAAAATATTGAAGGCAGACTGCATTTCTTCTTGTTTTGCATGGAGACTGGCATATTGTTGATCCATAAATCTATAATCCAGTGGCAAGTCTTTCGATAGTTCATTTTTTTGCCATTCCTTTTCAACAATTTTGATGGCCTGATCTGCCATTCCTGGTGCGGTTCTGACCATTAAAGCGATCTTAAATATTCTTTGGCCACATTCATTCTTATAACTATAGACAGTAGGAGCCACCTTGTTTTCAAATCCATAAGTTTTACTATCTTTTACGACAGCAATAATTTCAAAATTGACGTCACAACCAGCTATTTTCGCACCAATTGGATTAGTTAAACCTAAAGATTTTGCAGCACTTTCATTGATGACCGCATAGTTAGACAAGCTGTCTTTCAGAATCTGGGCCAAGGAGATATTTTCTTCGCCAGCTATCTTTTCTATCTTCAGTGTTTCGAAATATCGAGGATCGATTACAATATGTTCCATATCAAATTTTGCTGAATTTGAAAAGAATTCCTTTTTTGGTGGTCTTTCTCCGTAGCTTGGGACATTTGTGGCTGATGTTGCAGATACGATACTTGGATCATTCATCAGTCTTTTTTGAAAATCCTCGAAATTCCCACCTATTGCTCCATTATAATAAAGACCAATACCATTAAAACTGATGATCTGTTCTGGTTCAAATCCTTTATCTGTATCCCGAATATATTTTATTTGTTGCTGAACGACCAACATTCCAACAATAAATACGATCGCAAAGACTACTTGAAATGTCAATAATGCATTTCGAAAGGTGAATTTTTGAGCGGTCATTGTTAAACTTCCTTTTAAAAGATGTATAGTTTTGTATCCTGAAAGTACGATTGCAGGATAAATTCCTGACAGTAGAGTGGTTGCAACTACAGCTAAGGAAAGTTGAAATAATGTTTTCTGGGAGAACAAGTAGTTTTTTAAATCATCATTGAACCATTTCTGCAATATGTTTCCAGAGATTGCCAAAGCAATTAGACTTAATGGTGCGGCAATAACCGTTAAAATCAGAACTTCTATCAACAATTGACTGATAATAGCAAGCCTACTGCTTCCCAGGATTTTTTTGATCGCCAATTCCTTTACTCTTTGATCCGCTTGTGCCATAATCATATTGGCAAAATTTGCTGAAGCAAGAACCAAAATAATAATCGATAGAATACCTATGATCCAAACTATTAAGTAAGGGGTATTGGATCCAGCTTTTGGCTGTAAATGTAGATTGGCAAGCGGATCTATATAAATTCTTCCTTTGGCGAATGCGGAAGATCTCACTCGGTCATTGTTCGCTATTTTATTTTGATATAAATTATTTATTTTTTCCCGTAATGCTTCAATATTTGCATTTTCTTTTACTTGTATAAATGTTTGATAGGTAAATGGGTTTCCATCTGCCTTTTCATCTCCAATTTCTTTGATAAATATAAAGTCATAATCTATCATTGACATTTTGCGTTCTTGAATAATTCCATAGATGGTTTCTTCCATCCCAGAATTTACAGCCAACATGGGGAGTTTTTTAGGTTCATTGAATGCTAAGTCCTCAGGTTTGAATAAGAGTTTAGCATCTCTTTCATTTACTAAAGTTGCTTCTTTTTGGTCCTTTGATTTGAAAAGGGGGCCATTTTGACTTTTGACTTGAAAAATTTCTGCGGCAGAAGAATCCAGAAGAGCGGCAGTTTTCATGTAAACAGTCGTTTCTCCAAAGATTGGATATCCACCGTAAGGATAGATCAATCTTCTACCTGCCAATTCCACCTCTGGAAAATTCTCTTTGATCAATGGTGCTAGAGAAGGTGGTGTTTCTTGCGTAAAAGCTCCATCCGCTTCCAGTCCGATTTGATAGATTTTATCATAGTTAGGATTCCATTTATCATAGCTGGTTTCTCTGTTGATATATTGGTAGGAGAGAATAAATCCAGTAAACCCTAAGGTCAAACCTAGAATATTAAGGATAGAAAATGTTTTGTTTTTCCACAGATTTCTCCAAGCTATTTTCCAATCGTTTTTTATCATATTGTAGATTTTATGTTTTTTAATTTCAATTTCTGGTTGCTGGAGACACCAACCAGGGCGGTGTTTTCGCTGCGGCCGACCTCAGTGTTTACCATTGCTGGGCATTCTTGACGTCCTGGTTGGTTGGGACACCTACCAAGGCGATGTTTCGCCGTGGCCGGTGTCTCGACCGGCATCTTACTCTTCTCTCAAGCTATCCACTGGATTTGCCAAGGCAGCCTTTATGGTCTGAATATTAACAGTGATTAAAGTTGTCAGCAAGATTATTAGGCCACTTACTCCAAAAAACCACCATTGAATTTCTGTTTTATAGGCAAAGTCTTCAAGCCATTTATTTGCTAAATACCATGCGATAGGTGAGGAAAGGATGACAGCCATTATGATTAGGAGAAGATATTCTTTGGCAAATAGATTGGATATACTTACAACAGATGCCCCTAAAACTTTTCTTATTCCAACTTCCTTGGTTCTTTGCTCCACACTTTGAAGAATTAGGCCTGTCACACCTAATGCTGAAATAAACAAAGCAAGGAATGAGAAAAATGTGAAAAGTTGAGCTTGTTTGGTTTCTTTTTGATAATTTTTAGCTTCTAGCTCATCAACCCATTCATAGTTTATATATCTATCCGGAAAGAATTTTTTCATGACAACTCCAATACCATGATTTGCGGACTTTTCCTGTCCTTCTTTTATCTTGATTAAAATATTGCCGTATTCTTGATTACTTTGAGCGAGGATTACAGTAGGTTTTATAGATTCATGAAATGATTCACTATGGAAATCTTCAACTATACCAACAGGTATTATATCTAAGCCTTTATACGGAATGCCCAAAGTTTTAATCCCAAGTGTTTTTGCAGTGCTTTTTGTTATTAGTACATTGTTTACTTCATCCCCTTCGTATTGAGGATTTGGTTTTGGATATCCATAATAATCTGATTCCCTCAAGAGCCTTCCTTCAATTAGTTTAATATCCAACATCGGGACTAGATCTTTATCACCACCAATAAAATTTACCATAATTTTTTGATCAGGATTATCTTTGTTATCTACATTTCGACTAAAAAAACCAGGTGACATATTAGGGCTCCAAGCTGAAATACTTACATTTTCAATAGCAGGATTTTTAAGAAGCTCATTTTTGATCGAGTTTGAATTTTCAGATAGGTATAGGGATTTTATGTTTAAAAGATTATCTGTGTTTATGCCTTTTGGGGAATTTTGTATCAAATTCATTTGCGACTTCATCGTGATCAAGCCAAAGATTACAATGAGTGAAATACAAAATTGAACAATTATAAGTGTCCTTTTCGTCCAAACTTCAGAATTTGAGACTTTGGAAATTTTATTTTTTAATGCCTGTGCCGGTTTTATATTGGAAATAATCAAGGCTGGATAAAGCCCAATAATACCTCCTAAAAGTATGACCGCAATAAGAAATGAGAATATGATTGTTGGGAATATTTCATGGATGTAAACCAATTTAAAATTTAAGAATAATTCCAACGGAGAGATTGCCAATAAATAAATTATGATACTTAGAATAGCAGAAAATAAGAAGATAATTTGAGTTTCAATCAGCAATATTTTAATTAGGAAAAACCTATTTGCTCCCATTATTTTATGAAGATTAAAGCTCTTTATCTTTTTTATGGTTCTGACAGCATACAGATTGATAAAGTTTATACTTGAAATAATAAGAACTAGGATTGCTATTCCCAGAATAATAGTGCTTGACCTTTTATTACCACTTATTGAAGATTGGGCAAGCGGATTCATGTACACTTCCTGTAGTGGTTGAAATCTAAAAGTATAATTGGTAACTGCTGAATCATTTAAAAAATCTTTATACCAACTATTTACTTTCTTAGTAAATTCATTAATATCAGTGTTAGGTTTCAATGAAATATATTGATCTTGATAATAACCATCTCCATTTTTTGAAAGTTCTCGTTTCATTACTGAAGAAAATGTTATTACTGACGATCTTAATGTAGAATTATATGGCAACTTTTTAAAAACTCCAGTGATTATAAAATCGATCATTTCATTTCTATCTAGTAGTGGATCTGAAGTCTTGATGATTTTACCTATGACATTTTCATCTTTGAAATATTTTTCTTTGAATTCCTGATCTATCATTATATTTCTCTTTCCAGCTACAGTTTCCAGAGGCTTTCCTTCAAGGATTTCAAAGTCCAAAATATCAAATGCTTCTTTATGTAAAAAAAGAGAATTTATTTGTACAGTTTCGTCGTTATCAAGTTTTAAAAAAATATTTCTAGGAAATATGGCAGAGGAAGCTTCAACTTCTGGAAATTGTCTTTTTAATTCTAAACCTAGATTAGCAAAGGCTTGAGGAATTTCTCCCTCTATTCCTTTTGTATTTTCTATCGTATTTATCCTATAGATTCGATCCGCTTTTGACCAACTTTTATCATAGGAATTTTCCTCAATCACTACCGAAAAAACCAATAGGCACAGGGTAAAAGCCAAGGTTAATCCAAGGATATTGATCAATGAATAGGATTTATTCTTCTGTATGTTTCTAAATGCTAGTTTAATACTGCTCATAATTCATATTATAGTTATATAAAAACTGAATCGCCCTTCGACTTATTTCCACTATTCATCTCTCAGACTATCCACCGGGTTTGCTTTTGCGGCTTTAAGTGACTGAAAGCTCATTGTTAAGAATGCTATTAGGATAGTTGCTATTGCAGGGATAATAAACATCCACCAAGAGATTTCAACTTTGTATACGAAGTTATCGAGCCACTTTTTACTTGCCCACCATGCAATTGGTGAAGCTACTAAAATTGAAATCAGGACTAGTTTTATATAGTCTTTAGAAAGTAAACCTACGATTCCTGCAATTGAGCTTCCTAGTACCTTGCGGATTCCTATTTCTTTTGTTCTCTGCACTGTAGATATGGTTACCAATCCGATTAATCCCAAGCAGCTCAATAGGATGGTTATACTCGTTGAAAGGTTGATGATTTTTGAAAACTTATAATCGGTTTCATAATATTCTCGGATATTTTGATCATAGAATTTGAACTCAAGGGGAGCATTTGGATATATAGTTTTCCATTCTTTTTCCAAAATGGCAAGACTAGCTTTCCACGTTTTGGGATCGTTTTGAAGTTTAATGGTAATATCTTGTAATTGACCTCTATATTTCGAGGTTAAAATGGCAACTCCCGTTTTTTCAGTATGAAATGTTTTAATGTTGAAATTATCTGTTACTCCAGTAATAGTTCTATCCTTTCCATATGCTTTTACAGGTTTTCCGATTGCTTCTTCGGGCGATTTAAATCCTAAATCTTGGACCGCTATTTTATTTAATATGATACCTGTGCTTGTGTCTGATAAAGAAAATCTTCTACCCGCCAACAATTTGATCTCATATAAATTAAAGTAATCCTCATCAACAAATTTAAAAGGCACATTAATTTTTACAAGTCCTGTATCAGCGGTTGTTTCAACAAAATTCCCCCAATGGCCTTGACTTAGAGGTAAGTGGCCTAAGGAAACTCCGGCAATCTGGCTGTGTTTTTTTAAAACTTCTTTTAGTACAAATGGATCAACATCAGCATTTTGATCTTTTTTGAATGGGAGATGAATGTTAATGAGTGCATTATAATTAAAACCCAAATCGCTATTCATGGTATGTTTCATCTGAATACCCATTATAAATGTGGCTATTACAAAAACCTGGGCAATAACAAATTGAACTACGATCAAAACTTTTCTGATTGAAATACTTCCTAATGATAGTTTTCCAATACCTTTCATTTTAATGACCTCGGATATTTGAACTCTGTTTATTAAATAAGCGGGATATAAACTAGAAACTATGGAAATAATTGCAATTAAACAGATGATAAATAAGACAAGAGGTAACCAATCTGAGAAGGAATCCAGATTTGAAGGTAATATTTTGCTGAAGGTTTTTTCAAACACCTTGGTTATTGGCCAAGAAATCAATAATGCTATACAAGTAATTGTTAAGGTTTCTAAGAAGAAGGCCTTAGTAACATCAAAAGGCTGTTCGCCTAAAGTTTTCCGTATACCAATTTCTTTGGCTCTAGTTGGTACTTGAGCTGTTGTTAGATTGATATAATTTATAGTCGCTAGTAATAGTAAGAACACGCCAATGCCTATGAAACCATAAATTAGGTTTATGTTGGTGCTGTTTTGCAATCTTTTATCAAAGTGCACTTCCGTCAATGGAGTTACTTCTGCTCTAGCTTTGAAATTACTTTCCCTGAAATCCTTATCTGTCATATCAAATATTTTCTTGCTAATCTGATTGACAAATGCCTTTTTACTCTTAACGTCTTTTAGTTTTACAAATAGGTTGTAGTTTGAATTGAACATTAACCAATTATCACTGTTCCATTCATTATTGGAAATTTTGATAAACTCTTTTGAAAGGAAACTGCTTGGATGTTCTAAATCTTTCACTACTCCTACAACAGAAAATAAAGTAGTGTCATACAAGAGTGTTTTTCCGACTAAATCTTTCACAGGGACATTTGGGAAATATAGATTTGCTCGAGATTCAGTTAATACAACTTCATTAGGATTTTTGAGGGCTTTTTCAGGATTTCCTGCAAGCCATGTATAGGGAACCATTTTAAAATAATCATCTATTGTTTCGATGATTTGCTCTTGGTCCTCAAATTTTAAAGGTTCGTTGGGGTGTTCTGAGTTAATAATTTTTGGGACATATCTTTGATTTACAGGAACAGTCAATTCTACATTCGATAAATTTTCCTTTATAAATTTAGCTAATGGAATCGGCACACCGTCAAAATAATCCGTTGAGCCGAACTCGTCGAATACACCATAAACCTTAAAAATTTTTTCAGGTTCAGGGTGGTTCTTATCAAAGCTTAATTCGTAATTGACTAATCTGAAAACTATCCAACAAGCACTGATGCCAATTGCCAAGCCAATTATATTAAGGAAAGTGAACAATTTGTTGTTCCATAATTTTCTGATAATAAGGTTAATTCTGTTCATGCTTCCGTTTTTTTAAATTTCAATTCACGCCCTTCGACTCGGTGGCTGAGCGGAGTCGAAGCCCAGGGACCACCCTTCGGCTTATTTCCACTACTCATCTCTCAGACTATCTACCGGATTTGCTTTAGCAGCTTTGAATGCTTGCCCTCCAATGGTCATAAATGAAATAACTAGCGTAATAAATCCCGCTACTACAAAAATCCACCATTCCAAGTGTATATGATAAGCAAAATTATCTAGCCATTTATCCATTGCCCAAAAACCTAGAGGTACAGTAATTATAAATGCTATGATCACAAGTTTGATGAAATCTGAGGTCAGTAATCCGACCAATTTGCTAACTGATGCTCCCAATACTTTTCGGATTCCAATTTCCTTCACTCTTTGTTGAGCAGCATATGCAGAAATAGCAAACAATCCAATACATGCAATACAGATGGTAACCATTGCGAATAGCTGCATAGTTTTCGTTGTCTGTTGTTCTTGTCTATATAGTTTTGCATAATCATCATCCAAGAAATGATAATTGAATGATGTGTTAGGTTTCAATTTTTTGAAAACGGATTCAACATCCTGAATAGCATTTGTTGGATTCACTCCAGCATTCAGTTTGATAAATAAATTTCCAAAGTATGCGTATTCGGGGAAAAGTGCAATTGGGCGAACTTCTTCACGCAGCGACGCAAAATTAAAATTATCTACCACTGCTTTTACAGGTCCTTTTCTACCATTGATATTGACTGTTTTTCCGATGGCTTCTTCTGGAGTCCATCCAATTTTTTCAGCGGCAAGTTTATTGATGATAATTGCTACTGATTTATTTGCCGAGGTATCCTGAGCTTTAATGATATCATTATCATTCAATGTTGATCCAGCCAGGATAGGAATTTGAAAGGTTGTTAAGAAATCTTTTTCTATTGGGAGGGCTGTAATATCCATAGTAAAGCTTCCTTGTTTACTTTCAGAAGTTTGTAAAGAGTAGCCTCCTTGAATGTTCACAGGTGAATCATACGAAGCGGAAACATTCTTTATGGATCGCAATTGAACAAGTTGGTTTTTGAAAGTCTGGCGATCCACATTATTCCACAAATCGCCGTCTAATACTAGAATTTGTGACCTATTTAGGCCAGTATCCATTGATTGTATAAAATGCATCTGTCTCAATGCTATCAGAGTACATATCACCAGGAATATCGAGATACAATATTGAAAGGTTATTAAAACCTTAGCAATTGGAAACTTTGCTTTATTAGATTTTATCTGTCCTTTTATAATATTGATAGGTTTAAAATTTGAGATTACCCATGCCGGCCAACCTGAAGCCAAAAAGTTGAGAACCATAAAAAATAAGAAAACATATAGGTAAAAATATGGGTCTTTCCATATATGAAGTTTCATGGGTAATCCTAAATAAGTGCTGAAAACTGGTAATAAAAGCCATGTAGCAATTAAACCAATTGCTACTGATAAACCTACCATTAATCCACCTTCAATAATAAATTGATTGAACACTGTTTTTTTATGTGCACCCAACACTTTTCTTACTCCAATTTCTTTTGCTCGTTCGGTCGCATGTGACAATGATAGATTAGTGAAATTAACTGCTGAAATTATCAATAAGGCAATTCCTAAAAATCCAAAAATATAAATGTAGGTCATATTACCTGACCCTGCAGCTTTTGAGTGTAGGTGAATGGTCCTAATGTTTTCCAGATTAATTTTTATGGTGATACCTGCTGCAGCTTCATTTTTGAATATTTCCTTAAAATAACTATCTACTTTTGTCTGCAAGACCTCTTGGTTAGCATTTTCTTTAAAAAGTATAAATGTTAGATCATTTGCTGAACCCCATGAGGGTTCATGATATCTTTCTAAACCTTTATTAGATAATAACCCAGTAAAATTAATTTCTGTATGGGTGGGGAGGTCTTCAATTACTGCTGTAACCGTCCAAGGCGTTTTATCGATAACAAGTGTCTTGCCAATTGGATTCTCTTCTGAAAAATATTTTTTTGCTAATTTTTCAGTCAACACCATATCATTTGGATTTGCAAGTGGAGAGGTAGCATTTCCTTTTAGTACTTTGAAGTTTAATACGTTTAGAAAGTCTTCATCTACATATTTCAGTCCATTTTCCTTGATTGATTCGTTTCCTTTTTGAACTAATGAAGAACTGATGTAACTATACATCCGAGCAGCATTTTCCACTTCAGGGAATTCTTTTTTAAATAATGGTGCAATTGCAGTAGGCGTAACAGCCCAATATGCAAAATCTTTATCTTCAGCAGATTTAACCGCCGATGTGACCATGGAAACTCGATTTGAATTGGGCAGGTATTTGTCATAGTTCAACTCGTGATAAACATAAGCCAAAAGCAACAAAAAGCATGTTATCCCCAAGGATAAACTAGCAATATTGATTATTGAAAAACCTTTATTTTTTCTGATGTTTCTCAGCGCTAATTTTAAGTTCATATTATTTAGATTATTAAATAAATTAATAATTGAGATTATTTTAAATGGTATTGTTATCTAGAATTTGCAATTGGTTTGCCAATATTGTAAATAGTTGGTAGTTAGTATTTTAAAATGTTTTTAAGAATGGGGTTGTTCGATATCGGACGATTTATGTTCGGTTTTGGACGGTTGGGGTCATGTCATAAGACACAAGACATAAGACATGAGACATAAGACATGAGGCATGAGACATAAGACATAAGACACAAGACATAAGACATAAGACATAGGACATGACATTTCAAGGTGATGGTCAGTTTAGACGGTAACTACGGTTTTGGACATAAATAAACATGCCAAACAGCTGAGGTTTCACCGCTGTGGCAGGTGTCTCCACCTGCCATATAATGGATTCTAGCAAAGTCTTGGGAGTTAGGATGCCCTTCGATTCGGTGGCTGAGCGGAGTCGAAGCCCAGGGACCACCCTTCGGCTCTTGGCATCGGCTCTCGCTCAGCCAACGCAGCCATTGCAGCCAACCTGGGGACCGTCATTCAGCTTTCGAATCTTACTCATTCTTTAAACTATTGACTGGATTTATTCTTGCGATTTTTAGTGCGTGGTAACATATTGTTCCGAATGCTATTAGAAGGCTAAGTATTCCTGCAAGGATAAAAACCCAGGCTTGGATATTTGTTCGATAAGAGAAGTCCTGTAACCATGTGTTCATTGCCCACCAGCCTATGGGGCAAGCGATCAAGATGGCTACAAAGACCAATTTGATAAAATCTACAGAAAGTAGTTTTACAATTCCTGGGAGGTTGGCTCCCAAAACTTTTCGGATACCGATTTCTTTTGTTCTCTGTTGTGTTACGAATGCAGCAAGACCGAATAGTCCTAAACAAGCAATAAATATTGCAAATCCTGCAAATGTTGATACAATGGATTGGGTCCTTTGCACATCGGCATATAGTGAGGCAAATCCTTCGTCCAAGAATGAATATTGAATTTTTTGGTGAGGGGAGAAGCTATCCCAGACTTTGGTGATTTCTGAAATGGTCTTTTCCATATTGTCGGTTTTCAGTTTTACAGAAATCATGTTTGGACTGCCACCAATTCTTAAAGCCAATGGTATGACCGCATCTTCCTTCATGTTGCCGAATATAAAATCTTCTACAACACCTATAATGGTAAAAGTTGCAAAGTTTCTAATCTTGGCTCCTATAGGGTTTTTAATGCCCAATTCTTTTACAAGTCTTTGATTGACCACAACCGCTGCAGAATCAGTTGGCATTTCCATGTTAAAGTTTCTTCCTTCAAGCAATTTAATGCCAAATGTTGGTAAATAGTCCGCGTCGACCACCCAATTTTGACTTCCTATCCCTGCTTCTTCATTCTGTTTTCCATCGATCCATAGGGCATTTCCATTTCTTTTTGCACCATCCATCATGACGGGCAGGAAATCCGTGATTGAAACAGATGAAACAGTAGAAATATTTTTTAATTCTTCTTTTAATGATTTCTGCTGTCCTTCTAGTGTTCCAGTTCCCTGGATGACCAAAACCTGTTCTTTGTCGAAGCCTAAGTCTTTATTTAGGAGATATTTAACTTGTTGATTGATTACGATAGTACCAATAATCAAAACAATAGAAGTTGCAAACTGGAATATGACCAATCCGTTTCTGAACCAGTTGTTTTTGGATTTTAGGTTTAAGTTCCCTTTAAGCACAGATATTGGTTTAAATCCTGAAAGAAACAGTGCAGGATAAATTCCAGATATAAGGCCAATGAATAGTCCAAATGTTATTAAGACTGGTAAGAAATACCAACTTGTCCAGGGGAACAATAAGTTTTTACCTGCAATTCCATTAAAATAAGGCAGTAATAAGAAAGCAAATATTAGCGCCAACAAAATAGAGATAACAGAATATAAAAGGGATTCCGTGATAAACTGTAGGATTAAGGACTTTCTGTCTGACCCGATAGTTTTTCTAACGCCAACTTCTTTTGCTCTTGTTGCTGCATTTGCTGTTGAAAGGTTAATAAAATTGATGATTGCAATTATGAGTATAAACAAGGCAATACCTCCGAAAATATAGATCATCTGTATATCTCCGCGATTCTGGTTTTCGATTTTATTGTCTCGAATACCTTTAGAATGCAAGTGGATATCTGTCAAAGGTTGCAAGGTCATTTTTGCTGAATTCCAAATTTCCTTATTGATGGGCATTCCTGCTTGTTTTAGGGCAGGACCATAATGATCGTCAATATAGGATCTAGTTATTTTCTTTTCAAGTGAAGTAATATTTGTTTCCTTTTTGACTTTAAAATAAGTCGAATAATTGGAGGCTAACCAGTTTAATTTTTCACCGGGGTAAGGTTCATGGCCACTTAAGGTCATAAAGTAATCAAATCCATAAAAATTAGAATTGGTCGGAATATCCTCTATCACTGCAGTAATGGCATAACTATTCGATTTATCATTGTTTAAATAGATAGTTTTCCCTGTTGGATCACCTTTAAATAATTTTTCTGCTTTACTTTTGGTAATTATGATAGTATTTGGGTTCTCCAGAGCATGGTTTAAGGATCCGTATACTGTTTCCATTGGGAATATATCCAGAATAGCTTGATCTATAAAACAGAAGCCTTCTTCACTGAGCAGTTCGGGGTTTTCATTTGTTGTAACTTGATTGCTACCGGCGCCAAAAAGAGGGTTTGACAATACTCGGCCTGCTGATATGATTTCAGGAAACTCTTCTTTAAGTTGAGGAGCGGCTGGAGCGGGCATGGATACTCCTTTTTGAATGACATTGTCACGCGTAACGACTCCTACTACGCGAAATACCTGATCAGAATCCTGATAGAACTTATCGTAGCTCAATTCGTGTTTGATATATAATACAATCAGTAAGCAGATTGCCATGCTAAAAGCAAAGCCACCAATTTTGATAAATGAAAAGAACTTTTGATTTTTTAAGTTCCTCCAAGCGATTTTTATGTTGTTTTTTAACATGATCTTATTTTTAAAAGGGACCGCCCTTCGACTCCTGGTTTCGACTACGCTCAACCAACGCAGGGACCGCCCTTCGACTTGGTGGCTGAGAGGAGCCGAAGCCCAGGGACCGACTCAGGTTTTATTCATCTCTCAAACTGTCCACAGGATTTGCATTTGCGGCTCTGAAAGCTTGCCAAGCGATTGTTGACCAGGCAATAACTATTGAAATTGCGGCTGCCAAGATAAACATCCACCATTGAATTTCTATTCTATATGCATAAGTTTGCAGCCAATTGTTCATGACCCACCACGCTAATGGTGCAGCAACAAAAAATGCAATTAGTACAAGCCTAACAAAGTCTTTCGATAGTAGAACAATGATGCTGCTGACAGATGATCCCAAGACTTTACGGATGCCTATTTCTTTAACTCTGGTATTTATTGTCAATAAAGCAAGAGCAAATAAACCAAGGCAAGAAATTACAATAGCTATACTTGTTCCGCTGATTACTATTTTGGAAAATGTTTTCTCACTTTGATATAGATTTTGAGTATTCTCATCTAGGTAGGAAGCTAAATTATTAGCTTTTGGATTGATACTTTTCCATATATTTTCCACTTCTTCCAATGTTGTACCTAATTGGTTTGTTTCTACCCTGACAAAAATGTATTCTACAGGGAAAAGATTTGGATTTACAGAAATTGTGAGTGGTTCTACTGCACTCTTTAAATCATGAAAGTTGAAATTATCGATTATCCCTATTACCAAAGATTTTCCATTTAATTCAATAGTCTTTCCCAAGATTTTATCTGCTCCGCCCAATTGTGCCGCCATCTGTTTATTAATAATAATAGAATTAGAATCAGCACTGAAGGATCTGTCAAAATCACGACCTTCCAGTAGTTTAATATCCAAGGTTTTTAAGTAATCATAATCAATACGCATAAAATTTGTTATGATTTCTTTATTTTCATGCTCAAATCCAAACATACTACGTTGAAGACTTCCATCTCTTCCACGACCAATATTCATATCTGAGGCGCTGACAGATTTCACCCAAGGTTGTTGTTGTAGCGCGATCCTCATTCGGTTTAAAGCATCTTCTTTATCTATTCCTTTGCCAATTGGAATACTGATAACTTCAGATTTATTGAATCCAAGTGGTTTTTTAACCAAATAATTCAATTGTGAACTGATTACAATTGTTGCTATTATCAAAGTAATAGCTATTATAAATTGTAATACAGTTAAAGAATTTCTCAGATTTGAGGATTTGATTTTCGATGCACCTTTTAATGATTCAATGATATTTGTTCTTGCAATTTTCCAAGCTGGCAATCCTCCCGCTATTAGTGTCAGTAAAATGAAAATAGATAAGAAAATTATGGCATTTTCGATTGAAAATAAGTCGACAACCTGCAATTCATAATTCATATTTGCATTATATTCCGGCAGTATTAAGGAAGCAATTCCTAATCCGAGCAATAAAGAGAGTAGACATAATATAAATGATTCCAGCCATAGTTGTTTTACAATATCCCATGTTGTTCCACCTAATGTTTTTCTGGTTCCTATTTCTCTATTTCTGCTAATCGAATTGGCCAATGAAAGGTTGATAAAGTTTGAAGAAGCTATAAATAAGATCAATCCAGAAATCAACAGCAGAATCCATGGGAAATTAGGGGAAATACTTTCACCAAAGCTGAAGTCGTTTGTGTGCAGTTTTGAAAGCGGGAGTATATGTAGGCTAAAATAATCTCCATAAGCATTTGGTTTTCCTCCATCACGTTTTAATCGATCAATATTTATCTTGAAATTCTGATTCGTAAATGCTCTTGATTCATTGACAAACGCAGCATCATTGATTTTTTCAGCTTTTACTTTTACAAAAACTTGATGATTTTGACTATCCCACAAGTCTTTAAATTTTTGATAATCAGGAGAGTTTTCAAAACGTACTAAGGAATGGAATTCAAAACTTGAATTTGCTGGGAGGTCTTTTAGAATTGCAGAAATGGTCATCGCCTGCCAAACACCATTATTGTTGACCTGGACTTGTTTTCCTATGACATCACTTGTTCCAAAAAGGTTTTTTGCCATTGCGTCGGTAAGGACAATATCATTAAGTTGGTCCAGAGAGGTTTTATTCCCAGAAAGCATAGGGAAGCTGAAAATTGATAAAAAATCAGGATCTACGAATCGATTTGTTGAGACAAATTCTTTTTCACCATTTTTTAAAATAACATTTCCATGAAGTACCCTTGTAGCCGATTCAATACTTGGAATAGTTGCTTTAAGCTGTGGAGTAAGGGGAGCAGGCATAGAAGAATTGTTTTTTAATCCTGTTTCCGGTTCTGATTGACTATAAATCAATCCAATCCTTTCCCCATTCTCATGAAAATTATCAAAAGACAGCTCAAACATTGCTGTCAAAAAAAGGACAGTTGCTGCTGCTATAGCTATTGCCAATCCTGTGATATGAATTATACTCAAGGACTTGGTTTTTATGATCGATCTCCAGACTGTTTTAAGCATTTTAGTTTGTTAGATATGAGATTTGAGATATGAGATTTGCGATATTAAAATTGATATCTTTGTGCTTCTTTTATTATGTGTTTTATTTGAGGAAATAGACCTCAATAAGGATTGTTTCAATCTATTTGCCAAAAGTTTAAAATATTGAAAATTAGATAGTTGTTGTAAATAACTTATAGAAATATGTTCGGAATCGGACGTTTTTTTGTTCGAATATGGACGGTTGGGCTTGAAGTATTTAGTAGAAAGTAATTATAGTATTTAGTAGAAAGTATTTAGTATTTAGATTTTTGACCTGCCCTTCGACTACGCTATTTTTGTGATTTGGAATGACGGTCGCTAGCGGAGTCGAAGCGCCCATCATTCCGGCTACGCAAAGATCATCATTCTTTGTATAATGGTTGTGCGGTTGTATAGTGCGATTATCGCTACTAAATCTTGCAAACCGTGTTATCCCCCTTTCTATCTCAATTCTCATATCTCACATCCCATATCTATATAAGAGCAAAGCTCTTGAATATTACTCATCCCTTAAGCTATCCACAGGATTCACATTTGCAGCTTTTAGAGCTTGATAACTTACTGTCAGCAATGCTGCGGCGATTGCTATCAATCCTCCGAATACAAAAGGAATCCACGAAATCTCAATTCGATAGACAAAATCCTCCAGCCATTTGTTGCATGCCCACCAAACAATAGGGGAGGCAATAATAATCGCAATACATACCATCTTAACAAAATCCTTGGAAAGCATGCCAACAATACCTGATACTGAAGCTCCAAGGACTTTTCGGATTCCAATTTCTTTAGTTCTCTGGAATGCAGAGATTGTTGCTAGACCGAAAAGACCTAGACAGCTGAGGATAATCGCAATGGTAGTACTGATATTCGTTAGTTTTTGAAGTTGCTGTTCTTTCTTGTACAAAGCTAGGATTGAATCATCCATGAATTTATAATCAAAATTTTCAGCAGGAAAGAATTCTGACCATTTTGATTTAACTTTTTCCATAGTAGCTTTACTCTCCTTAAAGCCAATCTGATTTAATCGTATGTTGTATGTATTTGCATTAGATCCATTCATAAGAGCCAAAGGTTCAATACTATTGTAAAAATCTTTGGCGTGAAAGTCTTTCATAACTCCAATGATTGGGTAGTAAAATCCTTTTTGACCGATTATCTTTCCGATAGCATCCTGAGGATTTTTAAATCCGAAACCTTTTAATGCTGTTTCGTTTATAATATAACCATAGGCGGTGTCTGAGGGAACTAAATTGTTTCCAGCTAATAACTGTAAGTCATAGAATTCCATGTATTTGGAATCTACTGATTTTCGAAAGACAATCTGATTGAAGGGTTCAGAAGACTCAGAGCCATTAAATTCCATTGCTGTAGAATTGGATCCAGCAGAGAGCGGTTCATTTCCTAAACTGACCTCCTTTATCCCAGTTATTTTACTTAACTCTTCAGTCAGAGTTTTCTTTTTGGCGTTAAAATTATCAATATCATAAAGTTTATATGGAATATTAACTGTAACTACAGCGTCTTTGTTGAATCCTAAATCCTTTTTTATGGTGTATTTAAGCTGCTGACCAATAATAAGAGCTGCAACAATAAATATTTGAGCTATTATAAATTGGAATATAATCAACACCTTCCTTAAATTAAAATTACCCTTGGATGTGTTCAAATTTCCTTTGCTTCTAAAAATCTCAATGGCATTTACTTTTGAAATTAACCAAGAAGGATATAGACCTGCAAGGATCAAAGTGAATAATAATATTACGAAAATGAAGATTCCAAACATTAAAGGGTTATTGAAATCCTTTACATTATCGCTTATCAATTCACCTAAGAAATAGAAGCCTAATTTTGAAACAAAATAACTTGCTAAAATTGATACACCAATGATTATTGCAGTTTCAATCATCATTTGTAGAATCAAGATTCTTTTTGAACCACCCAATGTTTTGCGAATTCCGATTTCTTTCGAGCGTTGAGGAATTTGAGCAGTTGTGAGGTTGATGTAGTTAATACAAGCTAAAACCAGCAAAAAGATAGAAACGGCAATTAATCCATAAATAACAGTTTTACTGGATTTTTCCACTCCAAATTCATTGAAGTAGGTAGAGAAATGAGATTCTTTTAATTGTAGAAGTTCTAAGGTACGTTCGTATTTAAATTTTGGTTTAATTTTTTTTTGATATTGCTGAAATTTTTTCTCAACAATATTAGAGATCTGTTTATATGCACTTTGAATACTTTTTTCATCATTCGCCTGCATATAAATTCGATCAGATCCATTTGTGTTTGTCCATTGCGGAAGCGTATATGCTTCTGCTTTTCGGAGTTGAAGAAATTCCTTTCCTTTGAATTCAGAAGGATATTTTAATGATTCCACAATTCCGGAAACAGCCATTTGAATAGTATCTGAATAGATCAAAGTTTTGCCAATCATGTCTTCATACCTAGTATTTGGAAAATAAAAATTCGCCCTTTCTTCAGTCAACACTATCTGATTGGGATTAGAGAGTGCACCTGCTTTTTTCCCAGCCAGCCAATGATATGGAACCATATCAAAATATGTTTCTTCTGTTTCAATAACCTGGCTGTCGAAATCCAAATCTTCGGTTCTTATAGCTTTTCCATTTTCCCCTGGGATAGCTACCTTTTGAGTAAAAAAAGTATATACAGGAACCGCCCTTTCCAATGATCTCACCTCGTCTCGCAATGCCAAGAAAATTGGCCTTGATACTCCTCCGGTCCAATTTTCCTTTTCATCATTCAGCTTTATTTTGCTGATCAACCTATAGGTGTTTTCGCGATTTGGAATTCCACTCTCAAAACTTAATTCATAGTTTACAAACTTGAATATAATCCAACAGGAGCTAATCCCAATGGTTAAGCCCAAAATATTAAGGAAAGTAAATAGTTTATTCCTTTTTAGGTGTCTGATGCTGTTTTTAAATAATAATTGGAACATGGGGGTTTAGATATAGGTTTTTAGATGTGAGATTTGAGATTTGAGATTTGCGATATAGAAATTGATATCATTGGTTTTCTATTGTTATGTTTTATTAAATGAGGAAATGGACCTCGAAAAGGATTGTTTCAATCTATTTGCCAAAAGGGTAAAAACTTAGATATGAGATATAAGATATGAGATTTGCGATATTAAAATTGATTTCATTGGGTTCTCTATTGTTGTTTTATTAAATGAGGAAATGGACCTCGAAAAGGATTGTTTCAATCTATTTGCCAAAAGTGTAAGAATTTGATTTTTAACACTTAAAATTATAGTAAGTTGTAAATATGTTCGGAAATGGACGGTTTGTTGTTCGGATATGGACAGTTGGGGAAAATAGTATTTAGTAGAATTTAAACTCAATTATCACCCTTTCTATCTCAATTCTCATATCCCATATCTCACATCCATATCTCATATCTATTCAAGAGCAAAGCTCTTGAATATTACTCATCTCTCAGGCTATCCACAGGATTGGCTCTAGCAGCTTTGTAAGAATGGAAAAACATCGTTAAAAATGCTATAACCAAGGTTGCTAATGCTGGGATAGTAAACATCCACCAATTCAAATCCATCTTGTATGCAAAATTATCTAGCCATTTATTGATAGCCCACCATGCAATAGGAGAGGCAATCACTATGGATATGAAAACTAAAACAAGATATTCAGAGGATAACAACCTAATAATTCTCGAGACCGAACTTCCCAAAACTTTTCTTATTCCGATTTCTTTTGTCCTTTGACTGATACTAATGGTTACCAAGCCAATTAATCCCAAACAGCTTAATAAGATTGTAATTCCAGATGAAAGATTTATAATACTCGAAAAACGATAGTCGCTTTCGTACAGTTCCTTCATGTTGTCATCAAAAAACTTATATGAAAATTCATTATTTGGATAAATCTTTTTCCATTCTGTTTCAATGGCTTTTATACCATTCTTCCATTCTCCAGTATTGTGAGAAAGTTTTATACTTATGTTTTTTAATTGATCTCTTTCTTTACTAGGAATAATAACAACAGCTCCAGTTTGACTATGTAGAGTTGAACTATTGAAATTTGGGATTACGCCAACAATGTACATTTGCTTTTCAAACAATGTTACCATTTGTCCGATAGCTGCTTCGGGAGTTTTAATTCCTAATTTTTCGAGCACCTTCTCATTGGCTATAAAGCCAGAGGTGCTGTCCGAAATCTGAAGATTTCTTCCTGCTAATAATTTGAAATTATAGGTTTCTAAATAATCTTTATCGGCGTATTTTAATTCTATTTGACTTCTTACTTCCCCTGTGTCCGTATTCATGCTGACACTGGATGCGTAATAGTCAGCACTCATTGGTAGATGTCCCAAAGAAGATCCTTCAATCTCTTTATATTTCTGAAGCGACTCTTTTAATAAGTTTGGTCTGTTGTCATCTGGGTTATCCTTTAGAAATGGAAGTTCCATGGAAACGATGCTATTGTGTTGAAATCCTAAATCCTGGTTTAACATAAACTGAATCTGAAAACCCATTAACACTGTTGAAATAACGAATACTTGAGCAATAATAAACTGAAAAATAATGAGTGCTTTCCTGAGGGGAATACTGCCAAATTTAAGCTTACCGGCATTTTTCATTTTGATAACTTCGGAAATCTGAACCTTATTTATTAAATATGCGGGATAAAAACTCGAAACTAAAGTCAATATAATAATCAAAGCTGCAAGGAAAATTACAACGGCTAGCGTATCTGAGTATTTATTTATCTCTTCAGGAATATAACTGCTGAAATATTTTTCAAAAAATTTTATCAATGGCCAGGATAATAAAAGAGACAGACATGATATGATAAACGTCTCGGATAAAAAACTGAATAATACATATCGTGGTTGTTCACCTAATGTCTTCCTAATTCCTATTTCTTTGGCTCTAAAAGGTACTTGAGCAGTTGTTAGGTTAATGTAATTAATACATGCTAGTAACAATAGGAATGAACCAATTCCAATCATACCATATAGTGTGCTTTTGTCTACACTGCCTTGGATCATTTTATTGAAATGCAATGTCGAAAGAGGAGCAAGGCCATAGGATTTTTTTACATTGTATTTTGCATTGATTTCAGCATTTACCTCATTAGTTTTTTTAGTAAGTATATCGATTAGATTCTGTTGTGCTGCTTTGTTGTTCAGTTTAACATATAGTTTATGGTTTGAAGTTACCATATCCCAATTATCACTTTTAAGATCTTCTTCCTTAACTGGTACAAATTCTTTATGTCGGAAACTGCTAGTTTTCTCTAAATCCTGAATGACACCGGTGACCGTATAATTAACAGTGTCTATTAACAGCACTTTACCTAATATCTCTTGAGGTTTCAGATTGGGATAATAAACTCGAGCTCTTGATTCCGATAATACTATTTCATGTGGTTGTTTAAAAACAGATTCTTTATTTCCTGCCAGCCATGTATATGGTACCATTAAAAAATAATCCTTGAAAGTTCCAATAACTGGGGGTTGATTGCTGAACTCTCTTTTTCCGTCATCATCTGAAACTGTTATTTTATCATAATAATAGTTGTATTCAGGCGCTACCAATTTGGCTGCAGGAATGTTCTCTTTCACATAATTAGCAACTGGAATATTTACCCCATCAAATGAGTTTGATTCCTCACCTCTGATTGAGACATTGTAAACTTTGAATATTTCTTCCTTATCTGGATGATTCTTGTCAAAACTATATTCATAATTAACAATCCGGAATACTACCCAACAGGCGCTAATGCCGATGGCAAGTCCGAGAATATTCAGAAAAGTAAACAACTTGTTTTGCCATAGTTTACGGAATAAAAGGTTCACTCTTTTCATGATAATAATTCTTTATAATACAAATAGTTCATTATAACCGACCCCAACAAAAAGTCGGCAAGTGTAATCCAAGTCTCGTTTTCGATTTCAATTCTATATATTCTTATCCATTCAATGGTAATTGTCTTACCTTTACTATTTTCATCTTTGATTCTTGAGATTTTTAACTTCGGTTATCACCCTTTCTATCTCAATTCTCAATTCTCATATCTCAAATCTATTTAAAGGCAAAGCCTTTGAATATCACTCATCCCGCAAACTATCCACAGGATTTGCCATTGCTGCTTTGATGGATTGATAGCTGACTGTAAGTACCGTAATCAATAGAGCCAACACTGCTGTAATGACAAATATTTCCCAATTTATTTCAGATCTATACGAAAAATCACTTATGTATTTGTTCATTGCCCAATAAGCAATGGGGAATCCTATCAAACAGGAGATACTTATCAAAACGATAAATTCTTTAGATAGCATTTTTGTCACTGAAAAGATTGAAGCACCCAACACTTTCCTAACGCCAATTTCCTTGGTTCGGCTTTCCGCCATATAGGCTGCTAAACCAAATAAGCCAAGGCAGGAAATAAAAATGGTAAGGCCTGCAAAGATTGTTGCCAATTTCCCCGTCTTTTGTGTTTCTTCAAATTTTTTGGCATAGGCCTCGTCTAAAAATTGATAATCAAAAGGATAGTTTGGATTATATTCCTTGAAGACTTGTTCCGTTTTTGACAACGCATCTTGGGTAGCTAATTTTGGATTGAATTTTATGTTTAAGGTATTGACCCACATATTTGCACCTTCTATTACCGTAGGAGTAACGGTTCTAAATGGTGATTCCTGGATGAAATCTTTTATAACACCTATAATAGTATATTTATCATCTCCATCAACAAATTGAGTTCCTAATGGATTTTCCAGGTTCATTATTTTTGCTGCTGATTCATTGATAATTGCAGACATTGAATCTGTAGGATATTTCTTAAGATCAAAATCTCTACCTGAAATCAGTCTCAGTCCCAAGGTTTCAACGACTTTGTCATCGGCAGATTGTCTGTTAAAAGATATAATACTATTAGGGTCTTTCCCTTCCCAACTAAATCCATTCCAGCCGCTCCATCTTTCTGTCATCGGGGACATGGTTCTACTCACCGAGCTCGCGATTCCACGACTTAACAATTCATTTTTTATCAATTCAATATTTTTTTTGATATCGCCGGATTCAGAAATATAAATCAGATTTTCCTTATTGAACCCAGCGTCCCGATTCTGAGCGTGGTCTATTTGTTTTCGAATAACCAGGGTGCTAATAATCATGATGACGGCAATTGCAAACTGCGTAACCACTAGAATTTTTCGAGGACTTATCTTTTGTTGAAATTGTACGAATTTTCCTTTTAGAACTTTTATGGGTTGAAAAGAAGAGAGGAAAAAGGCTGGATAACTGCCGGCCAATAATCCTGTCAATAGAATAAATCCAATAAACGATAGCCAAAAATAAAAATTGCTAATAGGCAGGCTCAAATTTCTGCCAACCAAGTCGCTGTAGGATGATAAAAGTAGGAAAACAATAACGAAAGCCAATAGGCCAGAAATAATTGACAATAGTATAGACTCAGAAAGGAATTGGGAAATTAAAGATCTTTTATTTGCTCCCACAACTTTGCGTATGCCTACTTCTTTTGCTCTTCTTTCACTTTGGGCGGTACTTAAATTCATGAAATTTATACAGGCAATCAAAAGGATAAATCCGGCAATGATCATGAAGATTTTTACCATATCAATTCTTCCACCTACTGCTATACCATTTTTATAATCATTATATAAATAATTATCTCCGATTTGTTTAAGGAAATTTTCTGTTTTGAGGTCCGAATGCTTTTGGGTAATCGTTTTGAATTTATTCTGAACGGCGTCCAAATTTGCATCTGGATATAATTCTACAAACAAGTTTACCGAGCTATTACCCCAATTTTTATCTGAAAAATTTATCTTCTCCATCCAGGTCCATGGTACAAAAAAGTTCATTTCCGCAAATCTGCTGTTACTTGGGATTTCGTCTAAAATGGCCGATACTTTTAAGACCTCTGTACTATCTACTTTTATACTCTTACCGATGACATCTGTGCTGCCAAAGATGGTCATCGCGTAATCTTTTGTAAGCACAATATCTGTAGGTTCTACTAATGCTGTCTTAGGATTTCCTTTTAATAAGGGTAGTTCAAAAATTTGCAGAAATGCTGAATCCACGAACGCACCCTTTTTTGCAATGATTTTTTTGTCATCATAGGTAAAAAGAAATCCTCCCGTATTGTTTAACCTAGAACTCTGTTTAACTTCTGAGATGTCATTTTTGACAACCTCATATAATGGTTTAGGGGTTGAAAACCAAACATCGGGACCTTTATCCGACTGTTCCATTGAACCGACAGAATAGATTAGTTTCGATTTTGGATAAGTGTTGTCAAAATTTAATTGTGAACTTACCCACAGCATAATCAACATCGCCGCCGCCATACCGATCGCCAAACCAACAATATTAATCGCTGTAAAACCTTTGTTCTTCTTAAGATTACGAAAGGCTATCTTGAAATAATTTTTGATCATAATTTTGTTATTACAGGCTTAAAAAGATATTTGACAACCTAGAAATCACTATAATTTGTGTTTTCGTGGTTTTGGCTTTTATAATTGATTCCGTGATTTCAATAACTGTTTTTTTATTGCATTCGGTTATTGAAACATAAGAATTAGGGATTTCTTCATTCGTATTTGCAGCATACCAAATCCCTGAAACAGGATAATTTTTGGTAAAACTGAACTGATAATTCAGGGATACTAAAGTTAGAAGAGTTATTCCTAATCCTATTGTCAATTTGATGTTGCTGTTAATCTTCATTATTTTGATATTTAACTTTGAAATAATAGTAGAGGACCGCCCTTCGACTCCTAGTTTTGGCTTCGCTCAACTAACACAGGGACCGCACTTCGACTCCTGGTTTCGACTACGCTCAACCAACGCAGGGACCGATTACTACTGAATATCTCTATAAAGCAGTTGCAGTTTCCAGGATTACCTGTCCATCCAGCATACGGATTACTCTATCTGAGAATTTGGCATCATGCTCGGAGTGGGTAACCATTACGATGGTTGTGCCAGCTTCATTGAGTTCGGTCAGCAATTGCATAACTTCATTACCATTGCTTGAGTCCAAATTACCTGTAGGCTCATCGGCAAGGATCAATTTCGGATTGTTTACTACAGCACGTGCTACTGCTACACGCTGTTGCTGACCTCCGGAAAGCTGTTGCGGAAAGTGATTGCGGCGGTGCATGATCTGCACCTTTTCCAGGACCTCTTCGACGCGGCGTTTGCGTTCGGCAGCTGGCACATTGGTGTAGACCAATGGCAGTTCTACGTTCTCAAATACGGTTAGCTCATCGATTAGGTTAAAGCTTTGGAATACGAAGCCAATATTATGCTTGCGAAGATCTGAACGTTTGTTTTCTTTGAAATGTGCTACTTCTATGTTATTAAAAAGATAACTACCTTCATCCAAGTCGTCCAATAGACCGATGATATTCAGTAGTGTTGACTTTCCACATCCTGAAGGCCCCATAACAGCGACAAACTCGCCTTCCTTAACGTGGATATTTACATCGTTCAAGGCAACGGTCTCTACCTCTTCGGTACGGTAGAATTTTTGAAGATTGGTTATTTTTATCATGGTGTTTCTTTGTTTTAAATTAATGATTTCAGTTTATCATAATGGTTAGTTTTAAAAACCGCCATTTTCGTGTTCTCCAACAGCGGTTATTAGACTTCTACTCTATTTTTTGATGCTCAATTCCTGAATCTTATCGTATGTTTCATAGCTTGAAACTACGACCTTGTCTCCAGGTTGTAATCCATTTAGTACTTCATAATATTCTGGATTTTGCCTTCCCAACTGAATATCTGTTCGGTAGGCCACATTTCCACTCTTATCTAGTTTAAAGATCCAATTGCCTGCAGTTTGTTGGTAGAAACCTCCTTTTGCTAATAGGATAGCTTTTGTTTCATCACTCAATGCCAATCGAATTGTTAATGTCTGACCACGACGAATTCCTTGAGGAACTTCATTCAAAAATTCCATATCTACTTGGAATCTTCCGTCTTTCACTTGGGTATATACTTTCTTAATTTTTAACTCATAAACCTTGTTGCCAATAGTGAACTGACCTTTAAGGTCTGGGAAGATACGGTTGATATAATGTTCATCAATATCAGCACGCACTTTGAATCCTGTGAGTACGTCGATTTGACCTAGACGCTCTCCAGCTGTTTTATTCTGGCCTATTTCAGCATCAAAGGAGGTTAATTGACCATCTACAGGTGCTCTTAAAATCAAATCACCAACTTTTTGGCGCATCAATTCCAATGCATTTTGAGTACGTTTATAAGTTTCGCGGTCTTGGTTAAGTTTCTGACTATTTGAAATCTGATCTTGTTTTACGATTTGTTTAGTCAGACCTACACGTTCCTTTTGATAATTATAATCATTTAATGATTTCTCATATTCTTGAGATCCAATTGCTTTTTCAGCCAGTAGTTTCTTGTTCAGATTGTATACACGTTCAGCCTCCCTAAATGCAGACTCCACATCAGCCATTTGGTTTTTATTGCTGATTGTAGCTTGTTGGGCATTTGTTTGAGCAATTTGGTTTTGAGTTAAAAGGTTTAGGACCTGTGTCTCTTGTTGCACCAAAGTCAATTCCAAATCTGTGTTCGAAAGTCGCATTATTGGATCACCCTTATGTAGATGTGCTCCATCTTCAACAAATTTTTCTTCCACACGTCCTCCAACTGAAGCATCTAAGTATATACTGCTGATCGGTAATACGGTACCATTAATAGGAATGAATTCCTGAAAAGTATCTTCTTTAACCTCAAAAATCGAAATACGTTCAGCATCAACGTTCAGTTTACTGTTTCCGCTGGTGTAATAATAACTAGCTCCAATCAAGGCTACGATGCCTGTAATTCCGGCTACAGTTAGTATTCTTTTTGTATTCCACGTTTTTTGTTTAATCGGTCTGTCCATGTAATTCTATATGAAAATTTGATAAAAGCATATACAAGGTTGTGCCAAAGTTTTAATATGATGAATATCAGTGTTTTAGTTAACAATGAGGGTTTGGGACTGTTCGAAAGCGAACAGTAATTGTGCGGTGGTGGACAATTTGATTTTCTTTTGTTGGTGTTCATAAGTGAACACTTGAATGTTCGGCTTCGAACAGGTTGTAAGGTCTTTAATTGTTAATGTGTTGAGATTCAAAATTTTAATTATTTGGCACAGCCTATGGAATGCAGTATGAAATTTAGTTTTAAATGAAAAGAAATTTACTATTTGTAATCATATTTGTTTGTTGTTTAGTTAGCACGGCAAAAGGACAGGGAGATTCCTTGTCCTTAGCCGATTGCGTTAAACAGGCAATCCAAAACAACCCTACTTTGAGGCGAGATGAATTAGTCGTTGACCGATCTGACCTTGCGTATAAACAAGCGAAATACGACCGATTACCAACTTTGAATGCCAATATCAGTCATGATATCTCGCAGGGTAGGACCATCAATCCGACAACCAATCAATATATAGATCAGAACAATAGCTCAGGGCGTCAATCCCTGGGCTTAAATGTTCCGATCTTCAATGGTTTTTATATCATCCATAACATCCGAATGAAATCGAACGCTCTGGACGCAGGTAAATTGGAATATGAAGGTTATGTAAATGACTTGAAATTGGATGTCATTACAGCATATGTAAAAGTACTGACAGCAAAAGACATGTTGACTCAAACCGAAGGTCAGCTATCGGTGACTAAGGAACAACTGCACAGAAATGAAGTTTTAAATCGTGAGGGTGCAGCAAATCCTGGTGATTTATATGATATTAAAGGGCAATATAGCAGCGACCTGAATGCTGTAGAACTGACAAGACAAAGTTTGAACAATGCAAGGGTAGAGTTAGCTGGACTGATGAATGTGGATGTTCAAAGTTTGGGTGAGCTTGAACAGATTGATATACCTGCAGAAATATCTATAAAATCATCTGAAGAATTGTTTCAAGCATCTTTGACAGCATTGCCACAATTTAAAGCGATGGATTATAGGATCAAAGAGATGGAAGAGGGAATTAAGGTTGCCAAATCTAATTATTGGCCAAGTCTATCCTTGAGTGGAGGGATGAGTTCCAATTACAGTAAGGAAGGTGGGGCGATTTTTAATCAAATCAAAAACAATTTGAGCAAAGGTGTTGGCTTGACTTTGAGCATTCCAATCTTCAATCAATTCAAGAATCGCACTCAGGTTCGGTTAGCCGAAGTTAATTTAAATGAGGTTAATTTCACCAAAGATATTATGAGGAATGATTTGCGGATGAAAACTGCTCAAGCTGTTTTCGATTTAGATATCACACAGAAAAATGTGGTCAATCTGCGTGATCAGGAGCTAAGTTATGCAGAGTCATTTCGGATCGCTACGGTACATTTTGAGGCAGGAAACAGTAACTCTGTAATCTACTTAACTGCTAAGAATAAATTGGACGCTACCCGTAGTCAATTAATCATAAAGCAATACGAGTGGTTGATGCAAAAATATATGAATGATTATTATTCGGGATCTTTAGATTTATAGTTAACTTAGCTAACAATGAAGAAAGCAACCATTTTAGTTGTTGATGATGATCAAGACTTGTTAACCGCCACACGTATATTACTAAGACCTAATGTCAAAGAAGTAATCGTAGAACACAACCCAGAAAGGTTAATAAATATCCTGGAGAAAAATCCAGTTGATATTGTTATGCTTGATATGAACTATAAGAGTGCTATCAACACGGGGAATGAGGGGTTGTTTTGGCTTTCAAAAATTAAGGCACAATTTCCTAAAGTGAATGTTGTTATGATTACTGCATATGGAGCAGTAGACTTAGCTGTAAAATCGCTGAAACAAGGGGCTTCTGATTTTATTGTCAAACCATGGCAAAATGAGCAGCTCATCAATACGCTGACTGGAATTTATCAAGAAAGTAGACCAAATCAAAAAGAAAAAATCGCTGTAAATACGAGAGATCAGCATGGGATTATTGGGAATTCTCCTATTATGGAAGATTTACAATTTAAGCTGGACAAAGTTGCACCTACCGAAGCTAACATATTAATTTTAGGAGAAAATGGAACTGGTAAGGATTTAATAGCAAATGCGATCCATCAGCGGTCATTACGATCCAAGGAATCTTTTGTTAAAGTTGATGTAGGCTCTTTGACGGAGACGCTTTTTGAAAGTGAACTATTTGGGTATAAAAAAGGGGCTTTTACTGATGCAAGGGAGGATAGGAAGGGGAGATTTGAAAATGCAGATGCAGGAACCTTATTTTTGGACGAGATCGGAAATATTAGTTTGCAGCAACAAGCTAAGTTATTAAGTGTTTTGCAAAATAGAGCTGTAGTTCCTTTGGGATCAAGTCAGGCTATTCCCGTTGATATTCGTTTAATTTCTGCAACCAATGTTCCCTTGAAAGTATTGGCTGATGAAAGCCGGTTTAGAAAAGATTTGATCTATAGGATCAATACTTTAGAAATTCAAGTGCCACCATTGCGTGAAAGGGGAGAAGACATTCCATTATTGGCTGATCATTTCTTGAAATTCTACAGTGCTAAATATCATAAAAATATTGCTGGATTAGAATCTGATGCGGTTAATAAGCTGAAAGGATATCATTTTCCAGGGAATGTGCGCGAGTTGCAATATAGTATCGAGCGTGCCGTGATCATGTCTGATCAGCAAAGTATTCGTGCTGATGATATCTTATTTTCACCCATTGAACAACAAATGGAAGAAAAACCATTGATTGCAGATTTTTCTTCTCATAATTTGGAAGAAATGGAAAGAAAAGCAATTAAATCAGCTATTGATCGATATAATGGAAATATCAGTAAGGCTGCTAAAGAATTAGGGCTAACTCGTGCGGCATTGTACAGAAGACTAGAAAAATATAATCTCTAATCTATGACCAGGCTGGTTGTTACCGATTTCTTAAAAATGTTAATACTAATGGCTCTAGCTGTTGGGATTGCCTTTTTAGGTTTCAAAGGGTATTATCTATATGCTGGGCTAGCCTTTTTCTTTTTGATGATCTTTGCAAATCGATCTTTTTCAAAACATCGATTCTTAATCAAACAACTTATAGAATTTTCAGAAGCAGTAAAATATCGCGATTTTACTAGAAGATTTGTAGTCAAGAACCCTAAATCTCCAGAGGGACAACTTTATTCCGCATTTAATCTAATCAATGAGGTTTACAAAAACATTAGTATAGACCAAGCTTTACAGCATCAATACCTCAATAAGGTAATCAATATGTTGGATACTGCTATTATCTTTTACCATGCTGACTCGGGCAAAGTAATTTGGTTGAATGATGCATTCAAGGATTTATTTCAGGTGCCACATTTGGGCAATATATCTGGTATGATCAAGCGCCATCCAGAGCTGTATGAGAAAACGATGCAGCTACAGGTTGGGAAACATCAGATGGAAACGGCTCATTCTAGTAAAGGAAAAATCAAATTGTTGATGCAGAGTTCGGGTTTTGAGACTCAAGACGGCTCATTTCGCATTATTGTTTATCAAAACATCAACGAGGCCATTGATGAAACTGAAACACGAGCATGGCATAAGTTATTGCGTGTTTTGACACATGAGATTATGAATTCAATAGGGCCAATCAGCTCACTTGCTGAGACTTTGCATGATCGTTTAGAGCATTGGGAAGGCGAACAGGATGTTGAAGATCTTAAGTTGGGTATTTTCACTATCAAGCGTAGGAGCGAGGGTTTGTTGCAATTTGCCAAGAGCTACAGATTGATCAACAAAGTGGATCAGCCTCAATATTCCGAAATCTTGGTTGTTCAGCTTTTTGAAAATATTTATCAATTATTGGAACCTACTTTGATCCAAAAAAATATTGATGTTGATATTATTATCAAGAACACGCGATTGATTTTACGTGCGGATGTAAACTTGCTGGAACAGGTCATTATAAATTTGCTATTGAATGCTATCGAAGCTGTGAAGGAGGTCAATGAGCCTTATATCAGTCTTTCCGCTGTTGAAACCAAAGATCATATTCAATTGAAGATTCAGGACAATGGTTCAGGAATGTCGGCGGAAATACAGGAGCAGATTTTTACACCTTTTTTCACCACCAAGAAGACAGGAACAGGTGTTGGCCTTACATTGAGCAAACAAATCATGTTGATGCATGGCGGAAACATATCTGTAGATAGTAAAGAAGGCCAAGGCAGTACCTTTACGCTACAATTCTAATTCTATTTGTATTTTTGTGCCGCAATGCGGTATCTAATCTCTTATTTGTATCATTTTATCGTTTCCAACAGTAGGCATGGGACACATTCCCCATTTGTATATGACCTAGCTTCAAAAGTAATTTACAATGTCGGCTATAAAAGTTCGAATCATGTTGATTTTCCGGTAGGTTTTAATCCCAAATATCTCCCTCTATTGAAAAAAATACTTAGTTATTGGAAGGTTGAAAAATTAGGGGATGATATAAATAATAAAGATGTGAATGCTTATTGGATAAACCAGCCAAACATTGAAGTAGAGGAATTGTTGAAATTAGTGGATGAAGGTAAGATTTTAATAATTGATAAACCTTACAGCCTTAAGAATAAAAGTTTGTGGAATAAGTTGATTGATGATAGGAGAGTGATCGTATCGATCAATATGTTTCATTTTGGCATTGTACTGAAAAGGGAAGGACAACGGAAAGAGGATTTTCTATTGAGAAATTTGGGGTAGGGTAGGTTAGACAATAGACATAAGACAAAAGACATTAGACTTGGTGAAGTTTAAAAATTGTAAACTAATCACATTCTTTCTTATGAAAGGATAGAAATCAAAAACAGATATGGTAAGTATTATATAAGTTCTATTATCTGCTATTATCTACAAATGATCAAAGTCTATTGTCTAGTGTCTTATGTCTACTGTCTATTGTCTAATTTAAAACGCCTCACTAATACTTAAATAAAAGCCGGATTGTCTTTTTTCTCCGGGTCTTTGTTCACCGAAGGCATAATCAAAGCGGATACTACTATTATGTTCTAGGCTAAAGAAATAGCGGAGTCCTGCACCATAGGATGGGATCAAACGCATATCATGTTGTTTTGAGAATGTGCTACCTGTTCCTAGGAATGCGTTGATTCCGATTCTTGGATGGAAACGATATCTCAACTCTGCTTGGGCAGTCATGTAATTTTTGTCTTTATATCTGCCCAAATAGTATCCACGCATGGTCATGTCTCCTCCTAGTTCACGCATAACGTAGAAAGGTACGTTTTTACCATATGTTCCTCGAAAAAGGCCTTGGGCAGCGACTGTCAAATGCTTGGTAATCGGGTAGAAACCACGGATATCAAATTCTATTTGGTTTCCAACAAAATTGTCCTTGCCGAAGAAGTTGGGGGCGTAGCTGTATTTAGCTCTGCCGTAAAATCCATTGGTAGTATAAGTAGTATTGTTCCGGGTATCGTATAAAGCGGATACTCCTAAAGCCATATATTGACCCCCATCTTTGCCTAAGACTTCTGGGGATTCGAATATTCCGCCAGATTCGATGTCATTAAATTGGAAGTTCTCGTAATTAAGGTTAATCCCTGCATAGAAATTAGGAGCGAACCTTTTTTCTCCATCTAATTTTATGCGGTAAAGTTTTTGGTCGAGGTAATCTTCATCTGCTTTCCATGTATCGTTTCCTAGTCCATAGAAGTTGAATGGCCAGTCCCTGAATCGGAGTTCAGATATGATGTGATAGTCATTGTTTTTTGTCCAGATATCAGAAGTTAGTTTGATGTTCTTCTGTTTTTTAGTTGTTAGAGTTCCAATCAGTGTTACATTGGATGTTCTACTGTCTAGGTTTTCTTTATCTATATAGAAGTTATATGTACTTGCAATTCCGTATTCGAATCCAGTTTCTTGGGCATAACCTACGGCTGGTAGTACTACAAAACTTCCGGATCTGGAAGAGTCTTTTTCCGAGGAGACGAATTTTTTGATTAATTTTTTGATAAATCCGGGGTTTTCTTGAGCTGAAAGTTGGGATGAATTCAGTGATAACACGGATAATAAGATTAAAGATATTGTATATTTTTTCACAGCTGTTGCGTTAATCATGTGCAAATATAGGGTATCTGATGGATTGGAAAATGAAAATTATTTACTTGCATATCAATGATATGGTTTTCAGGAGTAAAAAAAATGACCAAATATTTTTGATATGTTCATGGAGTAGCTATCTTTGCATCATCAAAACGGGAAAATAAGTACTGTAGCGAGCTAGTTCTTTAAGTAGAAAAAAAATTAAAAATAAAACTTGCGAATATCGAATAAATATTAGATTTTTGCACTCGCTATCCAAAGATAGCCGTTCTTTAAAACAGCAAGTTTTATTAAATTAAATACGCCTCCTTAGCTCAGCTGGTAGAGCAACTGACTTGTAATCAGTAGGTCATTGGTTCGATTCCGATAGGAGGCTCAAAACAACGCAAGTTGTAGGTCTGGAGGGGTTCCAGAGCGGTCAAATGGGACGGACTGTAAATCCGTTGCTTCGGCTTCGAAGGTTCGAATCCTTCTCCCTCCACCAAAAAAGTTTGCACTCCACCTTGTTTATTGAGGTGATCTAGGGATGCAAACTCGCAAGCGGAAGTAGCTCAGTTGGTAGAGCGATAGCCTTCCAAGCTATAGGTCGCGAGTTCGAACCTCGTCTTCCGCTCAATTTATAAAACAAATCTAAGTCTCTGTCTTCTTAACAATTTAATTTATTGAAAGGGTAGAGGCTTATGTCTGTAAATAAGCTTTTTGTAAGCCGAAGTAGCTCAGGGGTAGAGCACTTCCTTGGTAAGGAAGAGGTCGTGGGTTCAAATCCCATCTTTGGCTCGAATACATAAGTTTTGTAACTTTGTAAGATTAATTAAAAGAAATATTTTATAATTACTAATTCGCATAAACATGGCAAAAGAGAAATTTGACCGTAGTAAACCGCACTTAAACATTGGTACTATCGGTCACGTTGACCACGGTAAAACAACTACAACAGCTGCTATCACTAAAGTTTTAGCTGATAAAGGTTTTTCAGAGGCTCGTTCATTTGATTCAATTGACTCTGCTCCTGAAGAGAAAGAACGTGGTATCACGATTAACACTGCACACGTAGAATACCAAACAGCTAACCGTCACTATGCACACGTTGACTGTCCAGGTCACGCCGATTACGTTAAGAACATGGTAACTGGTGCTGCGCAAATGGACGGTGCTATCATCGTTGTTGCTGCAACAGACGGTCCTATGCCTCAAACTCGCGAGCACATCCTATTAGCTCGTCAGGTAGGTGTTCCTGCGTTAGTAGTATTCTTGAATAAAGTTGACTTAGTTGATGACGCTGAATTATTAGACTTAGTTGAGATGGAAGTTCGTGAATTATTATCATTCTACGAATTCCCTGGAGACGATGTTCCAGTAATCAAAGGTTCTGCTTTAGGTGCATTAAACGGAGAGACTCAATGGGTTGATTCAATCATGGAATTAATGGACGCTGTAGATAACTACATTCCAATTCCTCCACGTTTGACAGATCTTCCTTTCTTGATGCCTATCGAGGACGTGTTCTCAATCACAGGTCGTGGTACAGTAGCTACAGGTCGTATCGAAAGAGGTGTAATCAACTCTGGAGATCCAGTTGAGATCTTAGGTATGGGTGCTGAGAACTTGAAATCTACAGTAACAGGTGTTGAGATGTTCCGTAAGATCTTAGATTACGGTGAGGCTGGAGATAACGTAGGTTTATTGTTACGTGGTATTGAGAAAACTGATATCCGTCGTGGTATGGTTATCTGTAAACCAGGTTCAGTAACTCCACACACAGACTTCAAAGCTGAGGTTTACGTATTGTCGAAAGCAGAAGGTGGTCGTCACACTCCTTTCTTCAACAAATACCGTCCTCAATTCTATTTCCGTACAACAGACGTAACTGGAGAGATTACTCTAGAAGAAGGTACTGAGATGGTTATGCCAGGTGATAACGTAACAATCACTGTTAAGTTGATCAACGCTATCGCAATGGAAAAAGGTCTACGTTTCGCTATCCGTGAGGGTGGTCGTACAGTAGGTGCTGGTCAGGTAACTGAAATCGTAAAATAATCTGAAAAGATTATCACAATAAAAAATAAGCTAATTGGCTCAGGCTGATTAGCTTATTTTTTCACTGAGAAATAACACGCGGTTTTCCGCAAATAATTTGAAATAATATTTGTTGTAATGCGGTCTAAAGCCTATATTTGCAACACAAAAAAAATCTACACGGGCATAGTTCAATGGTAGAATAGAGGTCTCCAAAACCTTTGATCTGGGTTCGAATCCTGGTGCCCGTGCTAATAAAAATAGAAACTTAAAAAATGGCAAAAGTACTTGACTTTATTAAGGACTCTTACACAGAGGTTACCGAAAAAGTGACTTGGCCTACTTGGGCTCAACTTCAAAGTCACGCTATTATTGTGCTTGTTGCATCTATTATTATTGCTTTGGTTATTTTCGTAATGGATAAAGCCTCAAGTAATGTAATGGAACTGCTGTACAATACAGCATCTTAATTTTCTAATCCAAAAGTATTATGGCAGATCAAAGTTTAAAGTGGTACGTCGTGCGTGCTGTGAGCGGGAAAGAAAAAAAGGTTAAACAATACCTTGAAGCTGAAATCAACCGCCTAGGCATTCAACATTTGGTAACCCAAGTATTGATTCCAATGGAGAAATACTACCAAATGCGCGATGGCAAGAAAGTTGCCAAAGAACGTAACTACTATCCAGGATATGTTTTGATCGAAGCGGCATTAGACGGTGAGATCGAACACGCAATCAAAAACGTAAACAGTGTAATCGGATTCTTAGGAGACAAAGCGGGTAACGCTATTCCTCTTCGTCCAGCTGAAGTTAACCGTATCTTAGGAAAAGTTGACGAAATGGCAGAACAAGGCGAATCAATCAGCGTGCCTTACTACGTTGGCGAAACTGTAAAAGTTAATGATGGTCCTTTCAATGGTTTTACAGGTGAAATCGAAGAAGTTCACGAAGACAAGAAGAAATTAACCGTAATGGTAAAAGTATTCGGTCGTAAAACTCCTCTTGAATTGAACTATATGCAAGTCGAAAAAGAATAACGATTGTTAGTCTTTAGACATTAGAAATTTTAAGCCCCTTCCTTTGGTTGGGGCTTTTTTTGTGGTATAGATATAAGACATAAGACATAAGACATTAGACATTAGATGTGAGATGTGAGATGTGAGATGTGAGATGTGAGAAATTGGAAAATTTAAGGGAATAGTTGCGAAACAAAGACGGATTGGTTCTAAAGAATGGGTTCCTAGAATTCTTTCCTTTTTATTATATTTAAGGTTTGATGACCTAAATTAATGATGTTGAACCCAGAAACCTTATCTGCTAATCTTTCTGCTTCTACAAAGATTCGTGTTCGCGCAATAGATATTATGCGTGGGCTGACTTTGTTTCTGATGCTTTTTGTCAATGATTTGTATACTTCAAATGTTCCAAAATGGTTGTTGCATACCGATGCTAATGTAGATGGCATGGGACTTTCAGATTGGGTTTTTCCGGGATTTCTTTTTATGGTAGGTATGGCAATACCGTACGCCGTGACTGCAAGAAAGAAAAAGGGGGATTCAGATGCACGTGTTTTTATCCATATTTTGGCCAGAACTATAAGTTTGCTCATTATAGGATTGTTGATTGTTAATTCCGGCAGTCTCAATCCTGAATTAACAGGTATGCCACGTTTATGGTGGATTGGTTTGGTCTATGTCTGTATTTTCTTGGTTTGGAACAATTACCCTAAGGATAAATACAAAAACATTTTTTTGATATTAAAGGTAATAGGAATAATAGGGTTGATTTATTTGTCAGCAATCTTCAGGGCAGGTTCCGTTGATACACCTGTCTGGTTTGAAAGAAGTTGGTGGGGAATTTTAGGTTTGATAGGTTGGGGTTATTTTGCAGGGAGTAGCGTTTATCTTTTAATAAAGGATAGGATATGGAGGTCTTTGTTGGCTGTCCTTTTATTCTTGTTCCTCAATATTGCATCCATGAATGGTTGGGTGCCAAATTTATTTCCTGGTCAAGATTGGATTAATGTACTATTGCAGGGGAATGTTCCAATGATTGTTATGTCGGGCATAACTGCCACTTTAATTGTTAGGAAGTTTTCAAGAGATTGGAAGAAATTGGCTATATATCTAACCCTTTTTGGTTTGATAAGTTTGGTTTTGGGATTGATTTTACATCAATGGTTTATCGTATCGAAGATTTTGGCCACTCCATCTTGGGGGATGTTATGCAATGGTATTAGTATACTTTTATTTGTATTGATTTATTATTTGATTGATGTAAGAGGATATTCTAAGTACAGTAAGCTTTTTGAACTGGCTGGACAGAATTCTTTAACTACATATCTTGCTCCAGACCTGATTTATTTTATGATCTGGGGTTCAGGGTTATCTATATTATTTTATAAACAGGACTATTCCATGTGGCTAGCCGTAATTGGCTCCTTAATTTGGGCATATGCTATGCTGTGGTTTGGTCTGCTTCTCAATCGTATTGGGATTAAACTTAAACTGTAATACTATTTATTATGAAAAGAAAACACATGATGACCATCCTAGGGTCATTCCTTTTTATGCTGTTAGCTTTACCCTCAGCTATTTTGGCTCAGGGCAAAAAACCACATATTGTTTCTTATGTGACATCCTGGACAAAGCCTGTTCCTGATCCAAATTTAATAAGCCATATTAATTATGCCTTTGGTCATGTCAATGATACATTCAATGGCGTAAAAATAGATAATCCTGAGCGTCTCAGAGAGATTGTTAAATTGAGAATGAAGAATCCTGACCTTAAGATTCTTCTATCAATTGGAGGCTGGACTTCGGGTAGGTTCAGTGAGATGGCGGCAGACGAAACCAATAGATTGGGTTTTGCCAAAGATTGCCAAAAGATCGTTAAAGAATTTGATTTGGACGGGATTGACATCGACTGGGAGTATCCGACCAGTAATGAAGCTGGCATTTCGGCTTCTCCTGAAGATACGGATAACTTTACCTTATTGATGAAGGATATTCGAAAAGAGATTGGTCCTAAAAAGCTTTTGACTTTAGCGACTATAGCAGATGGCAAATACATCGATTTTAGAGCTATCGATAAGGATATTGATTTTGTCAATGTAATGATGTATGATGTCTCAAAGCCTGCATTACAACACAACAGTTTGTATCGTTCGGATTTGGCGGGAAGGATTACACTAGTTGAAGCGCTACAAGCACATTTGGATGCAGGTGTTCCAAAGAACAAATTGGTAATGGGAATTCCATTCTATGGGAGAGGCGACAAGAAGAAAGTGAATGATTTTGTTAATTTCCGGGAGATGCCAATGAGTCAATTTGAGGAGAGATGGGACGACAAATCTAAAGTTCCTTATTTAGTAGATGATACAGGAACATTAGTTTTGACCTTTGAAAATGAGAAATCCATTAAAGAAAAGGCCGCTTATATTAAATCTCAAGGAATATTGGGAGCTATGTATTGGGAGTTTTACGGTGACAATGATGATTTGCTATTGAGCAAAACTCTTTATGACGGCTTAAAATAATAGGTCAAAACAAAACCACTCTGAATTTGTTCGAAATAAACAGGTTTTGTTTCTATTTCTTTTAACCATTTAAAAATTAAAGCTTATGGACAATCAGATTTTAAAACCCAAATATTTGGGTTTAACGGGAATTTTTATCCTCAGTGGACTAACTGCTTGCTATGGTCAAGAAAATGAAACTGCTTATTTTTCCGATGTGACCGAAACCAGTATTCCATTGGATCCTAAGACACATGCTTTAGATGTTGTTTTAGTTGATGTAAATGGGGACGGTTCCTTGGATATAATTTTAGCAATGGAGAATCTACCAAACCGCCTTTATATCAATGATGGCAATGGTAATTTCACTTGGCAAAAAGGTGTTTTCAAGGATGCAAATCATGATACAGAGCATGTTCGTATTGCAGATATGGACAATGATGGATTTATCGACGTTGTATTTGTTGCAGAAGATGATCAAAACCATGAATATTATTTGGGAAATGGTGATGGTACGTTCAGAGATGTTTCAGACAGGTTGCTTGGCAAGAGTGAAGGTAATGGTTTAGATTTGGGTGATGTAAATGGAGATGGCTTGCCTGATATTGTAATAGGTAATACGGGAGATAATCCAGGGGTATTACTTTGGTTGAACAATCCAGAGAAGCCAGGGTTTTTAATTGATGTCTCTGCGGATAATTTACCGAACAATAAAGAGCAGGTTCAATCTGTGAAATTGTTTGATGCTGATGGAGACGGCGATCTTGACATGGTATTAGCTAATGAGGTGCCACCAAGCAGGTTGTATTTTAATGATGGCACTGGAAAATTCTCCGAAAAGGAGGGTGCTTTAGTTGAGACTGTAGATCTTCATTCGAGGGAGGTTATTGTATTTGACGCTGATAAGGATGGGAAGGAAGATATTTTCTTCGCTAACTTGACTAGCAATGGAGGTCAGAAGGAACGAAATCCACGAGGACGGTTATTTATGAACAAGGGTGACGGTAAATTCGTGGATGAAACTGAGAGTCGGATTCCGGAATATGATTTTTCTACGTATGCTTGTAATGTTATAGATTTTGATAGGGATGGGGATATGGATATTGTGTTGAGTGCTTTAAAAATCCCACCATTTGAGGCGATGCAATTTCAAGCTTTGAGAAATGACGGCAATGGGAACTTCACTTTAGCTACAGAAGAGGTGATTCCTAAGGTTACTGTTGAGCGTTCCTGGGGAAGCGATGTAGGAGATGTAAATGGGGATAAGATTCCGGATTTGTTGATAGGTGCATGGGGAGACCAAGTGCGCTTATTACTAGGTAAATAAAAAAAGAAAAAATAATTTTTTATTATAGATTTTATGGTTATCTTTGCACCTCGTTTGGTTGCAAATATTGTGTTTGTTGCCATCGAGAATTAAATGTTACGTTATTGCTTCCAACTTACTAACAAACATTTAACAAATTAAATCACAGAAAAAATGGCAAAAGAAGTCAGTGCGTTAGTAAAATTACAAGTGAAGGGCGGAGCTGCGAATCCATCTCCACCGGTAGGACCTGCATTAGGTGCTAAAGGTGTTAATATCATGGATTTCTGTAAGCAATTTAACGCTCGTACGCAAGACAAACCAGGTCAAGTATTACCTGTTGTGATCACTGTATATGCCGACAAATCTTTTGATTTTATCATTAAAACTCCACCGGTTGCTGTTCAATTAAAGGATGCAGCGAAGCTTAAGAGCGGATCGGGAGAGCCAAACCGTAAGAAAGTAGCTTCTATTACTTGGGATCAAGTAAAGACTATTGCGGAAGATAAGATGCCAGATTTGAATGCATTTACTGTAGAATCAGCTATGAGAATGGTTGCTGGTACAGCGCGTAGTATGGGTATCACTGTTTCAGGTGATGCTCCTTGGAAAAATTAATTAACGAAATCAGTTTAAGAAAGTGGCTAGATTAACAAAAAATCAAAAAGCGGCACTATCCAAAATTGAAGCTGGTAAAGCATACTCTTTAAAGGAAGCTGCGGCTTTAGTTAAAGAGATCACCAACACCAAATTTGATGCTTCTGTGGATATCGACGTTCGTTTGGGCGTAGATCCTCGTAAAGCAAATCAAATGGTTCGTGGTATTGCAACATTGCCACACGGTACTGGTAAGACAGTTCGTGTATTAGTTTTATGTACTCCTGACAAGGAAGAAGAAGCTAAGGCGGCAGGTGCAGACTACGTAGGTCTTGATGACTATATCAGCAAAATCGAAGGTGGTTGGACTGACGTTGACATTATCATCACAATGCCTAGTGTTATGGCAAAAGTAGGTAAATTGGGTCGTATTTTAGGTCCAAGAAACTTAATGCCTAACCCTAAGACAGGAACAGTAACTACGGAAGTAGGCAAAGCTGTGACTGAGGTTAAAGCTGGTAAGATCGACTTCAAAGTTGACAAAACAGGTATCATCCATACTTCAGTTGGTAAAGTGTCTTTCGACGCAGATAAAATCTATGACAACGCATTAGAAGTGTTACAAACGATTTCACGTTTGAAACCATCTGCAGCAAAAGGAACGTACTTCAAGAGTATTCACATTTCTTCAACTATGAGTCCTAGTATTCATATTGAAACTAAATCAGTAGCAGGAATTTAATCATGAGAAAAGAACTTAAACATGAAATTGTTGAAGCTTTAGCTGAACAGATTAAATCTTACGGTAATTTTTACATTACTGACACTGCTAATCTGACAGTTGAGAAGGTGAATAACATTCGTCGTAAATGTTTCGAGCAAGGAATCGAGATCAAGGTTGTGAAAAACACTTTGATTAAGAAAGCGTTGTTAGAGGCTGGCGTAGATTCAGAAGAGATCTTTGGCGTATTAAAAGGAGCGTCTACATTAATGTTTTCAGAAACAGGTAATGCTCCGGCGAAATTGATCAAGCAATTACGTAAAGAAGGTGAGAAGCCTGTATTAAAAGCAGCATATATTCAAGAGACTGCTTTTGTAGGTGACAACCAACTTGACTCATTAGTAACTCTTAAATCTAAAGAGGAACTTATTGCAGACGTTATTGCATTACTTCAATCTCCTGCGAAGAACGTTATTTCTGCTCTTCAATCAGGCGGAAATACAATTTCAGGCTTAGTAAAAGCTTTAGAAGAAAGAGGCTAACGAACCCTCAATTTAACAAACGTTCGTTAAATTTTAATTAACAATATTTTTTAAAGAAAATTCAAAAATTCAAAATAAAATGGCAGATTTAAAACAACTTGCTGAACAGTTAGTAAACTTAACAGTAAAAGAAGTTAAAGAATTAGCTGATATCTTAAAAGACGAGTATGGTATCGAGCCTGCTGCTGCTGCTGTAGCTGTTGCTGCTGCTCCAGGTGCTGGTGACGGTGCTGCTGCTGCTGAAGAGAAAACATCTTTCGATGTAATCTTGAAAGAAGCTGGTGGTCAGAAATTAGCTGTAGTTAAATTGGTTAAAGACTTAGCTGGTTTAGGTTTGAAAGAAGCTAAAGATTTAGTTGATGGTGCACCAAAAGAATTAAAAACTGGTGTTTCTAAAGACGAAGCAGAAGCTTTGAAAAAACAATTAGAAGAAGCTGGAGCTGTAGTTGAGATTAAGTAATCTCGCATAAAGCGCCAAAAACTTAGACTCTGATAGTCCAAATCTATCAGAGTCTATTCCTGTTTATAATATATAGTATATGGATCAAGCTCCTGCTGACGCTTGATCGGGAGATGAAATCAGCAGATGTTAGCTCAGTTTTTTTAAACTAAATTCTTATTCCCTTGGCAAACAATAATATTCAAAAAGAAAGAGTAAATTTTGCGACAAGTAAGAAGGTAATTGATTACCCAGATTTCTTGGACGTACAATTGGAGTCTTTCAAGGAGTTTTTTCAATTAGAAACTACTTCTGACAACCGCCATCAGGAAGGGCTTTACAAGGTTTTCGCAGAAAACTTCCCTATTTCTGATTCAAGAAACATCTTTGTGCTAGAGTTTTTGGATTATTTCATTGATCCACCGCGTTATGATATCCAAGAGTGTATCGAGCGTGGATTGACTTATAGCGTACCTCTAAAGGCTAAATTGAAGTTGTCTTGTAATGATGAAGAACACGAAGATTTCGAAACCATTGTACAAGACGTGTATTTAGGAACTATCCCGTACATGACTCCAAAAGGTACTTTCGTTATCAATGGAGCTGAACGTGTTATCGTTTCTCAATTACACCGTTCCCCTGGTGTGTTCTTTGGTCAAAGTAGACACACGAATGGTACTAAACTTTATTCTGCTAGGGTTATTCCTTTTAAAGGATCTTGGATCGAGTTTGCTACAGACGTGAACAACGTGATGTATGCCTATATCGATCGTAAGAAAAAATTCCCAGTTACTACCTTGTTACGTGCGATCGGTTTCGATTCGGATAAGGAAATCTTAGAACTTTTCGACCTTGCAGATGAAGTAAAAGTTAGTAAATCTGGATTGAAGAAATACGTTGGTCGTCGTTTAGCGGCTAGGGTATTGAACAAATGGACAGAAGATTTCGTGGACGAAGATACAGGTGAAGTTGTGTCTATCGACCGTAACGAGATCATCCTTGAACGTGAAACAATCTTAGAAGAAGACCATATTGATTTGATCATCGAAGCTGGAGTAAAATCCATTATCCTTACGAAGGAAGATGAAGCAAACAATGCGGACTATTCGATTATATATAACACTCTACAAAAGGATACGTCAAACTCTGAGAAAGAAGCGGTGGAACACATCTATCGTCAATTGCGTAACGCTGAACCACCTGATGAGGAAACTGCTCGTGGTATCATCGACCGTTTGTTCTTCTCAGATAAACGTTACGATTTAGGTGATGTGGGTAGATACCGTATCAACCGTAAATTGAAACTTGATACTCCTTCAGATACGAAAGTATTAACTCGCGAAGATATCATCGCTATCGTTAAGTATTTGATCAACTTGATCAACTCTAAAGCTGAGGTGGATGATATTGACCACTTATCTAACCGTCGTGTTCGTACGGTAGGTGAGCAATTATATGCTCAATTCGGTGTAGGTCTTGCTCGTATGGCTCGTACTATCCGTGAGCGTATGAACATTCGTGATAACGAGGTGTTTACACCTACTGATTTGATCAATGCTCGTACATTGTCATCAGTAATCAATTCATTCTTCGGAACGAACCAGTTGTCACAGTTCATGGATCAAACCAACCCATTGGCTGAGATTACGCACAAGCGTCGTTTATCAGCTTTAGGTCCTGGTGGTCTTTCTAGAGAGCGTGCTGGTTTCGAGGTACGTGACGTTCACTATACGCACTATGGTCGTTTGTGTACAATTGAAACACCTGAGGGTCCAAACATCGGTTTGATTTCATCATTGTCAGTACATGCTAAGATCAACAACTTAGGATTTATTGAAACTCCATACCGTATCGTTGAAGAAGGTAAGGTTGTAGTTGATAAACCTGTTGTTTATTTGTCTGCTGAAGATGAAGATGATAAAACAATCGCACAAGCTAACGCTTTGTATGATGATAAAGGTAATTTCTTAGATGCGAAAGTAAAAGCTAGATATGAGGGTGACTTCCCGATTATCGAGCCTGAGAAATTAGACTATATGGACGTTGCTCCTAACCAGATTACATCAATTGCGGCTTCATTAATTCCTTTCTTGGAGCATGATGATGCTAACCGTGCATTGATGGGATCAAACATGCAACGCCAAGCTGTTCCATTATTGCGTCCTCAAGCACCAGTTGTAGGTACAGGATTAGAAGCTCGCGTAGCTAAAGATTCACGTACTTTGATCAATGCTGAAGGTAATGGTGTAGTAGAATATGTAGACGCACAAGAAATTCATATCCGTTATGACAGAAACGACAACGATCGTTTAGTTTCTTTCGATGACGATGTGAAGGCTTATAGATTGACAAAATTCAAGAAAACCAACCAAAATACTTGTATCAACTTGAAACCTATCGTAAGAAAAGGTCAGCGTGTTGAAAAAGGACAGGTATTGTGTGAGGGTTATGCAACCGAAGACGGTGAATTGGCACTAGGTAGAAACTTGAAAGTTGCATTCATGCCTTGGCAAGGATATAACTTTGAGGATGCGATCGTAATTTCTGAGCGTGTTGTATCACAGGATTTATTCACTTCATTACACATTGAAGAATTCGAGCTTGAAGTTCGTGATACTAAACGTGGTGAAGAAGAATTAACAGCTGATATTCCTAACGTTTCTGAAGAAGCTACGAAAGACCTTGATGAAAACGGTATTATCCGTGTTGGTGCTGAGGTTGGCGAAGGTGATATCTTAATTGGTAAGATTACTCCAAAAGGAGAGTCTGATCCTTCACCAGAAGAAAAATTATTACGTGCAATCTTTGGTGACAAAGCTGGTGACGTTAAGGATGCTTCATTGAAAACTCCTCCTTCAATCAAAGGTGTGGTTATCGACACGAAGTTATTCTCTCGCGCTAAGAAAATGTCTAAAGAAGTTGAGCGCAAAGCATTAGAGAAACTAGAAGTTGCACATGACAGAAATGTTAAAGCACTTAAAGATCGTTTAGTTGATAAATTGTTCACTATTGTAAATGGTAAGACCTCACAAGGTATTTACAATGTTTACAAGGAGCTTTTAGTAGCTAAAGGAGCTAAGTTTACTCAGAAGATTCTTACAGATCTAGACTATAATAACGTAAATCCTACAGGCTGGACTACTGACGACGATAAGAATGACATGATCAAGATTGCATTGCATAACTACAACATTAAACTTAATGAGGAGTTAGGTGCATTCAAACGTGAGAAATTCGCTATTTCCGTTGGTGATGAGCTTCCATCAGGTATCGTTCAAATGGCTAAAGTATATGTAGCTAAGAAACGTAAGCTGAAAGTAGGAGATAAGATGGCGGGTCGTCACGGTAACAAAGGTATCGTAGCACGTATCGTACGTGATGAGGACATGCCATTCTTAGAAGACGGAACACCAGTTGATATCGTGTTGAACCCACTAGGGGTACCATCTCGTATGAACCTTGGACAGATCTATGAAACTGTATTAGGATGGGCAGGACAAAAATTAGGGGTTAAGTTTGCTACTCCAATCTTCGATGGTGCAGAGATGGACCAAGTAGAAGAGTGGGTACAAAAAGCTGAATTACCTAAGTCAGGTCGTACTTACCTTTACAATGGATTAACTGGAGAGCGTTTTGACCAACCTACAACAGTTGGTGTAATCTACATGTTGAAATTAGGACACATGGTTGATGACAAAATGCACGCTCGTTCTATTGGTCCTTACTCGTTGATTACTCAACAACCATTAGGTGGTAAGGCACAGTTCGGTGGTCAGCGTTTCGGTGAGATGGAGGTTTGGGCATTAGAGGCATTTGGTGCATCAAATATCCTACAAGAGATCTTAACTGTTAAGTCTGATGATGTTGTTGGTCGTGCGAAAACTTACGAAGCAATCGTAAAAGGAAACAACTTACCAACTCCATCGGTACCAGAATCGTTCAACGTATTGGTACACGAGCTTCGCGGATTAGGTTTAGATATCACATTAGATTAATCAAGCAAATTGAGCTTAAGAGGGTGAATAACCTTCTTAAGCTTTCACATACAGCTTTAACTTTTTACTAAGTATGTCTTACAAAAAAGATAATAAAATCAAAAGTAACTTTACATCGATTACGATCAGTTTAGCTTCTCCAGAAACTATTTTGGAGCGTTCAAGCGGTGAAGTTACTAAACCAGAAACCATCAACTACCGTACTTATAAACCAGAACGTGATGGTCTATTCTGTGAGCGTATTTTCGGTCCAGTAAAAGACTATGAATGTCACTGTGGTAAGTACAAGCGTATCCGTTATAAAGGAATCGTTTGTGACCGTTGTGGTGTTGAGGTAACTGAGAAGAAAGTACGTCGTGAGCGTATGGGACACATTAACTTGGTAGTTCCTGTTGCTCATATTTGGTATTTCCGTTCTCTTCCAAACAAAATTGGTTACTTATTAGGACTTCCAACTAAGAAGTTGGATATGATCATCTACTACGAAAGATATGTGGTTATCCAACCAGGTATCAAAGAAGAAGATGGTATTTCATATATGGATTTCTTGACAGAAGAAGAATACCTAGATATTCTAGATACTCTTCCTAAAGAAAACCAATACTTGGATGACAACGATCCTCAAAAATTCATCGCTAAGATGGGTGCTGAGGCATTGGAAGATTTATTGAAACGTTTGGATTTAGACCAATTGTCATATGATCTTCGTCACCAAGCAGCTAACGAAACTTCTCAACAACGTAAAAATGAGGCTTTAAAGCGTCTTCACGTTGTAGAAGCTTTCCGTGGTGCTAATGAACATATCGAGAACCGTCCTGAATGGATGATTGTTAAGATCGTTCCTATTATCCCACCAGAGTTACGTCCTTTAGTACCTTTGGATGGTGGTCGTTTTGCGACTTCAGACTTAAATGACCTTTACCGTCGTGTTATTATCCGTAACAACCGTTTGAAGCGTTTGATCGAGATCAAAGCTCCAGAGGTAATCTTACGTAACGAGAAACGTATGCTTCAAGAAGCTGTTGACTCGTTATTCGATAACTCACGTAAAGTAAATGCTGTTAAGACTGAAGGTAACCGTGCCTTGAAATCTTTATCAGATATTCTTAAAGGTAAGCAAGGTCGTTTCCGTCAAAACTTATTAGGTAAACGTGTTGACTATTCTGCTCGTTCGGTAATCGTCGTAGGTCCTCACTTGAAATTACACGAGTGTGGTCTTCCAAAAGATATGGCAGCAGAGCTTTACAAACCATTCATCATTCGTAAGATGATTGAAAGAGGAATCGTAAAGACTGTAAAGTCAGCTAAGAAAATCGTAGATCGCAAAGATCCAGTAGTATGGGATATCCTAGAGAACGTTTTGAAAGGACACCCAGTATTACTAAACCGTGCACCTACGCTTCACCGTTTGGGTATTCAAGCTTTCCAACCAACATTAGTTGAAGGTAAAGCGATTCAATTACACCCATTAGTATGTACAGCGTTCAACGCCGATTTCGACGGTGACCAGATGGCAGTTCACTTACCATTAGGTAATGCTGCAATTTTGGAAGCCCAAATCTTGATGTTGGCAGCACACAACATTCTTAACCCAGCGAACGGTTCACCAGTTACAGTACCATCACAAGATATGGTATTGGGTCTTTATTATATTACAAAAGGCCGTAAATCTGATGATAACCGTAAAATGAACGGTGAAGGAAGTACTTTCTATTCTGCTGAAGAGGTAATCATTGCCTTGAACGAAGCAAAAGTAGATCTTCACTCATTCATCAAAGTTAAAACTCGCGTTAAGACTAAAGAAGGAGAATTCAAAGATCAAATCATTGATACAACTGTAGGTCGTGTGATCTTCAACCAAATCGTTCCAGAGGAGGTAGGTTACATCAATGAACTATTGACTAAGAAGTCACTTCGTAATGTTATTGGAGAAATCGTTAAGAACACGGGTATGGCTCGTGCGGCGAAATTCTTGGATGACATGAAAGAATTAGGATTCCAGACAGCATTCAAAGGTGGATTATCGTTCAACCTTCAAGATTTGAACATCCCTGCTGCGAAAGCTGACTTGATCCAACAAGCTACAAACGAAGTTGAAGAAGTAATGAACAACTATAACATGGGTTTCATTACCAACAACGAACGTTATAACCAAATCATCGATATCTGGACTCGTATCAACAACAAGTTGACAGCGCACGTAATGGATATCCTTTCGAATGACAACCAAGGTTTCAACTCAGTTTACATGATGTTGGATTCTGGAGCTCGTGGATCGAAAGAGCAGATCCGTCAGTTATGCGGTATGCGTGGTTTGATGGCGAAACCTCAAAAATCTGGTACTTCAGGTGGTGAGATTATCGAAAACCCAATCTTATCAAACTTTAAAGAAGGTTTGTCCGTATTGGAATACTTTATTTCTACCCACGGTGCTCGTAAAGGTCTTGCCGATACAGCGTTGAAAACAGCCGATGCGGGTTACTTAACTCGTCGTTTACATGACGTTGCTCAAGATATGATTGTTGTTGAGCAAGATTGTAACGGTTTACGCGGTATCTATACTACAGCACTTAAGGATAATGATGATATCGTTGAACCATTGTATGACCGTATTTTAGGTCGTACACCATTAAACGATGTTGTTCATCCTGAGACTAATGAGTTGATCGTTGCTGCAAACGAAGATATTACTGAAGAAGTTGCTGAGGCTATCGAGGATGCAGGAATTGAAGGAGTTGAAATCCGTTCAGTATTAACTTGTGAGTCTAAGCGCGGAGTTTGTGCATGTTGTTATGGACGTAACTTAGCGTCAGGAAAACGTGTTCAATTAGGTGAGGCTGTAGGTGTAATTGCTGCACAGTCCATCGGTGAGCCAGGTACACAGTTAACACTTCGTACATTCCACGTCGGTGGTACGGCATCTAACATTGCTGCAGAATCTTCAATTATCTCTAAATACGATGGTAAGATCGAATTTGAAAACGTACGTACAGTTGAAAAAGAAGGCGAGTTTGGCCCTTATCAAGTAGTATTAGGCCGTTCAGGTGAGATCAAAGTTGTAAATGATGATAAGAAAGTTCTTTACCAACAAATCATCCCTTACGGATCGAACTTATACGTGAAAGAAGGCGAGAAAGTTGAAAAAGGCACTAAGTTAGTTGATTGGGATCCATACAATGCGGTAATTATCTCTGAATTTGCTGGTAAGGTTGAATTTGACGCAATCATCGAAGGTGTTACCTTCCGTGAAGAGTCTGATGAGCAAACTGGTCACAAAGAGAAAGTTATTATCGAAACTCGTGATAAAACTAAGAACCCATTGATCAAAGTTTTGGATAACAAAGGTGAGATCATTCGTTCATATAACATTCCAGTAGGAGCACACGTTTCAGTATCTGATGGACAGAAATTAAAAGAAGGAGCTGTATTAGTTAAGATCCCTCGTTCTACAGGTAAGACCCGAGATATTACGGGTGGTCTTCCTCGTGTAACTGAGTTGTTCGAGGCTCGTAATCCTTCAAACCCTGCTGTTGTTACTGAGATTGATGGTGTTGTATCTTTAGGTGGTGTTAAACGTGGTAACCGTGAGATTTCTATCGAGTCCCGTGACGGACAAGTGAAGAAATATTTAGTTCCACTTTCGAAACACATCTTGGTACAGGATAATGACTTTATCAAAGCTGGTATGCCACTTTCTGACGGTCAGATTTCTCCTGGAGACATCTTATCGATCAAAGGACCTTCTGCAGTACAAGAATACATTGTAAATGGTATCCAAGAGGTTTACCGCCTACAAGGTGTGAAGATCAACGATAAACACTTTGAAACAATCGTTCACCAAATGATGCAAAAAGTGAATATCGAAGATCCAGGAGATACTCGTTTCTTAGAGAAAGAGGCTGTAAACAAATGGGATTTCATGGAAGAAAACGACTCACTATACGACAAGAAAGTGGTTGTTGACGCTGGAGATTCTAAATCTTTACGCCCAGGTCAGATTGTAAATCTTCGTAAATTACGTGAAGAAAACTCAAGCTTGAAACGTCAAGATTTGAAATTAGTAGAAGTGCGTGACGCAATTCCAGCTACCTCAAGTCCATTGTTGCAAGGTATTACAAGAGCTTCTTTAGGTACGAAGTCATTTATCTCAGCTGCATCCTTCCAAGAAACTACAAAAGTATTGAATGAAGCTGCTATTGCAGGTAAACGTGATAACTTATTAGGATTGAAAGAAAACGTAATTGTTGGTCACTTAATCCCTTCAGGTACAGGTTTACGTCAGTACAGTAACATCATCGTAGGTTCTCGTGAAGAGTATGATCAGTTGTTAGCTTCGAAAGAAGAAGATTAATAAAACATTGGGAAGTTAATTCCCTGTTGAAATATTAAAAAGCTCGGTTGCAAAACCGAGCTTTTTTTATTAGGCTATTAAAGGTTTAAATCAACTTTTTCGTATTATATTTGTTCACACATATTATAACTATTAAATCATAATGGATTATTTTTTCGACCAGATTGTATGGGATTGGAATGATTTGCTCAAAGCGGTTTTGTCGCTATGTGCAGGTTTTGTATTGGGATTTGAAAGAGAATGGAAAGATAAATCAGCCGGATTCAAAACGATCTCCATCATCTGTTTGGGAAGTACGCTCTTTTCATTGTTGTCTTTTAAATTAGGAGCCGGAGAGTCTGAGGATGCAACACGTATTGCGTCCTATGTGGTTTCAGGTATTGGCTTTTTGGGTGCAGGTGTAATCTTCAAGGATGGGGTCAATGTGAATGGACTTACTACTGCCAGTATCATTTGGATGTCTGCAGCAATCGGTATGGCAATAGGGTTTGGAGTATATGTTATTGCGGCAATATTTTTATTGGCTTGTTTTGCCATTATAGTTTCTGGACCATTATTAAATAAATATATAATCCATAATGTTGTAAGGGTTTTAACAGTTAGTATGCATAGAAACGATCTAGAAGTAAAGGATAATTTGCTCAAAGCAATTAAACCTATGGCAAAACATGTTAAAATAAAAAAGCAGACGATGTCTGCTGATGTTCTCACCATTGAAATGGAGATATTAATAGATAAAAGAAATATCAGAAAATTTGAAAGAGCAGTTCTTGAAAATCAAAAACTTACCGAAATCAGTCTTTAATATCCTTTTGTTTTCCGTCTTGCCCAATTCAGTAAATTGTCACAATTTTCACTGATAGCACCATATTGATATTTTCCATCGATTTTCACGAAGAGTTTAGAACCTAGTCCCACTGCGCTTACTCCAGCATCAAACCATTTGTCAATACTATCTTCTGTACAGTCCACACCACCTGTTGGCATAAACTTCAATTTTGGGAAAATAGGTTTTATGCTTTTCAAAAATCCAGGTCCTAATGTTTCTCCAGGAAATAGTTTAACAAATGTGCACCCTACATTTTGAGCTGCTGCAATTTCGCTTGGAGTCATACATCCTGGAATCCATAGCATGCCATCTTTAATAGCTGAAGCAATGCTATCTGAAAATATCGGACTTACTAAAAAATCAGCCCCCATTTCACTAAATAGTTTCGCTTGGTCGGCATTCATGATAGTGCCGATTCCTAATTTTAAATCCTTGAAATTTTTATCCCTGTAATCCAGAAGTCCCTTAAAGTTCTTCTCAGCTTCAGGACCCCTATTTACAAATTCAAAAACTCGAATACCTCCTTGATAGCAACTGGTAAGGATTTTAATGCAAGTATTTATATCAGAGTCATAAAAAACCGGGATAACCGGACTTTGAACTATTTGATCTATAATTTGATTTTTCATATTAAATTGCTTTTCCATTTCCGAAGTCACCTTCAACAAATAATTTTTGATATCCCGCTGCTGTGGCAAAGTTTACTATTTCCTGCGCAGACATGTTGTTTTTTAGGGCATGAATCAACCCAGCCATAAAAGCATCTCCACTGCCAATCCTGTCAATCACTTCTTGGGTTTCATATGTATCAGATATGGTGTTTTCTGATTGACTATGATAAGTGCCAAAGAAAAGATTATGTTTTGCATGATCCATAAATCTAAAAGTATTCGCTATATATTTAGCTTTTGGAAAATGATTAAAAATATAATCAGAGGATTTCTGAGAACAATCAAAATACTTGTCTTTCTCAGTATTTCTAGTCAACCCTGGCTCTACTGGACTGCCAAGCATATTGTTTGCTGCCCAAATATTTCCCATAATTACATCACAATATTGCACCAGTTTGGGCATTATTTCTAATGGTGATTTACCATACTTCCATAATTTATTTCTATAATTTAAATCTACAGAAATAGTTATATTTCTTTTATTGGCTTCATTCAGAACCTGCTCCATTAACTCTGCCATGCCTAAAGATAGAGCTGGCGTCAATGCTGACCAATGCAACCAAATAACATCATCGAATAGTTTGTCAAAATCTAGGTCTTCTAATTTCAACAAACTAAAACTAGAATATTTCCTGTCATATACGACCTCACCGCTAGATAATCCATTTGCTGAAAGCAAAAGATAGCTGCCGATCCGATCCCCAGTAATTATGGATTTAGAACAGTCCACCCCAAAGTTCTCTAAGGTGTTTTTTAAATCGTTTGCAAATACATTATCTGGGAAAGCACTGCAATACTGAACCTGGTTTCCCATCTGAGCAAGCCCAACAGCAACATTTGCTTCCGACCCTCCAGGGAATATTTTTAAGCGATTTGAACCAGCCTCAAAGATTGATTCATTTTCACTTTGAAGCCTATAAAGTATTTCTCCGAATGTTAAGATCTGTGGCATAGGTTATAAAAAACTTCAATATAGTGGTTTTGAATTTATTGTCAACGATAAATTACGAAAACGATTAAGTAATTAACCAAAGGAGAATACCCATTTTTCGCTTTTATTTCAGTATTATTGAATTATAATCTAACCAAAAACTATGAGTATTCTAGAGAAATTTTCCCTAAAAGGTATGGTGATCGTTATAACGGGTGGTACCGGAATTTTAGGTAAATCATTTGTAAAAGCCCTTGCTGAAGCAGGAGCAACGATTGTTATCATTGGGAGAAATCAAGATAAAATCAATGAACGTGTTAATATGGCAACTGACCTGGGTGCTGAAGCCATTGGTTTGGTAGCTGATGTTATGGATGAACAATCCGTAAAAGATGCAAAACAAAAAATTGTCAATAAATATGGTTCAATTGATGGGTTGATCAATGCGGTAGGTGGCAATATTCCTGGAGCTACTATTGGAGATGACCAATCCATTTTTGACAATAAAATCCAAGATACCATCAAAGCAATTGAATTAAACTTATATGGTACAATCATTCCTACTCTGATATTTGGTGAATTAATTGCTGAAAAAGGTAAAGGCTCCATTATCAATATTTCTTCTTTGGCGGCATCTCGTCCACTGACTCGTGTATTGGGATATACTGTTGCAAAACATGGTATCGATGGATTTACTAAATGGATGTCAACGGAATTGGCACTTCGATATGGTGATCAAGTTAGAGTTAATGCCATTGCACCTGGTGTGTTTTTAACAGAACAAAATCGGACGTTGTTAACCAATGATGATGGAAGCTATACTGATAGAGCTCAAAAATTCATCAATGGAACTCCATATAGAAGATTAGGAGATCCTTCGGAATTAGAAGGTACCTTGATCTATTTGTTGAGCGATGCTTCGGCCTTTGTATCTGGAGAAGTCGTATTTGTAGATGGTGGTTTTAACTCATGGTGTGGTGTATAATATGGAAAATAAAAAAGTATTAGAGCAAACATGGAGATGGTATGGTCCAAATGATCCAGTATCTCTCCAAGATGTCAAACAAGCTGGAGCAACTGGAATTGTATCGGCTTTACATCATATCCCTCATGGTGAGGTTTGGCCAATTGAAGATATCCAAGAAAGAAAACGCATCATTGAAGAAGCAGGACTAACTTGGTCTGTGGTAGAGTCTGTTCCTGTCCATGAAGCGATAAAAACAAAATCGCCAGAAGCAGATGAATATATCAAACGATATAAACAATCATTGATCAATTTGGCAGCCTGTGGCATATATACAGTTTGTTATAATTTTATGCCAGTCCTCGATTGGACCAGAACTCAGTTGGATTTGATGATGAAAGATGGATCCAAGGCTTTATATTTTGATTGGATTGACCTTGCTATTTTTGATATATATATACTCCAGCGCGAAGGTGCGAGTCAAGATTATCCAAAAGAGGTTCAATTAGCAGCAGATAAAAAATTCTCCGAAATGGGAGAGGATGAGAAAACTCATCTCCAATTTAATATTCTAATGGGAATTCCAGGAGAAGGAGATATAACTTTAGAATCACTGCATAACAGCATCAATATTTACAAAACTATCGGTAGAGATGGTCTTAAGCAAAACCTTCTCTATTTCTTGGGCGAAATAGCTGACACCTGCGAGGCAAATGGAATTAAGATGACTATTCACCCCGATGATCCTCCATATCCAATCCTGGGGCTTCCCAGAGTGGTTAGCAACGAAGAAGATCTTACCTTTATAATCAATGAACAACCCAAGGAGTTTAATGGAATTTGTTTCTGTACCGGTTCTTTAGGAGCAGGACCTAAGAATGACCTTCCAAGTATATTGGAAAAGGTAAAGCATAGAGTATATTTTGCCCATTTAAGAAACGTGAAAAAAGATGAATTGGGTAGCTTTTATGAAGCTGATCATTTAGATGGGGATGTTGACATGTATGAAATTGTTAAAGGATTGAGTCAAGAAAATCAAAATCGTGAAAAACCGATTCCATTCAGGCCCGACCATGGCCATCAGATGTTAGATGACTTGGATAAGGTCACTAATCCCGGTTATTCTGCAATCGGAAGATTGAGAGGCCTAGCAGAATTGAGAGGATTAGAATTAGGGATTTTAAGATCTTAACCAATCTAAACCATAAACTAAAATTATGACATCAACTAAACCTACCAGATATCGGTGGACCATCTGCGCATTATTGTTTTTTGCAACGACCATTAATTATTTGGACCGACAAGTACTTTCCCTGACCTGGAAAGATTTTATAGCTCCCGAATTCCATTGGACTAACAATGACTATGGTAATGTAGCGGCTATATTCGCTATTGTTTATGCCATCTCCATGCTTTTATCAGGGCGGATAATTGATAAACTAGGAACTAAAAAGGGCTATATGTGGGCAATTGCGATTTGGTCTGTAGGGGCAATTTTGCATGCATTCTGTGGTATGATTACTTCAGGAATGTTAACAGGACAATGGCTAGTTACCTTTGAACAATCCAAAGAAATCATAGCTGGTATTGAGGATATCAGTAAAGTCGTCAATATTTCTGTAACCGTGTTTATTTTTGCAAGGATTGTATTGGCCCTTGGAGAAGGAGGTAACTTTCCTGCTGCAATGAAAGCCTGCGTAGAATACTTTCCTAAAAAGGACCGCGCATTTGCTACTTCCATATTCAATTCCGGGACAACCATTGGCGCATTAGTAGCTCCGTTGGTAATTCCAGTGATAGCTGCCCAATATGGTTGGGAAATGTCTTTTATTATTATTGGTGCCTTGGGATTTATCTGGATGGGATTTTGGCAGTTTATGTATAAAAAACCAGAAGAAAACCCACAAGTCAATGAGGAGGAGCTTAACTATATAAAACAAGATGTTGACCATGGGGAGATAGCGACAGCTGAAACACCAGTCACTTCCAAAGTTTCGATTCTGGAATGTCTAAAGTTCAAACAAACATGGGCATTGATTTTCGGAAAATTCTTCACAGATGGTGTATGGTGGTTTCTTCTATTTTGGTTTCCGGCTTATTTAAGTTCTGTGTATGATATCAAATCTTCAGATTTTGAAGGACAGATAGCAATTTTTGTACTATATGCTATTACCATGCTCTCCATCATTGGCGGTTGGTTGCCAACTTACTTTGTTGAGAAAAAAGGAATGGAAGTATATGCTGGTCGTATGCGTGCCATGCTCATATTTGCATTTTTTCCACTGTTAATATTGTTTGCACAGCCACTGGGTGAATATAGCTATTGGTTTCCTGTGATCTTGATAGGTATAAGTGCTGCAGCACATCAGTCATGGTCAGCCAATATATTCTCTGCAGTTGGGGATATGTTCCCTAAAAAGGCAATTGCCACTGTGACGGGTATCAGCGGATTAGCTGGAGGTATAGGTTCTTTCTTGATCAATAAGATCTCAGGAGTTTTGTTTGACTATGCTGAACAAACAAATATGAAAGTTTTTGGATTTGAAGGAATTGAATCTGGTTATTTTATAATATTTGCAGTCTGTTCAGTAGCTTATTTAATAGCATGGACCATTATGAGGATACTAGTTCCAAAAATGAAATTGATACATCTGTAGGGAGATATGAGATGTGAGATATGAGATATGGGAAATAGAATTTTTTAATAAAAACCCCTTTGTTACAATGCAAAGGGGTTTTTGTATTTATTTGATTTTATTTATCGAATGATTGGTAGTATTCGTATAATTCTTTGATATTCCCGGAGCTTAATATGGGCATGGCTTTTCTGAGCTTGTCGTCATCCCAATTCCACCATTTTAATTCTAATAGCATCTCGATTTCAGCATCATGAAACCTTTTGCGGATTAATTTGGCAGGATTGCCTCCAATAATCGAATAAGGCTCCACGTCTTTTGCCACCAACGCACGACTACCTATGACGGCTCCATCTCCAATTTTAATTCCAGGCATAATCATCGCCTCTGTACCTATCCATACATCATTTCCTATTACAGTATCGCCGGATGATTGATAACCATTCAGACTACCTTCAAATATGTCCACATCTGGCATGTAATAGAATGGGAATGTTGAAATCCAATCATACCTATGGCCTTGATTCCCCGCCATAATAAAACTAGCACCACTTCCGATTGAACAAAATGAGCCAATAATTAACTTGTCAATACCTTTTTCATCAGGAAATAAATAGCGAGCACAGTCATCAAATGAATGTCCATGATAATAACCCGAATAATAGGAAAACCTACCGGCAACTATATTGGGATTTGTAATATGATCTTTGATTATTTTGCCCTTAAAAGGGCTTTCGAAATAATTTTCCATTTTAGCTTTTTATGATTCAATAATATACTAGCAAAGCATTAGTTGCCTTACTTAAATTAGGTGTATGTAGTTGAATGCTGCTAATCTGACTTTTTCATTAATCAAATATAGTGAACTCTTCTTAATAGATTGCTTTCCATGTTGTTAATTCCTTTGAAAGAATTGAGGCAATTCAGGTTTCTGCCCTTTTTTGATTGCTTTGATATATGGTAAATAATGCTTTTTATACCATGGAATACTTTCTCTAAAACGATCTGACAGCCTTTCTTCCATTTGGTTGTTAATTTCTAAGGCTTCTTTCAGCTTTCCTTCCCCAACGAGTTTATAGATAAACAAAAGAGAAATGGAATATAAATTTTTAATCAAAATAAAGTCTTCAATTGGCTCCTCGGATTCAAAAATGTCTATATAATAATGATACGGTTTTGAGAAAAATTTTTCTGGAAACTCAGTTTCTATTTTTGCGAGGTATGCGCCGTCTAAATTATCGGCAATAGTGAAAAATTCATTTAATGATTTGATGACAGCCTGATCCTTTGATTTCAAGGGAAGCAACCATAATCCCCATACATTTAGTTTTTTTTCAAACTCCTTGTCGTATGGGATTAGTTCAAAAAGTGAAGTTTTAAAATGTGCGTTTTCGATTTTGGTGCTGGTTTCCACATTCTGCCATTTCATTAATAGATCATACTGAACATAAGTGTCAATGAATATAGAGCTAAATTCAACGTCTAAGGTTATATTATTGAAAATCCTACTATTGGATAACTTTGTTTTAACATCTTTAAAACAAAGCCATTTATGAGTATTTAAATCGTCTGATACCTCATATGAAAGAAAGGAGTAGTCTGATGATTCGATTTTTTGATTTACATAGTTTTCAACTGTTAGAACATTTTCAGCTATATTTTCAAGTGATTTTTTATTCTTGAGATAGGATGTGTAAATTTTATCAACAGTCTTTTTGGAATCCATCAGGAATTCAATTTTGGCTTTCTCATCTGGTGTTGGGAATCCGCCAAGTTCATTTGTCCGACTAGGAATTTCAAATTCTGTTTCCTTTTTCTTGATTGACAATAGGCTGTGTTGAATGAAAAGTTCGCGCAGTTTGAGAAGCTCTCCATTGTTTGTCCAATCCTCAAAATATTTTGGAATACCATCTTCTGATGAAATGTCAAATTCAAAAAATGCATTTAAAAACGCTAAATAGAAATCATGCATCAACGATTTATCCTTAAATTTTTCTGCTAACTCAATTCCTGTTGAAATTAAATTTAATGCGGGAATTTCCTGTGGTTCTTCTTTTGCTTCAGACCACTTACCTTCTTCAACTAACCTCTTCCAAGTATCGGAACCATATTCAGGAAAAATAAAACCATCCTCGTAAAAAACTACATCGCCTTCATCTGCTTGATCAATGTTGGAAGGTATCCAATTCTCTTCAATCGATGCAAAATATTCAGGGTCACTTTTGTAATCTGGGTGTTGATCAACAGGGAGTTTTTTAATATATCCGATTTTCTCCAAAAATGAAAAACAACGTAATGTGGTATAACTTGTATCAAAGCGATTTTGGAATTGGTACAGATTATAAATCAGATTACGTTGTTCTTCAATTGAAAGATTGCTCCTTTCAATGATAAGAATAGTACTTTCTACTAAATTTTCTATAGCATGGTATGACATAAAAATCCTAAATGTTTGATTTATAAAAATGCAAAAGATATTTCTAAAGCAATTTATACTTAACAGTTTAGGCTATTTACATTTTATCTACATACTAGGAATTTACGATTTCATCTACTGATTTGTTTACAAATATCTTGTTCAACAATAGGTTCTTGATTGCAGTTGGTTCTACAATATTTTCTAACTGTTCAAAATTTCCTATCAGGATAGGATAGTAATCTTGATCAACATCGGTAATTCCGTGAGAACCTTTCACCAAGCTTGAATCTAATGGAGTAATGTCTAATACTGCTCGGATACCAATTTTTTTCAATATTAGTTTATAGATTGCTCTAGATTTGGATGTCATGAACATTTCTACAGGATCATATCCTGGTTTTTTATGTATATCTACCATTCTAGCGTAATCTGGTGCTTTTGCATCATCCTCCCAGAAGTAATATGTAAACCAAGCATTCCTTTTCGCCAATAAAACTAGGTCTCCAGACCGTTCATGGTCTATGCCGTATGCTGCTTTATCTTCTTTGTCGAGGACTTTGTCAATTCCTGGTACATCTGCCAACAGTGCTTTTACTTTTTGTTTTGTAGCTTCAGATTTGGTATAGATATGTGCTATTTGATGGTCAGATACTGCAAATGCCTCCGACGCAGCAGCATCCAAAAGTTCTAATCCTCTCTCAACTCTGATATCCAGTAGTCCTTCCTTTCGTAAAATTCTATTGATATGAATAGGTTGGTCAACAGGACCTATTCCGTATTCAGAAATCAATACCACTTCTACTTTTCTTTCCTTAAAAAATGTGACCATCTTTTCTACCAATTCATCAATGAGTTTAAGCTCAACTGCTGTTTGTTCACCTTTTGGGCCAAATTTTTGTAAGCAATAATCTAGATGTGGCAGGTATATTAAGTTTAATGTTGGTTGATGTTTTTCTTCGACATACATTGCAGCGTTTGCAATCCAATTTGATGAAGTAATGTTTGCATTAGGTCCCCAAAAATTAAACAATGGGAATTTTCCAAACCTGTCAGTTAATTCATCTCTTAGGCTGCTAGGATAGGCATAGCAATCAGGCATCTTTCTTCCATCGGCTAAATAATTTGGCCTAGGGGTTGCCGAAAAATCGGCGCCATTGTACATATTATACCACCAAAACATTTGAGCGCATGTGAATGCTGGATTCATTTTCTTTGCGGTGGTCCAAATATTTTCACCTTGAACCAGCTTATTCGATTGCTTCCAAAATTGGATTTCAGATGCAGTTTCATCAAACCAACCATTTCCGACAATTCCATGTTCACTCGGGGTAACACCAGTTAAATAAGTCGTCTGAGCAGAGGTGGTGAGGGCAGGCAGAACCGGTTTAATATGTCGTAGTCTGTTCTCCTGTATGAATTTTTGAATAAAAGGTGTATGTTCTCCAATAACAGAGCTTGAAAGCCCAACAATATCAATTACAGCAATTCTTTTCATCTTAACTCTTTATTTTTTCCACTAACCAATTTATTTCCCTTGATATGGACTCCTCAATCGGGACCTGCAAAGTTTTGGGCAATACACCCCAAGTATAGGTTTCTACCTCAATATGATTGGTTCTTTGTTTCTCATTATGCAATCTAACAACCTTTAAGATATCTTCCTGTGTAGAATCTAGTTCTCCATAGCTTTCCAAAAAAATTGGTACATGGAAATGACTTCTCCATTCCACGTGGGTAGAATCATTACTGTCATTCAATGCATCTGGCAAATCTTTGTATTTTATCAAATTACCCGTACTATCCTTTGCAATTACTTGATGCAAATAGATAGGTTCGTTAAATTCTTTGAGCTTGTTCTTTTGCTTTTCTCTTGTTTCAGAATCCTCAGACAATTTCACTTTCAATGCAGAACTTACCTGGAACTTACCTATTTTAATCTTCAGTTCTTCAAGCTTGGCCATACACTTTTCATGATCTTCGTATTCTAGTGCAAAATGGCAAACGTCATAGCATAAACATATATAACGATTTATAATTGCCTTGGCTTGATCAGCATCCAATTTTTCTTTTTCCTGAAAGTACGAAATGGCCATTGGAATCAATTCTTCGCAGTACCACTCGATAAATTCCTGCGAATCTTCAAGCATGCCATCAGGTTCTGGTTCAATATCTAAATGCATATATTTTCCAGTAGTGACCTCTTTTTGGAAAAGGTATTCAGCTATGAGCAAAATATTTTTTGTACACAGATCTCTTTTGGACTTCCATGCCTGACTTTTGTCTTCATACCAAAATCGATAGGAAAGGGGAGAGGTAGAAATTCCACCTTCTTGTCCATTCTCCAACAGCTCGTTTAAAAGGTCAAATAGAGTTTTGGTATATTGAAATCTTTCCGCACTTGTCCAATCGGGAGCATGTACTTGATCTTTAACTTCTTTAATATGGAAATCACCATAAGGGAAACCATTCATTGTAAAAACATAGATTCCATTATCTTTCAACCATATCTTAAATTCCTGCAATTTCTGAGGATCTTTAAGATCTTCTGCTGCTTGTGCTGAAAGCCTTAACCCTAGTCCGAAATCTTGGTCGGGGGAAACTGCAGCTTTTATTTTTGGCAAATGCTTCTTCAATTCTTGAAAGTGATCCTGCCATGCTTCGCCAGGATGAATATTGCTGCAATAGGATATATGTGAATTAGCTAGCTTCATAAACTGGGTTTTGATCTTGACAAAAATTCTTGAGCAAATCAAGAGTCTTTAATACCAATGGATAATCTAAGTGGTGATAATCTTTGCCAACACCTAATTTTTCCAATAACACAATTGTTAATTTACCGCCTAGATGCTCTTGAAAATCCAACAACCCTGAAAGAAGAATAAACCTTGCTTCTTCAGTATCTAAAATTGGATGATATATAGGCAAACCTAACTTATTCATGAGCTCAACAACTCGATATGCTTCTTCCCGAGTGATATTTCCAATCAGATACGAGTAAAGCACATCAATAGAAATCCCAATGGAAACTGCCTCTCCATGCAATACCTCAAAATCAGTCATCTGCTCTAATTTATGGGCACTCCAATGGCCAAAATCAAGTGGCCTCGATGATCCTAATTCAAATGGATCACCATTACGGATATGTTCTAAATGTTTGTCAGCACATCTGAAAATCAAATCCTCCATTTCTGAAGAATTTCTTTCTTTTATCTTTTCAGCATTATTCTCAATCCATTCATAGAATGATAGATCCTTGATTAATGCTACCTTTATGGCTTCAGAAACACCCGCTATCCATGACCTTTCATCCAATGTTTCAAGGAATTCAAAATCGTTGAATACAGCTTTTGGTGGGGCGAATGTCCCTAAAAAGTTCTTCTTACCTTTAAAATTCACCGAATTTTTAACCCCAACACCCGAGTCATTCTGAGATAATACCGTTGTTGGAATTCGAATATGTTTAATCCCTCGATGGGATATCGTTGCTGCAAAACCGACCAAATCCAATATGGCTCCGCCTCCTATACCTACAATGTAGGAATGACGGTCGATACCGTACTGATCTACAGCCTGAATAATATTGTCCAAACAAGTTGGGTCATTCTTGCAAATCTCTCCGCCGGGAATTACCAATGGTTCACTTGCAAGGATAAAGTCTTCGGATTCCATAAAATAATTCCGAATCTGTTCAGCAAGATTAGAATGTGCATCCATAAAACCTTCGTCAATAACAAATAGAATTTTCTGTTTGAAACCGGGATTACTTTGGTCTGTTAAAAAATTTTTAAAAAGGTTGTTCCCCAAAGAAAATAATCCCTTGGTGAAGAAAACATTATATTGGTATTCTATAGTGAATTTTTGTTCTAATACGCGTTCCATATATTGAGATTTAGGTTACGGCAAATTTTTTAGCTAGGAAAATCGAAACAGGTAAAATAGCACAGATTGCTAATGCCAATACCCAATAACCCGAGATTGCTATCCAACTTGCATTCATTAAAATCAAAGCCAATACGCCAAACTTGACTGACTTCCGAACATCCTGTGGTGCTAATGATTTCAATGCCTTAAACAAAGGCGAAGCAATCATAACTGTGAAAAACAAGATAAATATAAATGCCAGATAATTTTTACTGACAAAAGCAAAATAGATTAAAGTAAGGATCACAAGTGCATACAGCCCCATGGATACCAAAATGGCTGTTTTATTATTACCATAAACTTCTCCTCGACTAATGTTAGTAACAGCAGCAATGTAAATAATAGGTACAATGGCAAGATAAAAATAGCTTAGCGAGTCTGGTAGAACTGCCATTCCCAATAACAAGTTCAATCCTCTACATGAACCCATTACAATTGGCCCAGCAATAAAATTGTGTTTTGCTTTCCCATTATACAGTAAGCACATCAACACAATTGCCAATGCAATATAAAAGGCTGTCATATTAACCTGATAGGCTAGAAAACATCCAAGTGAAAATGCAATAGTACCTAATATTGCTGCCGATGATTGTTTAACCTTTCCTGAAGGAATTGGCCTTTCTGGTCTTTCAATTTTATCTAACGCAGCATCAAAGACATCGTTGAATACTATGCCGCCAGTATATAGCAACATACTTGACAAAGTAATCCAGATCAAACTTCCGGTTTCAGGTAGCTCAGATTGCAGGAAAAGACAGGCTAATGCGACACCAGCTAAAACATCAGATATTGCTGTTAAAACATTGGAAGGCCTGATTAATTGGATCCATGCTTTCAACATAATCAGAGAATTAAGAAATAATAATCGAATCCTTATTTACTCTAGGTTGTTGTCCGCCACGAAGTATGGTATTACCTTCAAACTTTTCATTTGGATCTGCAAATAAAGTTTTGTCTAGATCATTTAGATCCATATGGTTGCTAACTTGAAAAGCATCCAATGCATTTTGGAAACAAACTTTTTCTACATCTTCTCTGGAGATACCATGTTGTAGCATCAATGCTGCAGTTTTAGGCACAGCCAATGGGTCGCTTATTCCCCAGTCAGCAGCAGAATTTACCATAATTCTTTCTGAACCATACTCTTTGACAATCTCAACCATTCTTTCATTACCCATTTTGGTAAAAGGGTAAATAGTAAAACCCGCATAAAACCCTCTGTCCAACACCTCTTTTACGGTTTCTTCTGAATTATGGTCGATAATAACTGTTTTAGGATCAAGACCATGTTCTACTGCCACATCCATGCTTCTTGTAGTTCCCTTAGTTTTGTCGCGATGCGGAGTATGAACCTGGACAGGTAGTCCGGCTTCTTTTGCGAGCTCTAGTTGAGCCCTGTAATATTTGTCCTCAGCTGGAGTTTGATCGTCATAACCGATCTCCCCAATTCCTAATACACCCTCTTTATAAATAAAATGAGGAAGTAATTCCATTACTTGTTCTGCTAATGCCTCGTTGTTTGCCTCTCTAGAGTTGAGACCTATAGTGCAGAAATGTCTAATCCCAAATTGAGAAGCCCTAAATCTTTCCCAACCAATAAGGCTACTGTAATAGTCCTTAAAAGTATCAATCCCTGTCCTTGGTTGACCAACCCAAAATGCAGGCTCAATCAACAAAAGAACTCCCGCATCAAACAGCGCTTGGTAATCATCCGTCGTTCGTGAAACCATATGTATATGTGGATCCACAAATTTCATCCCTTTAATTAATTCAAAGTCTAACGGCATTGGTCTCCCCATGCTCGCTAAGTCTCTATTTAATTCTGTACACATTCCTGTCTGATTTTAATTTTTCTCTAATAATTCTGGGCTAGTCTTGTTTTGCTGTTTTAAGATCTCTACAGCTCGAGGTGGTAGGTGATCCTTTGCCAGTTCCCATAACATAGGGTTGATCTCTCGCTTGGCGGAATCACGTTCATAAATATAGTCAACAATAGAATTTGAGAGATTTTCATTATTACGGTCATATAAACCGTAAATCTCCCTTATTTCCTTGCCGGTGAAAAAACTCTTTAAAACTAATTGGTTCCAAGCTTCTTCCTCCAAGTAAAGAGCAGGATATTTATTCCGCTCCATAATGGCTTCTTGAACCGGACCAATATTGTTACGGATACCTTCCTTGCAACGCTCAACCCAAATCCTTGGAAATTGATAAATATTCAAAGCCGAATACAAGGCTACAAGCTCTTGCATGTCAGCATAATTGAATAACTTTTCTATAAAAGTAAAATAAGGTTCCTGTTGATCTTCTATTAATCCTAGAAGATAAACTCTAGCAAGTCTAAGTACAGTCCAATTCTCAACAATCAATGGATTGTCATCGCTTTGGACCATACTTACTAATTTGTCCTTGCTATTATTTAATTTCCTGCTCAATGAGGAAAAAATTCTTACAAAACTGCTCGAATAATTATCTGCAATCGCCTTTTCACATTCTTCCATATAACTCTTTTCCTCTGCTGTCAGCATTTGGAACAAAGTTTCTCTCACTGTTGCTTTCCATTCCATGGTACGGATAATTATTTTATAATGATTATTTCAAGATTTTAATCTGCATGTCTTTGTATTCAACTTTCATAGGTGGACCAACATGCACTTGAACACCTATCAATCCTTTGTCCTTACGGTTTTCAGGATCATTGTCGACTACCTCAGCGATTACTTTACCATTGATGAAATGTGTCAGTTTATTTCCTTCAGCTACAATTTCCAATTCATTCCAATCATTTGGTTTTAAAATAGATTGAAGCTCTTCTGGTGTTGCAACTGAATCAATAATTTTCAGATTTGTCCAAGCATTGTTCTTGGACTCACCTTTATTTCCGTCTGCAGGATTTAAGATTTCAGTTCGTTGGCCACGGTAAGCTAAGGTCGTGCGCTTACGTTCTTCATAGTTCTGACCCGTGTAGTTGTTCTTGCCGTCAATGTCAGCTTGATATCCTCTCAACGCATTCGGAACTTCAGTGAAACGATCGCTTCTGTAATTTACACCACTATTTCCATTTTCGGAAATTTTAAACTTAGTTTTCAGTGAAAAGTCACCTATTTCACCACCTTTCCAGATCAAAAAAGTATTGTTTTTTAACGGTTCTTGGTCTTCTCGAATCTCTCCGGAAAGAACGCCATTTTCCATTTTCCAATACGTAGAATCTCCTTCCCAACCCGACAAAGAGTTGTCCTCAAACATGGCCACATAGCCTTCTTCCAAGCCTATTGTATCAGTCGATGTGCTGTCAACTTTGCTGTTTTGTTCCGCATTTGTACCGTTGCAAGAACTCAGTAAAACGGTCGCTGTAAGACAGATACAGCTAAATTTGAATATTTTTTTCATGATGAGAATTTCGTTTGATTATTTGTTCTTCCAGTCAACATGTGTGTCTTCCCATCTCCGGTTGTTGGCTGAGTTGATGACCGCTTCACAAACCTTCTGAGTCTCTAGTGCATCGCGGAAGGTAGGGTGGCATTCTTCGCCAGTTTCTAGAGTTTGTAAAAAATCTGCTACTTGATGAACAAATGAATGTTCGTAACCTACTGATAGACCAGGAACCCACCATTTATCCATGTATGGTTGATCGCCATCGGTAACATGAATAGATCTCCAGCCACGAACAGTAGAATCATCAGCGTTGTTGAAATACTCTAACCTATTTAGATCATGAAGATCCCATTTCAAGGAACCTTTTTCTCCATTGATTTCAAATGTGAAAAGGGCTTTGTGACCACGTGCATAACGTGTTGACTCGAATAGACCTAATGAACCATTGTCGAAATGACAATGGAATAAACAAGCATCATCAATTTTAACATCTTCCATCTTTCCAGTTTCATCATGAACACGTTGTTTAACAAAGATTTCTGTAACGGATGAAACATCTTTAATACCTCCATTAAGCCACATAGCAAGATCAATACAGTGAGCTAAAAGATCTCCTGTTACGCCAGATCCTGCAGCATCAGCATCCATCCTCCAGAATGCAGCGCCTCCTTGTGGAAGATTCTCATTGATCGTCCAATCCTGTAGGAAATTAGTGCGGTAATGAAATATCTTACCCAATGCGCCACTATCTACAATCTGTTTGGCCAAGGTAACCGCCGGTAATCGACGGTAATTGTACCAAATTGTGTTTTTCACCTTATTGGATTCTACTGCATCAACCATTTTCTCCCCTTCTTCAAGTGTTCTAGAAAGTGGTTTTTCACATAATACCATTTTGCCAGCAGCAGCTGCAGCAACGGCAATTTCCATATGCATATTATTTGGAGTACATATGTCTACCGCATCAATATCATCTCTTGCTATCAGTTTTTTCCAATCGGTTTCATATGATTCATATCCCCATTGTTCAGCAAAAGCCTTGACCTTGTCTTCACTACGAGCACACACAGCTTTCAAAACTGGCGTATATTCCAGATCTGGAAAAAAGTTACTTACACGTTTATATCCATTCGAGTGGGTTCTTCCCATGAAGCCACATCCGATTAATCCTATTCTTAATTCTTTTTTACTCATGATTTTTGATTTATTCTGACCAACCATTCAAATCCCGCACATCGATCATCGTTTTCAAGATTGAATTCCATGTTTCTTGTTTGTGCATTACTTCATTAGGGAACATACATCCATCCCAACAGATATGATTGAATGCTTTCGTCAGGTTGCCATTTTCATCTCTCAACCAATATCCTGCATCCTTTGCGATATCCAATCTCCCGTTCGGGTCTGTCGGAAGGCAATGTCTGCCGGTCTTATCATGTGAACCCGATCCGAATACTGTTCCATCATTCTGAGCAACGTGGAAATCAATTGTCCATGGACGCAACTTAGAAGTCAAGAATTTCAAGCCTCTTTCCAGTTCTTCGCGGTCCTCCCATTGGAAATCTTCTTTCAAGATGCGGTCTTCTGGCGCATTATATCCCAGTAAATAAAGGAAAGTGTGCGACATGTCCGCTTGGAATCCGATGTTGTCACGATCCACCATTTCTAATGTATCCAACATGGATTTCCAACTTTGCATTCCTCCCCAGCAGATTTCACCCTCAGCCGCTAAGCGTTCTCCATATTCTGCCGCAGCATCACAAGCACGACGGAAAGTATCAGCTATTAATTTAGTCCCTTCAGTAGGATTCTTTGCCCATTCTTCAACGCTAGTAGCTGAATCTATGCGAATAACATTGTTCGTGCGAATTCCTTCTTTTCTTAATTTATAACCAAATTCTGAAGCTTTTCTCACGACTTCCACAAAACGGTCACGATCTTCCTGCGAACCCATTGCTGATCCACCATCAGGTGGCCAAATAGGAGCTACTAAAGTCCCGATCGAAAGACCATACTGTCCACCTATCTTATCGACTACACTTTTTATATAATCATCCGAAGGGTCAAGTTTTACGTGCGGATCAAATAATCCTAAATCAACACCATCGAATTTTACTCCATTTACTTCTGCATTGGCCGTTTTTTCCAAAAGCTCATCCAATGAAATGATAGGCTCATGGTCTCCTTTTCCAACAATGCCTGGCCATGTAGCATTATGTAATTTTGGGAAATTGTTCTTGCTCATAACTAATTCTATTTATCAATTATTAACCTTTTACATCTAAATCTGGGTTGTCAGGACCAAAGTGTTTTAGCATAACAATAGGGTCTGTTTGCGAAAGATTCTGAATAGTAACCCCTCTTTTTGCTGCTTCCTCCGATACGAAGAATTCATCATTGGTCAATTGACCATAGCGGATTAAAGCTGGTGTTTCAATTGTCCAGTCATTCATTTTGCCATAACCTTGCATCATGATCAAGCCGTATGCCGCAGCATCGGTGATCGTTACAGTTTGCCCCGGGAATACTGTTAATTCCTTAGCACTGAATGCCGTGGATTTATAGCATACCCATTTCTCTGAATAACCAGCATTTTCCATTTCTTTCTCATCTTTCACAGGTAGGGGAGCCATAAACCTATTCTTCATCATGTCAGGGTCAACATTCAGATCCCAGTCAATGATATCCATCAAGGCATCGTAATCACCTTTCATATTTTCAGGAACTCCTTTCCACAACAACTCTTCAGGTATAATTGCTTCATTGACCAATGATTGGTACATCGCGAATACATCTGATGCTTTTTGAGGTTCGTAGGTACAAAGACTACCTGGTGCGTGCAATAGACCAGGAGGAACGTCCCAACCTGTCCCTGGTTCTAAACGGTAAGCCTGAGAGTAGTTGGTTATTTTATTATCTCCTTTTGCGAAATTTTCTAAACATTCTTTGATAGTTTCTTTAGAAGTTCCAGGAGCAATTCCCATAAATGTATAAGGGAAATCACCACCATGGTTGTTGAGCTGCGGCGGGAAATAATAAGCTTCAGGTTTTCCTTGTTGCTCAATTAAAGCCGCTTTTTCATCATTGTGATGGATATGATGCGGAAGAGGACCCATATTATCAAAGAATTTTGAATACATAGGCCAACTTTGGTATTCGTCCCATAACCTATTTCCAATCAGTTTTCCTTTTAATTCGTTGACACAATCCGCCAACAATACCTGCTCTGTTTTTCCGTTTTCTTCATATACAACAAAACTCAAACCTTCGAATTCTCCAGTAAGCGGACCATTTTTAGCTGGTGTAGTGGATGAAAACCATCTTTCATCTATACCACCTCTTTCACCACCTAAGACATAATAATCATCGGGGTGTAGCTTAATCCGTCTTCCTGGTACACAAAAAGATCTAGGAACCCAGTTTGGGGCTAGTCTCAATATTCCTTTTCCTTGTTCGAATGCTTTTTCAATGATGCTCATTCTATTTATTTTTATAGGTTTATATACTTGTTTACAAATTCGTTGATGGAGGTAGAAGTATTCAATATACTGATTTCTAAATTATATTTTCGCTTCTCTCCGGGTTTCAATTGGATTAATTCCCCACGCTCACGCATAAGTTTCTGTCCAAGAGGGGGATTTGTGCCAGGTTCGAGGCCCGTCACATATTCGCCTTTTCCCCAATGTTGCCAATTCGTTAACCATGGCAATTGGTTTTTGTTAAAACTTAATTTCAGAGCAAATCCTAATTTTTCATTGTAGATTCCACATTCAGCTTTTCCATCTGATGTTGCTTCTACATCTATTAGGGCTGCTTCTTCACCAGAACCGCTGTGATCTACACGTGGCTCTTGGCAAGTACGGAAGTCTTGACCTTCCTTGAATATTTTGTTGTCTTCCCCTGTTTCACGAGACGTCCAAGACCCTTTCCATAATAGCTTGGCTCCCGAATCAATAAAAGGCCATCCAAAGTTGAAATGGTATAAAATCATATGGGAAGAATTGATATTACCAACATTTTGAACTTCGTCATCCAAATAAATAGTTGGTTGACCAAGGGTACATCTTATGGTGCGCTTAACTTCGATGTTATCTCCTAAGGGATGGCCCTGAAATATTTTTGCTGTAATGGACATCTCCAGGTCCCCATTTGAGGGGTCTGGTTGCTTCACCGCGATAAGTTCTGCAGGACTATTGCTGTATTGGTCATGCAGCCCTCTCATTCCATATTCATCTTCCTCAGGTCCACCAACATGTGTCACTCCGCAAGTAGTCAATAAACCGCCTCCAAAAGTTCGGAGCCAATCTACTCCCTTATCAGAGAATGGCTGTGGAGCCGTAACTCCCAGTCGGCTCAGCCAACTCAAATTAAACTGGTTGAAAGAAGCATCCGCAATATCCAATCCCCTGTCGATAACAACTTTAAAACGTAATCCTGCTCCTGTATTGAACCATGCAATACGTGTTCCTTTCCCTCTGCCATTATCTAAAATGGAAGTTTCAATGCCTCCAACTTGAGCAATATGGGAGACTTTATTCAACCAGTCTTGATTTGAGTTTTCCAATTTTTAATTATTTTTTCTTATAAATCTCATTGTTCTCATTACCGCCTGACATCAAATAGGCAATAATATCTTTTACTTCATCCGGACTCATCACATTCAGCGTTCCTGGAGGCATGATCGATACTTCAGAACGATTCATTGATTTCACATCACTCTTCGCAAGAGTTTTTGTGACATGTGGTGCATAAGGATTTTGTGATATCACATAATTCTTTTCGTCCTCACTCATTAAACGTCCTAAAACCGAAGTACCGTCTTTCATGTTGAATACTTTTGACTCATATTGGTCAGAAATTACCTTGCTAGGCTCTATGATTGCTTCCAACATGTCACGTTTTGAGAAACGTGTGCCTAACTGCGTAAGGTCCGGACCAACTGATCCTCCTTCACCCTTAATGGTATGACATGATCCACATTTCATCGCCAAGAATAATTCCCTGCCGCGTTTAAAATCACGAACACCAGTGTTCTCATCTACGACTTTTAGTGCAGAATCTACTTCCCAAGCTCTGCCCGGACCTTTTGGTCCTTCGACGTTTTCTGCAAGCCTTGTTCCTTTTTCATTTAACAAGGAGTCACCAGACATCTTGCTGTACATCGCAAATTGATCTTTAGGAACATGTGACAAAGCCATTTTACGTGCGTTATCGATGAAACCGATATAACTGTTACCACCTTTATAGCCAAAAGCTTTATAAAACCAATTGAAATAGTCTTCACGTGTTTCCGGGGTCCAGCCACTGCTAGTATTGCTCAGCGCAGTAGCATAGAATATTTGCTGAGCAGGAGGGATGTTTGCCAACATGTCGGCAATATCCAAACCGTATTGAGGGTTCCTCAAAATCATGTCCGAAGAACTCATGTAGGTAGTTTGAATGGTGTCATCCTTAGCTGTCGCCAATAATTCCAATGTTTTCTTAATTGCAGGCTCACTGTTTAGTGCTAGTAATACTTTTGCTAATTCTCTATTTGTATAATTAGATTTTGCAGGATATAATGGCTCAAGTCTTTGTGCCAAAGCTGCTGCTTGAGCTCCTTCGATCTTGCCCATTCTTGAAATCACGATTTCATAAACCCTTAATAAGTTCTCTAACATTTTTGGAGTGATTTTCTCCACAGGAATTGTAGCTAACTTATTTAAAACTTGTTGTTTGATGGATGGATCAGCTACATGAGCAACTGCAACCATAGCTTCTGTCAAACGAACCACATTTCTTTCTCCAAAAACTAAGTTTTTCCAAGAATCAAATGGTTGATGTTCAAGTGCTACACGAGCTGCATAACGAATATGACGATCTTCATGGCCTAAGTATTCCCAGATTTTTTCTGCTGTACCTGCCGGAGAAGGTTTATGGTACTGTTCAATTTCACGACGTAATTTGACCTCTGCGTTTACATTTGGTTTTGGAGTTTCAGGATTGATTTTATCTCGATCTTTGTGATAAACACGATAAAGATCAGATTCTAACCTACGACCTCCAGTCAAGAAATAAAGAGAACCATCTGGCCCAATAGTACCATCTGTCAGTGGAAGTGGAGAACCCGAAATGAATTCTTCAGCATTTGCCTTATAAGATGCGCCATCAGGAGTCAAATGAATCGCGTAGATAATACCAAAACTCCAGTCAAAAGCAAATAAACTGTTTCTATATTTATCTGGGAATTTGGCTTTATTTGGGTTAATAAAGTTAGTAGGAGAGCCTTGGCCGATGTTTAAAGCTGCTGGTAAGTTATCTAAAAATCTCTCATCCCATTTTGCATCACCTTTTCTCCATCCATATTCTGCTCCGCTTGTAACGTGTAGAATACGTGTTGGACGGTACCACGGCATCCCAAAATCCCATTCCATATCGGAATCGTAAGTAAATAACTCGCCATCATTATTGAATGCCAAGTCAAACCCATTACGCATTCCTGAAGCAATCAATTCCCAATTCTTACCTTCAGCATCTGTTTTTGCAATCCATCCACCCGCGTTATGAGAATCTGAATCATGACCATGCGTATCATAAATCATAGGAAGCAAATTGTCCAAACTGTCGTTAGGCTTCAATCTATAACTGTTCATTTTAGGGACTTTCGTGAAATTCCCCGCAATGACATAAATTGCTGAATCAGGACCTTGAATAATACTGTGTGGACCATGCTCACCTTCACCCTCCAAGGCCAAGATTTGAGTTATCTTGTCCAATTTATCGTCGTTGTTGGTGTCTTGGATTCTATATAGACCAGAACCTTTTGATAAATTCTCGTTTGGACGATGGTTGATCATCACATATAAGCTGTTATTTGCCCATAACAATCCTTGTGCAAAACCCATTCCTACCTTGGTTTTGGAAGTGTCTGCTGGATCCTGACCCTCGATAGGAAAATCTAAAGGCTCAATCTTAGGCTTAACAGTGGTGTCAGAACCAATCGGAGGTAATTCCACGCGGAATAATCCGCCAAATTGATCTGAGGTAATCATACGACCTTTGTCATCAAAAGTCATAGAAACCCAAGACCCTTTTTCGTCATCAGAAGGGCTATATATGTGTTCAATCTCAAATCCATCCGGTAAGACAATCTTATCAGTCTTTGGATTTGGCTCCTTTACCACTTCTGTTTCCTTTTCTTGTTTACATGATCCCGCAAATATCAGCAGGAACATACCAAACAAATACAATTGTGCTCTTTTCGTTTTTATCATTTGGTTATTATGTTGAATAATTTATAACAGCTTATATTCCTACCAACCTTCATTTTGTTCAATGCCATTGATCTGGATTTCTCTTTGAGGAATCGGGAACAATAATTTGAACGGTTGGATATTATATGAAGCACTGCTTAATCTCGACAATCTTTTCTTTTCTTCAGCTCCGTGAGCAGTCATCACTTCGATGGCCTTACCAGTACGCAATAACTGATACCATCTATGACTTTCAAAAGCCACTTCCACGCGTTGCTCTTTTGCAATAGCATCACGTAAAGCATCTTTTGATAAACCAGACAATGCTGGTAAGCCTGCACGTTTTCTGACTAGGTTTAAGTGTGCATATGGATCTCCTGATCCAACTTCATTTTGTGCCTCCGCTAACATCAATAAGACGTGGGCATAACGGTATACCGGCCAGTTTTCATCTGAACGACCATCCTCAATATATGGTGGATGGTAATATTTCTTGATAAATGGCATATTCCCGTTAAATGCTTTAGATTCCTGGAAATTTGCGTTCGAAGGATCAGAAAACATCTGGATAGATTTATCACGTCTATTATCTCCCGCCTCGTAAGCATTGTAAATACTCGGAGTTGGAATATTACTACCGCCTAAGTTTCCTGAAAAACCTATCAACTTCATCTTCGCATTCCGAGGGCCAAACATGTAGATAAAATTACTGTTCTCACCCTCTACGGATTGGTCGTATTGTATTTCAAAAACCGATTCCGCATTGTTTTTAGAATTTGGACTAAAACAAGAAGCGTAGTCTGGCATTAATGAATACCCTAATTTAGTAACTTCTGTGAAATTTGTCACAGCGTCTGCATATTGTTTCCGTGTCAAGTATACATCTCCCAATACCGCATGTGCCGCCCCTTTTGTAGCCCTTCCTTTGTTATTATCATCATAACCTGGAGGTAAGCTGGCAATGGCATCCTTGAAATCCTGAATAATAACAGTATAAATTTCATCAACAGTACCTTTTTTGCCATCTGTAAAAGCATCCTGAGGATTCGCTACTTCTTTTGTATGCAATGGAACCTCGCCAAACAACCGAACAAGGTGGAAATAGGCAAAGCCACGGATGAATTTTGCCTCACCAAGATACTGTTGTTTCACTTTTTCATCAGCAAAGGGAACATTGTCAATTCTGCTAATGATGACATTGGCCTGCTGAACGATACCAAACAGAGCAACCCAAGCATTGTTAACATAATTGTTAGAAGAAGTAATGAGAAATTCATCAATCTCCTCACGTTGTTGTGCACCACGGTCTGTTTCATCGTACTGATAATTTGTGTTATCAGCCCTCATTTCCGTCATTGCCCAAAAATCACTCGTATATAATCCTTGCAATCTACTGTAAACACCGTTTACAGCTCGAAGGACCTGACCTTCATTTTCGTAATAATTATCACCACTTGAAAAGGTATAAGGTTCTACATCCAATAACTTGTTGCAGGAGCTCATGCTCAATAAACCTAGACCTAATAGAATATATCTTAATTTCATAACTCTTGCCTTAAAAATTGAAATTCAACCCTAATGTATAAATCCTTGGAACTGGGTATGCTGAGTAGTCAATACCTGGAACTAGCGGACTAGTATCTCCTCTGTTGATATTCGTTCCTTCTGGATTTCCTTCATAGCCTGTGAATACAAACGGATTTTGTAAGTTGGCATAGATTCTAAGATTATTAACTACACCTGCAATACTTTTTGGAAGCGTATAACCTACTGTTATATTCTTGATCCATAAATAGTCTGTTTTTTCCACAAATAATGAATGCGTATCACGATACATTACACGGCCTCTACCAGTACCATTAGTCGTTGGAACCAAACCACTTCCAGGATTGGATTCTGAACGCCAACGATCTGCTACCTCTTTCCTCACATTAAATACACCGTCAATATTGTCGGTATAAAAGCGAGTTGCGTGCAACATCTCTTGGCCCATCGATGCAACCATATTTACGCGTGCATCAAAACCCTTAAAAGTCAAGGTGTTCGTCATGCCTAAAGTAAAGTCAGGATAAGGATTTCCAATAACATCAAAGTCATCATTAGGAGTGATTTGTCCATCGCCGTTCACATCACGCATTCTTAAGTTTCCAGGAATTGCCCCAGGGAATGCAGGATACTTTTCTAAATCAGCTTCATTTTGGTAAATCCCTTCAACCACATAACCGATGATCATCCCAACAGGCTCGCCAATTCTCGTGATATTCGTGAAGTTACCTTCAGAACTTGCCCCTGAATAGATCGGATCTTTACTTCTTCCCAAGTCAATAACTTTATTTCTGTTGAATGAAATGTTGAAATCAGTATTCCAAGTGAAGTTTTCACGAGCAATGTTGGCTGAACTTATTGAGAACTCAAAACCTTTATTTTCTACATCACCTCTATTTTCAGTTACTGAACCAAATCCAGAAGATTGTGGAATAGGTGTGTTCAATAATAAGTCTAATGTGTTGCGTTTATAGTAGTTAGCGGTAAAAGTCAAGCGGTTGTTCCACGTGGTAAAGTCTAAACCGATGTTCAACTCTTTCATTCTTTCCCATCCCAAGAAACTATTGCCCAGACTGTTCATTGTACGTCCTGGTGCCAATGTTCCATTCAATACATAATTCGCAGTACCGATACTACTTAACGATGCGTAGTTTGCAATGTTGAAGTTACCACTACGTCCATAAGAAGCCCTTAACTTTAATTCATTAATCCATTCTTTATCTTTCAAGAATGCTTCCTCAGACAAACGCCAACCTACAGCGACAGAAGGGAAAGAACCCCAACGGTTGTCTTTACCGAAACGGGATGATCCATCTGCACGGTAAGATGCTGTCAAAATATAACGGTCTAAATAGGAATAGTTAATCCTTGCCAAATAAGAAATCAAACCCCAATCCTCTATACCTGTACCACCAGTAATCCTTGCAGCACCATTTAGAGTTTTAATGTCATCATCTGGAAATTGCGAACCATTGAAGCCTGCACTCTTATTTTTTTGCATCTGGATGGAATAACCCGCCAAGGCTGATATGGTATGACCGCTCTCAGTTGAATAATCATAATTTAAGGTATTCTCATTTGCCCAGTTCAAATATTGGCCTCTCCAATAACTACCGCTAGGAATTGATAATCCTGGTGCATTTTGATTAGGGATAGTTGATGGTCTAAAATATTCACCACTTTCATCTTGGTAATCTACGTTGAAGGTAGTCTTGAACTTCAAATTGTCCAAAAAGCTATATTCAGCAAATGTGCTCATCAATAACTTTAACTTTGAACTCTTATCCGTTCTTTCGTTCATATATAAAACTGGGTTTGGGTTACCAAATGTTCCCGATGATTGGATATATGGAATTAAATTGCCAGCATCATCATAAACTTTTGCAACTGGAGTCGTGATTTCAAAGAACTCATCACGTCCTTGACCGTTAATACCCCCTTCAAGATAGGTTAGGGTAGGAGATATGTTCATGCCTAATTTTAATTTCTTGGCAAGATTTCCTTCCACATTTGCGCGAATGGAGAAACGGTCGAACCCTGTGTTCAACATGACACCTTCTTGGTTTAGATAACCAGCAGATACAAAAGAACGTACATTTTCATTTCCACCACTGAAACTTACGTTGACATCAGTCAATGGAGCTACACGAGTAACTTCATCATACCAATCAACACCTTCACCTAAAGCAGCAGGGTTGCGGTAGTCTTCAGGGATATCGTCGATAGTTGGTTCTCTGCCTTCTTCAAACCTGATTTTATCTTCGATAGCTTCTTTGCGGAATTGCGCAAACTCTGCTGCGTTCATCAAGTTCGGTCTTCCTTTCTGAGGTACTTGTTGCAAACCAGAACTTACTGCCACATCGATTTTCATCGGACCATCAGCTCCACGCTTGGTATTGATCAAGATAACACCGTTGGAACCCCGTGAACCATATATCGCAGTTGCGGATGCATCTTTCAATACAGTCATGGACTCAATGTCATTCGGATTAAGAGTTGCCAATGGATTCCCTCTCTCACTAGAAGATGTTGGAACTGGGAAACCATCAATAACATATAATGGTTGACTTCCAGCACCAATTGCACTCATACCACGGATTTGAATTTTAGGACCTCCTCCTGGTGTACCATTTGATGTGCTTACTTGTACACCGGCAATCTGACCAGATAATGCTTGGTCAGCACTGGCTACAGCTTGTCCTTTTACATTTTTCATAGAAACGGCAGCAATCGAACCGGTAACATCTTTTTTCTGTTGGCTACCGTATCCCACAACTACAACTTCTGAGATATCTTCACTGCTGCTATCCAATGTTACATTTTGCGTTCCAGCAGCATTGACAACAATTTCTTGAGAAGCAAAACCAAGATTGTCAAAGGTCAACGTCTGGCCTTTGTTCAACTCGATTTCATACTTTCCATTCAGATCGGTAGACGTGGCAGAATTTGTGCCTTTTACGCGTACCGAAACACCTGCAAGAGGCACTCCTTGGGCATCACTAACTGTACCGGTGACTTTGACTTTTTCTTGCCCCAGTGAAGTAGTTTTCAAGTTGCCCATAGAATTGTCCATGGAAATGTTAAACGCTTCTCTATCCATATTAGAATATGTGTTGGCTTCGGAATAGCCTGCCTGCGATAGTATCAACGCAGGAAAAATTAATGCCAGTTGCAGGAATCTTTTCTTGGGTTCTTTTCCGAAAGTGAACCCCAAAACCTTCCTAAATGTCGCTTTAGGCGCAATCAAGCATGGTGAATTGGTTTTGTTTAATTGGTCATATTGCATACCTTTGCAAAGTTAAATGGTTAAACAATAAAGAGTTTCGACCCTCTTGGTTAGTTTAAAGACCTTTAATGATCAACCGATGGTGCGGGAACACTGTCGGTTTTTTTATGAGGTACTTTTCATCGTTACTTGTAAATAACAAATCAGCTATCTTCTAAATAATACATGTTTTCGTTTTCTTTTGGTTTATGGGTAACTAAGGTTGAACAGTTACCGAAATTAGTTATTTATTTGGGCGCCTATGTTATAGGCTAATGAACCAAATATAGTTATAGCCTTTAGGTTAAGCATCCTGCACCGTCCTGTAAAATACCTGGAAACCTACCTGCACTATCCTGCTAAAATTGAACCTCAAAAATTCGCCTTTTTACTTATTTCTTTCCTAATTTTATCAGAAACCTAATATACACCTAATGAAAAAAGGCTTCTTACTAACTATCCTTTCTATAGGTATTTATACCTGTTCGATTTCTCAGTCTATCCACGACCAAAGGACACCCGTCAATCATATTGATCTTGAGGGATATATTGATGAAAGGTTGGAATCTTCCGTTCAAAATAGAATTCTCGCTCAAGATGTGGATCGATTAATAAATGCATTCGACCCGAATAAAAGAACGGAAACTCATATGTGGCAATCCGAGTTTTGGGGAAAATGGTTTACCTCTGCGGTACTTGCTTATAAGTACAAACCTTCAGATGAACTTTTTAAAACTCTTGAAAAAGCAGTATATGGGTTGATGGAACAACAAACAGCGGATGGTTATATTGGTAATTATGCAGCAGATAAACGTCTCCAACAGTGGGATGTGTGGGGAAGGAAATATTGCCTACTTGGATTATTGTCTTTTTATGAAATTAAACCAGATAACAAGGTATTACAGGCAGCCGAGAAATTAGCGCAGAACCTTATGGATGATCTCCAAAAAGCTGATGGTATTTTGGTTACTAAAGGTAATTATAGAGGAATGGCAGCATCCTCCGTTCTTGAGCCCATCTGTAAGCTCTATGTAGTTACCAATGACAAAAAATACCTTGAATTTGCTGAAACTATTGTCAAGCAATGGAGCCGTCCTGATGGTCCCCAATTAATTGAAAAAAGTAAAGTGAATGTAGCAGAAAGATTTGAAAAACCGAGTTCTTGGTACAGTTGGGAACAAGGTCAAAAAGCATACGAAATGATGTCTTGTTATGAAGGATTATTAGAGCTATATAGAATTACTGGTAATCCAACGTATAAAGAAGCCGTTATAAATACTTGGGACAATATAAAGGCTACTGAAATAAATATTGCTGGATCTGGTGCTTCAACGGAAATGTGGTTCGGCGGGAAAGCATTGCAAGCTGATCCTGTGCACCATTATCAGGAAGTATGTGTCACTGTAACATGGATAAAATTATGCCTACAATTGTTCAGGTTGACTGGAGAGAATAAGTATGCTGAAGAAGCTGAATATGCTTATTATAATGCTTTATTGGGATCTTTAAGTAAAGATGGAGCACAATGGGCAAAATATACGCCACTAAATGGACAAAGGTTACCTGGATCGGAGCAATGTGGAATGGGCCTGAACTGTTGTGAAGCCAGCGGGCCAAGAGCACTGTTTCTGATGCCATTTTATGCTGTAACGCAAGAAAACAATGCTGTTCAAGTAAATTATTTTATCCCGGGAGCATATGATATCCAAATAGGAAAGCAAAAGGCACAACTGATTATTCAAACTGATTATCCCAAATCGTCGACTGTTAGCATTGGTCTAAAATCCAATAAACCTATTGATGTTCCGATTGAAATTAGAATACCAAGTTGGAGTGAGGAAAGCAAAATAGCATTCAATCATGTAAACGTCGAAGATAACATAGAACCTAATACCTATTATCAAATCAATAAAAAATGGAAAGGTTCTGATGTTATTAATCTGGAATTAGACTTAAATCCAAGAATTCTCAAAACTGGTGATCAGGTTCAATCTTTGGCCATCATGCGCGGCCCAATAGTATTGTCCAGAGATGCTATGTTTGCTGAAAATATTCCTGTTTCAGCGGTGCTAACTCCTGTAATAAACAAAAATAATAGAATTGAGTTAGTCGAAACAGAAAATCCAAATAGTTGGATGTCGTTTAAAGCGAAGTTTATCCCAGAATCTTATTCAGAAACTGGTTCGGCACCTGTAGAAATTCAACTCAGTGATTATGCATCCGCAGGGAATATGAAACCTTTGACTTATTTTCAAACTTGGTTTCCTCAATTAATCAATAAGAGTAAATAATTAAAGTTTGTCGCATGAAAGAACAGGATAGTACTTTTAAATTGCTTTTATATCTTTAAAAACATTTTCAGAATTATAACCTATTCAATCATGAAGCATAAACCTATTCTAATACTGGTTAGTATTATATTGTCTCATTTTGTTGCACAGGCACAGCATAAATTAAGCGATGGATCGAAACATATTAGCCCCTTGACAAGGGAATACATCTATCCAACTCGTATAATTTGGCAAGAAGGGGATATCAAAGGGTCAGAAAGCTTAAAAGTGGAAGGAAATGGACAAGCGAACTTGACTAATGATAATATTACCATCTTAAAAAATACAGGTTCAGCAAAAAGTTCTGTTCTTTTGGATTTTGGAAAGGAAATGAACGGATCATTGGAAATTGTAACGGGTATGTGGGGAGGTGGAAATGCTCCGAAAAATGTCAGAATCCGTCTTGGAGAATCTGTGTCGGAAGCAATGTCAGAAATAGGAGCAAAAGGAGCGACCAATGATCATGCCATGCGGGACATGAACCTCCAATTGCCTTGGTTAGGGAAAAATCAAACCGGAGAATCTGGGTTCCGATTTGCTAGAATTGATTTCTTGGATCCAGATGCTGAACTACACCTTAGAGAAGTCAGAGCAATAGCAACCTATAGAGACATACCTTACCTGGGATCCTTCAAAAGTTCAGATGATAGACTCAACAAAATTTGGGATGTTGGAGCTTATACTGTTCACCTTAACATGCAAGATTATCTTTGGGATGCCATTAAGCGCGATCGTTTAGTGTGGGTAGGGGACTTACATCCTGAAGTTGCAACTGTAAATACCGTATTTGGATTTAATGACGTAGTGCCTAGAAGTTTGGACTTGGCCAGAGAATCAACACCGCTCGGCTCATGGATGTGTGGAATCAGTACATATTCCATGTGGTGGATCGTATTACATTACGATTGGTATATGGCACATGGAGATCTAGCTTATTTAAAGGAGCAACAGCCATATCTTCAAGGGTTAGTTAAACAGATTTTAGGTAAGGTTAAAGATGGAAAAGAAGAAATGGATGGTACTCGTTTCTTGGATTGGCCATCTAGTGAAGATAGCTTGGCAATTCATGCCGGTTTACAAGCCATGACAATTTTAGGTCTTGAAAAAGCGTCTCAAATAAGCACATTCTTAAATGATCCAGAAACAAAAAAGCTATGTGATGATGCTTTGGTGAAAATGAGAAAAATAAAACCTAAACACAACAATTCAAAGCAGGCCGCCGCACTAATGTCTTTAGTTGGCTTAATGGATGAACAAAAAGCATATAATGATGTCCTAAAAGTTGGTGGTGCAAAGAAATTCTCAACCTTCTATGGGTATTATATGTTGGAAGCCATGGCAAAAGCTGGAAAATATAAGGAAGCAATGGATATTATTTCCGAATATTGGGGAGCAATGCTTGATTTAGGAGCAACCACTTTTTGGGAAGATTTCAATATTGAATGGCTTCCGAATGCTAGTCGGATCGATGAACTGGTGCCAGAAGGAAAAGTAGACATTCATGGTGATTTTGGAGCATATTGTTATGTGGGACATCGCCATAGTTTTGCGCACGGTTGGGCATCAGGTCCTACTTCTTGGCTCTCGGAACATGTTTTGGGAATTAAAGTCGCTGAACCAGGTGGCAAAGCTTACTCAGTAAAACCAAATCTAGGAAACCTGACATTTGCAGAAGGAACTTTCCCAACAAAATATGGCCTCATAAAAGTCAAACATACAAAGGATGCTAATGGCAAAGTGGTTTCCGAAATCGAAGCCCCAAAAGAAATTAAAATAATTAGATAATAACCATGAACCTACATACTTTTTATAAAATCACATTTTTCTGCTGTTTGGTTTTCTTTTCCTTGCTTAACATAGCTTTTGGACAAATTAATCCAACATATTTAAGAACTGAGTATAAGGTAAACCCTTTTGTTGAAGAAGCAAAACCACGCTTAAGTTGGGAACTTGAAGGGAAGGGGTTCAATAAATCCCAGTCAGCATACCAAATTATGGTGGCTTCATCTGAGGGTTTATTGGAAAAAAATAAAGCTGATTTATGGGATAGCAAAAAAGTAAATGGAAACAATACAAATCAAATTGAATATTCAGGCAAATCAATAGCATCAGGTCAACGTGTGTATTGGAAAGTCAAAGCCTGGGATGAGAAAGATAAAGAGGGTAAATGGTCAAAAATTCAATCTTGGGAGTTAGCAAAACCAGATGAAAATGATTGGCAAGCAAAGTGGATAGGAATAGATCTTAATCATTTGGCAGAAAAGGGTGAATATCATTTGCCTCCTTCTCCATATCTTCGAAAACAGACTAACCTTAGCAAAAAGATAAAATCTGCTCGCCTTTATATCAGTTCTCTAGGCTTACATAACTTTTATATCAATGGTGAGAAAATTGGAAAAGATTTCTTCGCTTCTGGCTGGACAGATTATAACAAAAGAGTGTATTACAACGTCTACGATGTAAGCGATAAGCTCAAAGCAGGGGAAAATGTATTTGGAGCTATTTTATCGAATGGCTGGTATGCAGGATATTTAGGTTATGCACTTTTAGTTGGGTCTCCACAAGTAAAGCAGTTTTATGGAAAGTTTCCTTTGTTGAAAGCTCAGGTTGAAGTTCAATATGAAGATGGTTCGAAAGAACAGATTATCACGGATGGATCTTGGAAAACCAGCACTGGAGCAATTCTGGAATCAGATTTCCTTGAAGGAGAAAAACATGATGCAAGACTAGAACCTATCGGTTGGGACAAGGTTGGTTTTGATGATTCCAAATGGAAAAATATCCAAGCATTTGAAGATAAACCCGGACAATTGCTTCAGCTTTATCCAAGTAATCCTGTTCGCGTTGTCGAAGAATTAAAAGCTAAATCTATCAAGAAAATTGCCGAAGGCAAATATATTGTTGATTTTGGTCAAAACTTCGCTGGAAATATTCATTTAAAGTTGAAAGGCAAGCCGGGTGATTCTTTAGTATTTCGTTATGGAGAGATGCTTTTCCCTGATGGATCATTGATGGTTGACAATCTAAGAAAAGCCCGAGCTACGGACACATATTTCTTTAAAGGGGATAAGGTTGAAGAATGGAGCCCAAGCTTTACATTTCATGGATTTCAATTTGTAGAAATCTCAGGCTTGAATGAGGAACCTAAATTAGACTTCTTGACAGGATTGGCATTGAGTTCGGATCTAGACCAGGTTGGTCATTTTGAGTCTGATAATGCAATGCTTAATCAATTGTACAGTAATATTATCTGGACCCAACGTGCCAACTATATTGATATTCCAACTGATTGTCCTCAGAGGGATGAAAGGTTGGGCTGGACTGGTGATGCACAGGTTTATATGCGTTCAGCGATTTTCAATGCTGACGTAGCGCCATTTCACAAGAAATGGCTTCAAGATTTACATGACTCCCAATGGGCAAACGGTGCATACCCCGTTTATTCACCGATGCCTGTAAATGAGCAAGGGGTTGCAGCAATACGTGCATCCGATGCTTTCTCTCCGGGATGGTCTGAAGCTGGAATCATTTGTACCTATGAAATATTTAAAGCCTATAATGACCACCGAATCGTTCGTGAGTCGCTGCCGTTCATGAATAAGTTTATGGCTTTCCTGAAAGCAAGGACCAAAGGTGGAGTCTTAAAAGAAAAATCGTTTGAAGACGTGAATCCTAAAGGCGGGTTTGGGGATTGGCTTTCAGTTGGTGAAAAAACCAGCCCTGATTTATTGGCTACAACATATTATTTTTACTGCAATAAGCTAATGGCAGAAATGTGTCGTGCCATCGGTGACCTACAGTTGGCAAATGATTATGAAAAGGAATCATTAACCGTTAAAAATGGCTTCAAAAAGCACTACATGGAAAAAAGTGGAAGGCTCAAAACTAATTCAGCACTTTATGGAAATGGAGAAGGGTACGTCGAAGGGCAAAATGGTTTTGCCGGGCATACCCAAACAGCCTATGCTAATGCCTTGTATTCCGGAATATTGAATGAAGAAGATCAGATATTAGCCGGTAAATTCTTACGTGAGTTGGTAGAAGCGAATGATAATAAGTTGACAACTGGATTTTTAGGATTCAAACCACTCTTACCAGCATTAACTTCCTCCGGATCTTCAGATAAAGCCTATCAATTGTTGCAAAGTACAGAATACCCATCCTTGGGATACGAAGTTGTCAATGGTGCGACCTCAATATGGGAACGCTGGGACAGTTTTACTAAGGACAAAGGATTTATTCACAATGCAGCCATGAATTCTTTTTCACACTATGCTTTTGGATCAGTGAATGAATGGATGTTCGAAAATATGTTGGGGATAAAAGCAAAGGCAAATGGTTACCAAGAAATTTATATTCAACCAGAAATAGGTAACTACGGAATAAATAAAGCCTCAGGGTCATTTAGATCTATGGCAGGAAATATTAAAAGTGGTTGGACAAAATCAAACGGCGAATTGATTCAACAATTAGAAATTCCGGTAAATGTAAAAGCTTTTTGTTTTGTTCCCGTTACAGAAACAGCAAGCATTCAAATCAACGGTGAACCTATCGACAATAATAATATTGTGAAATCAATTAAGAAAATGGAAGGAAAAGTATTGGTAGAGCTGGGGTCTGGAAATTATACGATTAAATCCAAAATTTAATTCCTGTAAGATGAAACAAGTAGCATTTAAGATGAAATTGTTGGCCGGCAATGAAGAAGAATATTTGCACCGACATCAAGAAATATGGCCGAAATTAGCCGAGTTATTAAAACAAAATGGTATTTCTGAATACAGTATCTTCTTAGATCCTGAAACATTGGATCTGTTTGCTGTTCAAACACTCAATGAGCATTATAATGATTTAACATTGAGAGAACATCCAATCATGAAGGAATGGTGGGAATATATGAAAGATCTCATGGAAATAAATGCAGATTATTCACCCAAAACATTTCCATTAAAACAAGTATTTTACTTACCTTAGGTCATATACAATTGAACCAATCTTAGTAATACTTCTAACTTATGACTAATAAGGTAACTGATTTCTTGAAAACCATTCAGATTAGTGACTTTTCTGCCACACCTAAATATAAGCAGCTAGCCAGTGCCATAATCGATGCAGTTAAAAGCGGAACGCTGGAGAAGGATGATATGCTACCTTCCATCAACGAGCTTTCCGTCTATGTGGATATCTCTCGTGATACCGTAGAAAAGGCCTACAAATTCCTGAAAAATGCAGAAGTAATCGCTTCAATACCAGGAAAGGGCTACTATATCGCGACAACAGATGTAAAGCAGAGAGTAAAGATTGCAATCCTTTTAAATAAATTGAGCGCACACAAAAAAATAGTATACGACTCATTCGCAAAGGAATTGGAAGATGATGCTGCATTAGATCTCTTCGTCTACAATTCTGATATAACCTATCTAAGAACATTATTAGGCGGACTGACCAAAACCTACGATTATTACGTTCTGTTCCCGCATTTTAAGGAAGGGAGAGATCAAGCTCCGGAGATTATTAATAAGCTCATACCGAGAGATAAGTTGGTACTGTTAGGCAAATACGTTGATGATATCCAAGGGGACTTTGCTGCGGTCTATGAAAACTACGAGAAAGACATTTATGGTGCTCTGGAGGAAGCATTACCTTCATTAAGTAAATACCATACCCTAAACCTCATTTTTCCCGATAACAGCGATTATCCAAAAGCAATCATTAAAGGATTTTACAAATTTGCCCAACAATATGCTTTTAACCATTCATTGGTCAGTGAACTTGAAAAAGAAAAGATCGAACTCGGAACTTGTTATATCAATATCGCAGAAGATGACTTGGTCAAACTTCTCGACAAAATCATCAAGAAAAATCTTCAGATTGGAAAGGATGTGGGCGTTATCTCATATAATGAAACCCCGCTCAAAAAGTTTATCCTTAACGGAATCACTACGATCTCAACCGACTTCGAAATGATGGGCAAAATGGCGGCAGAATTAATTAAAAACCGATCCAAAGACCATGTTGAAGTCCCTTTTTATCTGAAACAAAGACAATCAGTATAAAGCTGGAATGCGGCCGCTGAGCACTATAGGAATGGCGGTCGCTGAGCGTAGCCGAAGCGCCCGTTATATAACTAAGCAGAAATAAAAAAGGGCGAAAATCTTCGCCCTTTTCCCTACTTCGTAGGATATTCTTTAAATATTCCTTCTACAACTTTTGGAAGGTTATTAATAGCTTTTTCAGGGTTATGGATCTCACCTGATCCTCTAGCTTGCCAGATTACAGAGTTTGTCCTGCGGTCTCTAGCTTCAATAATCAAATGTGAATAACGAACTTTTTCTTTTCCAACCGGATAAGAACGTCCCCATCCGCCGAAGCCCCACCACGGGCTAAAGCCCCATGGACCACCCCAGCCCCAACCAAAATGTCCGTAGACCATTCTGCTTTTGTTGTTCACGATCGTAATGTAACGGAACAACAAGTCTGGATTGTCCTTGCTGTAATTCATGCCCCTGGCTTCCAACTCATGATTTGCAGTAGACAGAATATTGTCCTTAGCAATATCATTGGTGAAATAATCTTTCGAAAGTGAATCTACCGGAGGTAACCAACCATAAGTTTTATATTGCGAGAAATCCAACTTTTGGACCCTCGTCATATTATATTTATAAGAGCTACAAGAACCCAACACTATGATGGCTCCTAATAGCATAACTGACCACAACTTTTTCATAAATCTCAATTTATATTGTTAGACGATTTTTCAATCAAAAAGTTTAATGCTAAAATGAATATTTTGCAACCAAAGGCATGGACCGTCCTGGACCGAATGCTTTAGGGCTAACTCGCAGGATAGGAGGAGCTTGGAATCTTTTGAATTCTGCATTACAGAGCATTTTATATACCCTATTTACCAATGCCTCATCAAACCCCAAATGGATAACATCATCCTTCGATTTTTCCATTTCAATCAACTGGAACAATACAGCATCCAAAATATCATAGGCTGGCAAGGAATCTGAATCTTTTTGATCAGGTCTTAATTCAGCGGATGGTGGTTTTACAATAGTGTTGATAGGAATGATTTCTCGATCTCTATTGATATAACGTGCAAGTTCAAATGCTTGAGTCTTGTAAACATCACCAATTACACTAATTGATCCGGCCATGTCGCCATACAAGGTGCCGTAACCGACAGCAGCCTCGCTTTTATTTGAAGTGTTCAGTAAAATATTGCCGAATTTATTGGAAATAGCCATCAATAATGTACCTCGAGTTCTCGCCTGAATGTTTTCTTCCGTAGTATCATTTTCTCTGCCCTCAAAAGTCTCTGCTAAGGTGCTGTCAAAAGCTGCTGCAATATCTTTGATAGGAATTATTCGATGCTGGCATCCCGTATTCTTAACTAGATCTAGCGCATCCTTTAAAGAATGATCCGAAGAATATACTGAAGGCATCAGAACAGAAAGCACATTCTCTGCACCCAAAGCTTCACATGCCAAAGCCGCAACCAGAGCAGAATCCAAACCGCCCGAAAGACCTAACACAGCTGTCTTGAAGCCCGATTTCTGAAAATAATCTCTTAAACCTAAAATTAGAGCATCATGAATTAATGAGATTTCTGAGGTCTTCAATTCTTGATGTACCTCTTCAACTTCCAAATCATTATTGTTCAGCTCAACATATTGTAAGTCTTCATCAAATGCGTTTAATTCCATGATGACCTCCGCTTTTCTATTTAGAGCAAGCGATCTACCATCGAAAATAATATCGGTTTGTGCTCCAACCTGATTGACATAAATCAATGGCGCATTTGATTTGATTACATTACGTTTAAGAACGTTCTTGCGGCTTTCAAAATGAGTATACGAAAATGGAGAAGCCGCAATGTTGATAACTAAGTCAGGATTTTCCTTTGCAAGTTCGAGCATAATGTCTCCAACATAAGAATTAGGACCATCATCATCCCAAAGATCTTCACAGATCGTTAAAGCAATTGTTTTACCTTTAAAATTGATACATGATACTACCTTGTTAGGCTCAAAATAACGATACTCATCAAAAACATCATAATCTGGAAGCAGGCTTTTTTTGGTAATGTGCTTAACTTCACCATTGTCTATCAATACTGCTGCGTTGTATAACGATTTTCCTTCACCATCTTTATTAGGAACAGGAGCACCGATAATACAAGCGATATCCTTGCAATGTTTGGCAATAAATTCAATGCTCTGATAGCAATGTTGAAGAAAAGAAGAATTTCGAAGAAGATCCTTTGCAGGGTAGCCGCCAATTGCAAGTTCTGCAAAGACGATCAATTCCGCACCTGCGGACTTAGCTTTTTGAATGGATTCAATAATCTTTTCGTTATTCTTTTCGAAATTTCCAATATGGTAGTTGATCTGTGATAAAGCAATCTTCATATGCCTGAGTTTACAGTAAAAATAGTAATAAAATTTAGTTTTGATACAGAAGAACCATGCCAAATCAAAGTCTTAAACAAGAAAAATGAAGAATTAGATTTCTTGTTTTTAAAACACTAGGATAAATTATAGCCAATAAAAAAAGGCAATCTATTGATTGCCTTAAAGTAAATATTACTGATTTTTTGTTGGTACTAATTTGCACTCTTCAATTTAAGTACTTCAATATTGAAGATTAAAGGAGAGTTCACAGGGATTTTTCCATTTTTATCCGGTTTATTGTCATAGCAATAAGGTGATGGGGCAATAAATCTGATTTTATTTCCAATCAAAAGGCCGTGTGGAAGAATTCCCGAAAATGCATTTGGAGAATTGTTTTCTGGATAAAATATCTGCAACCATGCTGGAATTAATCCGTTAATATCCATCTCATAATTATTTTGTGAATCAAATTCAGTTCCATTCATCAATTCACCTTTATAATTTATGGTAGCGACTACAGGCACCCAAGAGTTCCCCGTTTTAATATACTCGTATGTACTGTCAACAGTAGATTCCAAAACTTCATACCAAATGCCTGTTGTACTGTCGATTTTAGCATTTTCGCCAAAATTCTGCTCTGCATATTCTTTTAAAATAGGAGCTTGTGCCTTTAAAATAGAATCAATTCTTTTTAAATTTTCTTCATAATCACCAAGTCCGTTGTCAGAATCTTTTGAACAAGATGAGATTGTTGTAATAGCTAAAAATGCTATAAAAAGTAATTTTAAATTTTTCATTTTGAGTATAGGTGTTCCATAAAAAAGGCAGCATGTAGGCTGCCTTTATTTGATAATTTTGAATTTCTTGAATGTCTTTTAGCGACCAATTTCAACCACATCGATGACAACATCTAATGGAGAATTTGGAGGAAGAGTACCTGTTCCATCTTTATCCGCAACCTCATTTAGATCATAGTAATAGATAGAAGGAGTAATTAATCTGATTTTAACATTTTTCAACAATCCTTTTGGTAATAAACCAGGGTAGTAACGTCCATTGATGTTGTTAGGGTAGAAAGCAGCTAGCCAAGCACCTGGAGCATAACCTGTTTGAATAGAAGCTCTTGTTGCTGTAGTCACGTTTTTATTATATTTACCATCCAATGACTTCTCCGAATATTTTACACTTGCCGTAACAGGCATAAATGTAGCACCAGATTGAATATATTCAAAAGTACTGTCTACTTCTGCAGTTGTAGGAAGAACCTCAAACCAAATTCCCAATGAATCATTGTATTTTCTTCTCTCAGGATTTAAGTTCGCCTCTGCATAAGCTTTGATTTCATCTTGTTGTGCATCCTTAGTTGAATCTAATCTTGCTTGTTCTTTTTCCCAATCAATTTGCTCATAATTGTTATCATCCTTCATACAAGATGAAACTGCAACCACCGCTAAAAAAGCTACTAAGAGTAATTTTAAGTTTTTCATATTTGTTTAAGTATCTTATTTCTGATGTTGTAAACGTTAATCAAATCAATTTTGCTACAACAGCAATGTTAAATTTATAAAATATTTAATATTTGCTTAATACTTAAGTAATTAATTTTTTTCATTTTCACCGAAAAATCTGCATTCATGACCAAAGTAATCGGGAAAACATGTTTGTCTGAACCCCCCATTAAAATTTTGAATAATTCATGATAATTACCCGTCCTTTTTCTGGAACTTGAATTGGTATATATTACCCTATCGAAAAAAACACTATCGATTGACTCCGCATCAAATTCAACAGCATAGTATTCAGAGTTGAGTTTTTCAATCACCTCTTTATTCCTAAAAGTCTCCCTTAGCATCTTCTTGCAATAGCTGCACCATTCCGTATGAAAGAATATCAAAACTGGCTTTGGATTGCTGTCAAGGGAGTCGCCAAGCTGTTCAAAACTGACCCAGTTGACCACAGGTTCAGGCTGCTCTTGAGCCTGAACTTGTGATGACATCAATAAGATGAATAATATCAATATTTGTAACAAACGCATTAGTGAAAATGTCCTATTTTAATTCCAAATGTTATTGTTCTTGGTCTTGATGGCCCATAGATATAATTTGAATCACGGAGTGCACCTCGATCAAAATCTTTTTGGAAGGCATTGAAAACGTTCTGCATCCCCCCAAAAACTTCCAAGCTCAATTCTTTCTTAAGTGAAAAGGTATATCCCAATCGGAAATTGGCCTCGAAGAAATCTGGAGAAGTTTTTAAAATCATTTCTTCTCCTTCTAACACATGTGGTACGATCATGCTTCCTGTATAAACACCAGTTACATCAACGCTAAACGGATCTAAGGGCTTCCAATTGGCGTTTAAGTAGCCATATACATTCGGGGTCCTAACAAACCTTCTGCTGCTGATATTCTCGGCTGGAGTCGCCCCTTCATAAAGAAGTTGATCGTCATTGAATTCTGAACGCTGGATTGTGCCACCCATCTGAAAAGTATATTTCGACGAAGGGGCAACATTCAATTCAATATTTGATCCATAAACCTTAGCTCCTGTACCATTTCTCATTTCCTGTATGATTAAATTTTCATCTTGGGAAGTCATAATGTTGGTAAATGGATTCTGAAGGTCAGTATAAAATCCCTCCACCAAGAGACTCGTTTGAATTGGGCCAAATCCTTTTGTGAAATTCAGTGATCCAGTATATGCGTTCGAATATTCAGTCTCAAGGTTTTCTCCGATTAACACAAAAACTTGTTGACCTCCAATGGAAGTGACGTGCATGTCTTCATTGAATGCTTGGGGAGCTCTAAAACCTCGGGCATATCCACCTCTAAACTGCAAATAATCTGTAATATCATATAGTAGTGTGAATCTTGGACTGAAAGTGCCGAAGTTTTGTGATGATTTTCGGTTATATCCCGCCAGTTTGTAATTGCCATCTACATAAGTATAATCATATCTCGCGCCGATCAAGGTTTTCAAATTTTCAAGGACATTCCATTCGTATTGAGCATAGGTCCCAACACCATGTGTCTTTTGATCGATAAGACGTTCATACCCAGGAATATTGTCTTTGGTTCTGTTATTGTTATATTCAACACCCGCTGTGATTACATCACGTTCGAAGGTATAAGTATATTGAGCGCCGGCAACCATTGCAAAATCATCCGTCTCGCCATATGAATTCGAGGCAAGCAAACTGTCCTGTGCAGATCTACCGCCTCCCAAGCCTCCATAAAAACTTTCTCTATCGGTAAACTGTGCTGAACCATAAATGCTTAATTTATGTTTATAATCCTTGGAATATTGATCATACGTTAATCCTCCAATGAATGTATTGGTTCTCAGCTGTTCGGTGACATCCGTAAAATGTGGAGCCTTGTCCAAATTATCTCCTCCTCGTCGAAATTCATTCAGAGCACTCAGATCCAATGTTATTTTGTTGAATTCGGAAGGTTTGTAAAAAGCTTTTGTCCCGAATGTGAGGTTCTTTAGTTTGGTCATCTCAGTAAATCCATCCCCATTTGCATCATAAGCCTGACGGTTGCGGTGCATCCCGTAAAAGGTAGCTCCGGTTTTCAGATCATTGTCAACGTAGGAGGTATTGAAGTCGATGGTGTTATCCCAAGCTTGACCGTCAATGATCGAATTCGTAGATTTGATCTGCCAATCATTTTCTACAGGATCTTTAGTAATGATGTTGATCGTACCGGCAATAGCATTTGCACCAAATAGGGCAGAACCGCCAGAACGTACAACTTCAATCCTGTCAATCATGGAGGTCGGTATTTGATCAAGGCCATAAACGCTATTCAAAGCAGAAAAAACCGAACGGCTATTGATGAGGATTTGTGAATAAGCACCTTCCATACCGTTCAACCTTACTTGTGTAAATCCACAGTTCTGACAGTTGTTTTCTACCCTAACACCGGGTTGGTAATTTAGGGTCTCTGACATAGCTACGGATTGAGTTGCTGTGAATAATTTGGGACTCAGAACATTCACGATAACCGGAGCCTTTTTCCTTTCCATACCGTATCGAGATGCGCTGACTACAACCTCATTTAGGTTTAAATTATCCTCATACAATATAATGTTCAAGCTTTCGTGCGCATTTGGTTGAATAGCTTTTTTTGCATTCTGGAAGCCTACAGCTCTTACAGAAATCGACCTGCTGCTTTGATTTTTGTTGTCAAGTTCAAAATAACCCAAACTATCTGTGGAGGTGCCAATTTTTGTGCCTTCCAATAAAATCGTAGCATTGGCAATGGGGTCTTGTTTATCCGTTATGACACGGCCCGAAATCTGGGAATAACTAGCCTTAAAGCCTAGGCCAAGGCATATAATGATCAGGAATGACCTGAGTAAAAATAGATTCATATTCTTATTATATCGCTTAATTAATCGCAGGGACAATCCAAACCTCAATAGGGGAACCCAGCAATCGGTAGGAAAATAATTCTTCCTACATCATGAAAAAAATGGTGGACAATACAATAATTTTATGAATAGCAATCGCTAATCATGATTGAATGAAGTCCGTTTTTTGAAAAATGATTTAAGAAATATAAGAAGGGGGACCGCGTCCGGAGTGGATTTCATGGTCTTGTAAGAGAATATGGTAAGTCCTATAGCCGAATTCAAAAACAGTGAATTCAGGTTGAATAGGTGCCTCGAAAACAAATGGTGACCAATTAAGGTAGCTGCCCTGATAAACGATGTCCAAGAAACGAATCTCAGCATCAGAATGGTGCTGGTGATGTTTCTTTTCGCCAAGGTTGTAAGGGTGAATGTGAGTAACGATCTCACCAGTGGAGGTGACCTCCTTGTGCATGAAGACTACGCCGCTCGTAATAATGCCACACATCCATACCAATAGGAAGTGGGCAAGTAATTGGCGATATGAGGTTAGTCTATGCATGCACAGGTCAAATGTATGCTAAAATTAGCAATTTTATTGCTATTTGAGGATATTAAACGATTTTGTTGTGCTCATCAGGGAATACCAAAAGAGGTTTGTGATTTCTAGCTTCTTCGCGTTCCATCAATGCATAGGAAATAATAATTACGATATCTCCTACCTGAACAAGACGAGCAGCAGCACCATTCAAACAAATAGTTCCAGTCCCACGTTCTCCAGGAATCACATAAGTCTCCAATCTGGCCCCATTGTTATTGTTTACAATTTGTACTTTTTCATTGGCAATAATATCGGCAGCATCCATCAGGTCCTGATCGATGGTGATGCTACCTACATAATTCAATTCAGCTTGTGTAACACGCGCTCTATGAATTTTTGATTTCATTACTTCTATCATCATAATGCAAAGTTAGTCTTTTAATGTAATTTGATCTGTAAATTATTCTAATGAGAAAGTAATATATTGTCAATTAAACGTACGTTTTCAACCCATGCAGCAATTAATCCTACGTATTTTTTGCCTTCTTCCAACTTAGTTACGGGAGTCAAGGACTTCGTTTCGCAGATACTCAAATATTCTAACTCCACCTCTGGGTTTGAAGCAATAATCGCTTTTGCTCCTTCTAATAGTTCCTCAACAGATTGTGTATCCAGGTTATCTTTTATATACCTGAGAGATTTTATAAGTGTTAAAGCATTCTCCTTGCCGGCTTCTGTAAGACGAGCATTGCGTGAGCTCAATGCCAATCCTTTTTCGTTCCTTACAATAGGGCAGATCAACAGTTTGATATCAAGGTTCTTGATTTCTAACATACGCTGTATGACCATAACCTGTTGAAAGTCTTTTTGTCCAAAGCAAGCTTGGTTGGGTTTTACAAGGTCAAAAAGCTTGTAAACGATTTGTGTAACACCCTGAAAGTGGCCTGGACGGTGTTCTCCTTCCCAAATACGATCTAAATCTCCGAGGTCAATTTGCCATTGAGGGTCATTTTCAGGATACATTTCTTCCACTGAAGGCAAAAATAGAATGTCGCAACCAACAGACTCTAAGAGGGCGATGTCATTTTCAATGGGTCTGGGGTATTTCTCAAGATCCTTAGGGTCATTGAACTGGGTCGGATTGACGAAAATGCTACAGATTGTTACATCGGTCGAAGGCTTGGCGTAATTAATTAAAGATAAGTGACCTTCATGCAGTGCACCCATGGTAGGGACCAAGGTGATGACTTTATTTTCTTTGCGGATTCCACTCAATTCTTGTTGGAGTTCCTGCTTAGTGCGAAATATTTTCACGTGCAAAAATTATGAAATAAGGTGCAAAAATGGGCAATAATCTTTAAATTATAAAATGATGATTTTTAATCAATTGTAAAATTGATAAATTAATTGTATCTTTGTAGACCGATTTTACTATTCAATAATATAAAAAACAGTTGGAGATGGCAAAAACGAAAATCTTGTTTATAACCCATGAAATGTCGCCTTTCCTTGAATTAAGTAAAATTTCTGAAATAACACGCCAGTTACCACATGCTATGCAAGAAAAAGGGTTCGAAATCCGAATTCTCATGCCGCGTTTTGGTAATATTAATGAGCGCAGAAATCGTCTTCATGAAGTGATAAGGTTGTCGGGAATGAACATTGTGGTGGACAATAATGATAATCCGCTAATTATTAAGGTAGCATCCTTGCCAGCAGCAAGAATGCAGGTGTACTTCTTGGATAATGAAGAATACTTTCAGCGGAAAAAAGTTTTTCGTGATGAGCAGGGAAAAGGTTTTGCAGACAACAACGAACGTTCATTGTTCTTCTGTAAAGGAGCCTTGGAAACCGTTAAAAAACTCGGTTGGTCACCAGATGTAGTGCACTGTCATGGATGGTTTACAGCAATGGTACCAGCGTATTTGAAAACAGTGTATCAAGACGACCCAACCTTCAAAGACTCCAAAGTGTTCTTCTCATTGTACAATGAGGATTTCGGAAATGATTCATTAGGAACAAAGTATGCTGAGATGGCTGCACAAACAGACATCGATGCAGAAAAACTGAAGGATTATGCCTCAGGAAGCTATGTAGACATCTATAAAGGAGCACTGTCCTTTACTGATGTAGCCGTAAAAGCTGATGCAGATATCAATCCGGAAATCCTAGCTTACATCCAAGAGAACAACATCCGTACCTTCGAACCATCATCAGATGAAGACTATGAAGCATTCTCTGAATTATACGATGAGTTCGTAAACGAAGAAGTTTCAGCGTAAGCTGAAAATAAAAGGAATCAAAAAAAGGTCGCTGAGGAATACCCTCAGCGACCTTTTTTGTTTAGGATAAAGTTGGAAAGGTAAGGTGGGATTTGTTGCCAATTTCATTGAATTATGCTAGAATAGTTGCACCTCTCTAGCCAATGTCAACCTCATGGGTTTTGCAGGTTTGTTAATATCCAACACTGTAGTTACCGTCCAAACTGATCATCACCTTGAAATGTCCAATGTCTTATGCCTATTTCCCCAAAAATAGCCTCTTAAAAAAAAAGAACCTGTCATTCCAGAGCTAAAGCTCTGGAAACTATTTTTTGGTTATAAAGGTTATACACCTACCGGGCAGCATCGTTAACTTAATGACATTGCCCGCTATGGGTGCCACTATTCTACCGCCACATAGACATCTTACCCACCTCAAATTATATCATCGAAATAATCCCTATCTTCGCTCTTATGAAAATAAAAGTAGGTTTCGGTTTTGACGTTCATCAAATGAAAGAAGGTCATCCATTCGTTGTTGGCGGAGTGACCTTAGATCACCATGCTGGTGCATTTGGACATTCAGATGCAGATGTTTTGGCGCATGCAATCTGTGATGCCATATTGGGTGCTGCTAATCTTGAGGACATTGGTTATCATTTTCCGAATACAGATGAGCGTTGGAAAGGTGCAAATAGCTTGGATCTATTGAGACACTGCATCGTTTTAATCAAAGAAAAAGGCTTTGAATTAGGGAATATTGATGGAATGCTTTGTTTGGAAGCTCCCAAAATCAAACCCTATATCCCGCAGATGAAAGCTAATATTGCTGAAGCAGCAGGTATTTCTGTAGAGGATGTATCCATTAAAGCTACTACAAATGAACAAATGGGTTTTATTGGCCGAGAAGAAGGTGTCGTTGCTTATGCGGTTTGTTTATTGGAAAAAATAAATTATTGATTGTTCTGTCTAAAGTAATTGATAGCAATAATCACAGCGATCAATGCTAAAAGACTTCCGAGATAAAATGGTGCGCCCGGTAGATACATCGGACCATTTTTTTTGGTGAAGAATGAAAAAAGGGAGGTCATGACCAAAGGACCAATTATAGCTGTTAAGCTGATAATACTGGTGAGTCCGCCCTGAATCTGTCCCTGTTCATTCGCAGGGGTATGGTTGGAAATGGAACTCTGCATGGCTGGACCCGCAATTCCAGCAAAAACATAGAAAATACTGGTTACAAACAGTAGGAGGGTTGTGTCAACAATACCAAAAGCAAATAAGGAAATACAGTTGAGGAATAGACCCGTGACAATACTTTTCGCCAATCCCAGCTTGGGAATGATAACTCGGATCAGTCCAGCTTGAACAATGGTCAATAAAATCCCAATCACTCCTAAGGAATATCCGACCATTCTTTCATTCCAATGGAATTTTTCCATGGTAAAATATGACCAAGTACTTTGAACGGCATGAGCAGCAATGTTGATCAGGAAAATACAGACCACTAAAGGCATGATGATAGGATATTTTTTGATATGTCTGAAACTGCCGATGGGATTTGCGTTTATCCAACGGAAATTGCGCCTATGTTCTTTTGGCAACGACTCAGGAACAACAAAATAGCCATATAGAAAATTAAGAAACGTTAGACTTGCTGCAGCGAAGAAAGGGACTCTGGGTCCATAATGGCCTAAAATTCCACCGATTACCGGGCCTATAATAAAACCTAAACCGAAAGCTGCACCGAGCAAACCAAAGTTTTGAGCTTTATTTTCCTTGGTCGAGACATCAGCAATATAGGCTGCTGCGACTGTATGACTAGCGCCAGTAACTCCGGCCACCAGCCGACCTACAAAAAGCCAAAAAATGGATGGTGCAAAACCAATCAGCAGATAATTGATGGTAAATCCAAATAAAGAACATAGCAAAACTGGCCTTCTACCATAATGGTCACTTAAGTTGCCGAGAATAGCAGCAAAGAAAAATTGCATAAATGCATAACAGAAGGTTAGCCAGCCTCCATATGCCGAAGCTTGACTCAGGTCACCATGGATCAATTCCCGGATCAACGCAGGCATAACCGGAATTATAATCCCTAGCCCAATCGAATCCAATACTACAGTGATAAAAATGAAAAGTAATCCAGCTTGCGATTTTATTTTCGGCATATCAAACTAAGGTAGTTATTTTTTTCTGCCCTCAAATCGATTTAAACAGACAATTTCTATGCTCGAATAATATTTTTTAATACTATGAGACCTAAGATTTATTTACGTCGAGAAAAATATGGTATTTTTGTTGTTGCCAAATGAGAATTGGCACACTTACTGTTTATATGGAAATGAACTTAAAGCAGTAAGGATAAGTTCGTTGTTTCATTAAATTTACAAATGAAGAGAGAATCAAAAAGTAGTAAACTTACAGAAGAAGACGTAAAGCGATATACGGGGCTCTTTTGGAAGATATTGTTGGGTTTGGTTGTATTTGCAGGTCTATTCCTCCTGAGCGTTAGAATTGGAATATTTGGTAAGTTGCCTACGTTCAAAGATCTTGAAAATCCAAAAAGTAATTTAGCATCAGAAATTCTGACAGATGACAATAGAGTGTTAGGAACTTATTTCGTTCATAACAGGTCTAATGTAAAATATAATGAATTGGCACCTTCGCTAGTTCATGCCTTGATATCTACCGAAGACAAGCGTTTTTACGAGCACTCAGGAATTGACTATTCTCGTACCATGTCTACCATTATTTTGACTTTGGCAGGAAACAAACAAGGGGGAAGTACCATCACGCAACAGTTGGCACTGAACTTATTTGCTGAAAAACGTGAAAGAAATCCGATCAAACGTATTATGCAGAAATTCCAAGAATGGATTACAGCAGTTCGCTTGGAAAGAAACTATACCAAAGAAGAAATTGTAATGATGTATTTCAATACCGTCGACTTTGGTGCATACAATACTTTTGGTATTAAATCTGCCGCAAGAACTTTCTTCAATACAACTCCAGATAAATTAACGCCAGCACAATCTGCCTTATTGGTAGGTATGCTAAAAGGACCAGGATATTATTCGCCTGTTCGTTATCCTGAAAGAGCCATTGCCAGAAGGAATCTGGTTCTGCAAAATATGCGTGATCAGAATTTTATCACCAATGAAGAGTTTGATAAAGCTAAAGAAGATCCAATTGGCCTTAAATTGACCATCTCTAATTATGGTGAAGGATTAGCACCATACTTCCGAGCGGTATTAAAAGAAGAGATCAAAAAAGAGTTCCAACGTTTGGCGATTACAAAACCAGATGGAACACCATATGATTTGGATCGTGATGGATTAAAAATATATACTCCGATCAATTACAAAATGCAACAATATGCTGAAGAAGCTCAGAAAGAGTGGATGAGACGCTTGCAGAATGAGTTTGACAAACAATGGAGACGCAGAAATGCTTTTACTGGTGAAAATGCTAAATTGTTGGTCAGAGGGATGAAGCGTTCCGATCGTTACAGGGTATTAAAAGCAGAAGGTTTATCTGAAGATCAAATCAAAAAGGAATTCGACAAAAAAGTTCCTATGAACCTATTCACTTGGAAAGGTAGTGTGGACACGGTGATGACGCCTATGGACTCTATTAAATATACCAAGCTGTTTTTGCGTAATGCAATGGTTTCGATGGAACCACAAACGGGTTATATCAGAGCATGGGTAGGAGGGATTGACTTTGAACACTTCAAGTATGACCAAGTGAAATTAGGTACACGCCAAGTAGGTTCAACAGCAAAACCATTTGTTTATGCTTATGCAATCGACAATGGCTATGGTCCTTGTGTTTCTATTCCAAATTACATGCGTACTTATGGAGATTGGACACCAAAAGGAACTACCCAAGGTGGTAACCCAATCACGCTTAAGAATGCCATTAAATATTCACAAAACTTTGCTTCAGCCTATTTGATCAGCGAAGTAGGTGCTGCGAATGTGGCAGACTTAACGAAGAGAATGGGGGTAACCTCAAATATACCAAACAACTTATCAATTGCACTAGGTTCTTACGATGCCTCATTGTTTGACATGGTGGGTGCTTATTCTGCATTCGTAAATCAAGGTACATGGGTTGAACCAACTATGATCTTACGTATTGAAGATAAAAATGGATCTCCAATCTATGAAAAAGCTCCGAAAGTGTTGAAAGCATTGAACAGTGAAACCGCTTATGCAATGGTGGATATGTTAAAAGGTGTGGTTGATGGTGGTACAGGATCACGTTTGAGATGGGATCCTAATTTTGGTGGCTTGAAAAACCCTATCGGAGGTAAAACAGGTACTACCAACGATAACTCCGATGCTTGGTTTATCGGTATTACACCAGAATTGGTAACAGGAGTTTGGACCGGTGCTGAAGATAGAGGAATTAGCTTTAGTAGTATGCAATATGGACAAGGTGCTGCAGCAGCGATGCCGGTATTCGGATTGTATATGAACAAAGTATATAAGGACAAAGACCTGAGTTATTCGCAGGAGGATTTCCCGCAGCCTCCAGGTGGTATTACAAGGTTTGAAATGAACTGTTCGAATTACTCGCAATTCTATGGAAATGATCCGGCGAAGAGTGATTCTCAACTGATGGAAGACGATAGGTTAGGATTTTAACCGATTCTTTAATAAATTAGACCAGACCTTTATTCTTCAAAAATAAAGGTCTGTTTTTTTGTGCTACGATGGAATTTAACTATAAAAAGGAATTAACCAAGATACCTCATAAACCTGGGGTCTATCAATATTTTGACAAGGATGATACGCTGATCTATGTTGGAAAAGCCAAAAACCTTCGAAATAGGGTGGGTTCATACTTTGTTAATGAAAATCAACTCAACAGTAAAACAAGGGTTCTGGTCAGAAAAATAAACCGGATCGCTTTTACCATTGTAGATACCGAAATTGATGCTTGGCTGTTGGAAAATAACCTCATCAAAAAGCATCAACCCCGATATAACGTCATGTTAAAAGATGACAAGACATATCCATGGATTGTCATCAAAAATGAACCTTTTCCCAGAATCTTCTGGACCAGAAAATATATCAAAGACGGATCAAGATATTATGGACCTTATGCTTCGGTAGGCATGATGCACATCATTCTGGATATGATCAGGGAATTATTCCCTTTAAGAACCTGCAACCTCAGCCTCACACAAGAAAATATAGCCAAAGGAAAATTCAAAGTCTGTTTAGAATATCAGTTAGGCAACTGTTTGGGCCCATGTGAAGGATACCAATCCGAAGAGAACTATGACCAGAACCTGTCTGATATAAAAGATATTCTCAATGGAAAGATTGCCGTCGTAACAAATCGACTTAAAGATCAAATGAATGCTGCGGTTCAACAAATGGATTTTGAAGGCGCTCATAAGTTCAAGGTTAAATTGGATAAACTATCCAACTATCAAAGTAAATCTACTGTCGTTAGTTCTTCAATTACCAATGTTGACGTTTTCAGCATAGCTTCTGAAGATAATTATGCTTTTGTAAACTTCCTTAAGGTAGTCAATGGTGTAGTTATTCAGACCCAGACAGTGGAACTCAAGAAGCGTTTGGATGAAACAAATGAAGAGTTGCTGGCAATAGCTATTCCTCAATTGAGGTCAAGATTCAGAAGTCATTCCAGAGAGATAATCGTACCTTTTGAATTAGATATCGAAGGTAATGAAGACATCAAGTTTCTTGTCCCTAAACTGGGAGATAAAAAGAAATTATTGGAACTTTCTCAAAAAAATGTGGCTTATTTCAAAAAGGAAAGACTTCTACAATATGAGAAACTGAATCCCGAGGTGAAGGTAGACCGAATCTTAAAGCAGATGCAAAAGGATCTTCGCTTACCCCAACTTCCCAGACATATTGAATGTTTTGACAACTCAAATATCCAAGGTAACTATCCTGTTTCAGCAATCGTGGTCTTCAAAGACGCCAAACCTTCCAAAAAGGATTATAGACATTTTAATGTGAAAACCGTGGAGGGACCGAATGACTTTGCTACGATGGAGGAAGCAGTTTTCAGGCGTTATAGAAGACTTTTGGATGAAGATCAATCATTGCCACAGCTAGTGATCATTGATGGCGGGAAAGGGCAGTTAGGGGCAGCATTGAAGAGCCTCAAGTTGCTGGGTATAGAAAAGCAAATGACCGTTATTGGTATTGCCAAGAGACTGGAAGAACTCTATTATCCAGGAGATCAATATCCAATGTACTTGGATAAGAAATCTGAAACCTTAAAAATTATCCAACATCTAAGGGATGAAGCACACCGTTTTGGTATTACTTTCCATAGAAATCAAAGAAGCCGTAAAACCTTTGTTTCTGAACTTGATAATATCCCCGGAATCGGAAAAGTTACGGTTGAGAAACTTTTGAAGACTTTTAAATCAGTCAAAAAAACCCGCGAAGCTTCAGATGAAGAATTAATGAAAGTTTTAAATCTAAAACAACTAAAGGCTTTAAAGATTTATTTTGGAGAAAAGACAGATGAATCTAAAACTAATAGTTTAGATTAAAATATATATCCAGATTTACGGTTATAAAAACCCTAATTCCAATTTAGCTTCTTCCGTCATCATATCCTTAGTCCAGGGCGGGTCGAAGGTAAGTTCAACGATTGCCTCATCGATACCATCAATTGCAGCAACTTTTTGCTGTACTTCATTCATGATCTCGCCAGCAACTGGACATGCTGGGGCAGTTAAGGTCATAACAATCTTAGCCTGCTTATTCTCTTTGGTGATGATTTCGTAAATCAGTCCCAGATCAAGAATATTCGCAGGTTTTAATTCAGGGTCATATACGGTTGCAAGAGCCTCTTGAATTTGAGGAGCCAAGCCCAATCTGTCCATTATTATGATTGTATTCATCTCTTAATTTTTTGATTCAGCCAAAACATCAGAATAGATTCTTTCTAATTCCTCCATTACAATGGGTTGGCTATATTTCTCTAAATATTCCTTACGGCAATTTTCCTTAATCACTTCGATTTTTGCTGTCGGTAAGGATTTCCACTCTGCTAATTTCTGAACCAGATCAATATGATTGTGAGGGTCAAAAAGCAAGCCTGTATACAAAGGTACAACCATTTCAGTTAATATGCCAATACTACTGGCAATGACTGGGGTCCCTAAGGCAAAGGCTTCCAAAACAGATAAAGGCATCGATTCATAACATACAGAAGGAACAACTACTGCTGTCGCAGACGCAATATTATTACTTAAAGTCTGCTTGTCCTGAAACCCAAAATATTGCATGTTAGGACTATTGCTAACAATTAATTCAACTTCCTTTTGCAAAGGACCTGTACCGAATATTTTTAATTTATGATCGGTAGCTTTCCAAGCATGTAGAAGAGGAAGAATTCCTTTTTCCTCAGACAAGCGTCCAACATAGACAAAATAATCGCTTGGATATTCCTTGTTGACAGCCTCAACCTTTACAAAATTTGGCTTCACCACAAACTTATCCATCGAAACGTTGAATTTGGATTTAGCAAAAATGGATTTTGAAAATTCTGAGAGTGTAATAAATCGATCTATATGTTTAAATGTTCCTCGTTTTCTATGAATCCAATAAGTGAAGGCTGTCCAAAAGGTTTTGAGATACGAGTTTTCGAGAACTTTTCTCTTTACAGCATCCCATGGGAAGTCTTCTTTGATAGAATTCAAGAAAATATTGCCATCGTGGAACAGCGTAGCAGAAGGGCAGATCAACCGAAAATTATGTAAGGTCATTACCATTGGAATCTTCAATTTCTTGATATGAAGGATAAACAAGGGCCCAAGAGCATAATGCATATTGTGGATATGGATTAGGTCAGGTTTAAACTCTTCTATTTTTTGCTTTATCTTCTTTACTTCAGGCCAATTCATTGGGTAGAATAAATATTGCAGATATCCCTGAGATCCTTTTTGATTCCTGACGGTATAGAGATCAATCTCATGATTCTTCCTCAAAGCCTCCATTTCCTGTCCCATTACAAAATCTTCGCCCCCTATGTGTTGGTATTGATTGTGAATGATGAGTATACGCATAAGTTGATCTCTATTTTTCTTTGCAATTTACGGAGTAAAAGGCTAAAATCAAATCCATTCTGTGGTACTAAATCAGCACAAATCCCTATCTTCGTGATTATTTTAAATGATTATGTTCGAACAGCATCCATATGGCAAGTTGATCGCGGAATATATTCAAAATACTGAATATCCAAAGCAACCTGCCGACCTATATGATCCAATCAAGTATATTCTTTCCTTATCAGGCAAGCGCATTAGGCCAGTACTTGTGTTGATGGGCGCCAAATTATTTGGAAAGGAGAACCTTCAGGAAGTGGTTCCAGCAAGTATAGCTATCGAGTATTTCCATAATTTCTCATTGATACATGATGATATTATGGATAGGGCACCACTAAGAAGAGGAAAAGCAACTGTTCATCAAAAATGGAATGACAATGTGGCTATTCTTTCCGGAGATGCTTTATTGGTAAAAGCTTATCAAGAACTCGGAAAAAGTCCTTCAGCACATATTCCTGATTTATTGAGTGTCTTCAACAAAGTAGCTTTGGAGGTATGCGAAGGTCAGCAATATGACATGGATTTTGAAAAGAAATCAAATGTGTCAGAAGATGATTACTTGAATATGATCAAGTTGAAGACTTCTGTATTATTGGGCGGAGCGCTTCAAATGGGAGCTATTTTAGCCAATGCAGATCAGCAACAACAAGAATTAATCTATGATTTTGGAGTTAATTTAGGAATCGCCTTCCAGTTGCAGGATGATTATTTGGATGTATATGGAAATCCTGAAACTTTTGGAAAACAAGTAGGCGGTGATATCCTGTGCAATAAAAAAACAATCTTAAGAATTAAGACAGAACAATTATTGGACGAAGAATCAAAAGAGGAATTTCAGAAACTTATCGATTTGGATACAATTGAGGATGCTGATAAGGTAAGTCGTATGAAAAACTTGTATGCTAAATTCGAGGTTGACAAGTATGCCGAGGACATTAAGTCTAGATATATGGAGCTGGCATACAATAAATTGGATTCAATTGCCGTTTCAGAAGCGCAGAAAGCAGAATTAAGGATGTTAGCCGATACGTTAATGCATCGTACGCGTTAATTATGATATTTGCTTTGTTTTTTATAATTTGGGGAATTGAGTTTAAGATCATACAGAGTAAATGACGCTAATGGAGCCACTAAAAATCACCATATTTCAAGCATATCTTTTTTGGGAAAATGTAGATAAAAACCTGCAGAATTTAGGTTTGAGATTGTCTTCATTACGCGAGAAAACAGATTTGATCATTCTACCCGAAATGTTCAATACTGGCTTCACCATGAATGTGGAGAAATGTGCCGAAACAATGAATGGAAAAACCATGCATTGGTTGTTTGAAACATCAAAGAAATTTGGATGTGTCGTTGCTGGCTCATTGATAATCGAGGAAAACAGTAAATATTATAATCGTTTTGTATGGATGTCTCCTGATGGAAGTTTTGTGCATTACGATAAGCGTCACTTGTTCACAATGGCAGGAGAGGACAAAATATTTACTCCAGGAGAATCAAGAATAATCTTTCAGCTGAAAGGCTGGAAAATATGTCCAATGATATGTTATGACCTCAGGTTCCCAACCTGGTCTAGAAATCAAAATGGAGCATATGATTTAATGGTATATACTGCTAGTTGGCCAGATAAGAGATCAGCACATTGGAGAGCATTGATCCCAGCGCGAGCAATCGAAAATCAAGCCTTTGTCATCGGTGTCAACCGCGTAGGACATGATGGAAAAGAAGTATATTACTCAGGAGGGTCAATGTGTATATCCCCAAATGGCGATGTGGTGTATTATAAACCTGAAGATGAAGATTTATATACTTTTACGCTAAATCCTAAAGATCTAGAAGAGAATAGAGAACAATTTCCATTCTTAAAAGATCAAGATCCTTTTAAATTTCTATAGAAATTAATCTTTATACGGACGTTCTAGAACGGCTTGTTGAATGATTGCTTTTCGAAGGTCAAAATGCTGTGCATCAAGATCTTCTATTTGAATCTGTTTCGTTGGAGTTCGTTGTCTTTCTTGTTTGAGACGTCTTTCAGCTTCAAGCCTTTTTTGTTCAATTTTCCGCTGCCTAGCAATTTCAACTTCATCAAATTCTGGATAATCATTAAATGATTCCGCCTTTTTCTGGGTTACTAGAGGTGGTTTAGAGCTAGTCTTGGCAGGTTGGGGAATAGGAACCTGAGGAACTGGCGCCTGATGAGGATTTTTGTTCTGAAGCTCTCTTTTGATTTGCTCCAACCTTTTCTTTGCCTTCTCCTGTTCTTCTATGTAGCCTTTATAGATTTTGTAAATCGCTCCAACTACAATAATAAGAATGATGAGGTTCTCCATATCAATAAAAATAGCTAAATTTTTCCTTCAATTTCTTATACTGCAATAAAATAATTTGCAAATACAGTAATTTATCATTTAATTGCATCAACAACTTATTTACCATATTAATTAACCTTACATGATGACAAGTGAAACTAACTATGCTAGTGAGTTCTATTCTTTCTTAACGGGGAGAGTTTCCACAGCAATTGGCAGACGATTGCAGCGAAACTTTAAGGAGAGTGGCATTCCAATTACAGCAGAACAATGGAGTGTTTTATATTTCCTTTGGGAGACCGAAGGATTAAGCCAACAAGACATTGCCAAATTGACCTTCCGGGATAAACCGAGTGTGTCAAGATTGATTTCAAACCTCGAAAAACAGAAGATTTTAGTGCGTGTTTGCAGTTCCGGAGATAAACGAGCAAACCAAATCTATTTAACAGCCCAAGGCCATAAGATCAAAGATAAGTGTATGCAACAAGCAGAAAAAACTATCTCTGAAGCGCTCGAGGGTGTTGATAGAGGCTCTATGCAACAAGCTCAGCAGCTTTTAGAGATAGTTTTTAATAACTTAAAATAGGTGTCGTTAATCAAAAACCTCCGGAGCAAAGTCACTACGGTTGTTAACCAACTTACCCGTATTTTTAAAGTAAATGTCTTGGAAGCTTAGGGTATTCTGGCTGTCCACTTTACGGAAGAATTTGTCAGCATTGACTTCTTCCAGGCTATTGAATCCACAAGCTTCCATGATTTCTACAGTAGCACGTAAAGTGTTACGGTGGAATTGTGCTACGCGGACGTATTTGTCGTCTACATTAAGACCTTTATAAAGGTGTGGTTGCTGTGTTGCAACTCCTACTGGACATACGTCTTCATTACATTTTAATGCTTGAATACAGCCTAATGCGAACATCATACCACGAGCACTGTAGCATGCATCAGCACCCAATGCGATTACTTTCAAGATGTCAAATCCAGTAACGATTCTACTCGAAACGATAATCTTGATATGTTTTTTAAGACCGAAATTTATCAATGTCGTAGTTACAAATGCTAAGGCATCATATAATGGCATACCTAAGTTGTCTGTAAATTCAAGAGGTGCAGCTCCTGTTCCGCCTTCAGAACCATCTATCGAAATAAAGTCAGGCATAATCTGCGTTTCTTGCATCGCTTGACAGATCTCAATAAATTCTTGTTTATCACCAATACAAAGCTTAAACCCTACAGGTTTATAATCCGATAATTCACGCAATTGTTGGATAAAATGCATCATCTCAACCGGTGTTTTAAATGAACTATGCGCAGGAGGAGACATAACGTCTGTTCCAGGTACAACGTGACGAATAGCAGCGACCTCAGGAGTATTCTTTGCTGCAGGAAGGATACCACCATGTCCAGGCTTTGCTCCTTGAGACAATTTCAACTCAATCATCTTAACATAAGGACGTGTTGATTTCTCGCGGAATAAATTTGGCTCAAAATAACCGTTCTCGTCTCTACATCCGAAATAACCTGTACCTACTTGCCATATCAAATCTCCACCATTGATATGATATTGTGAAATACCACCTTCTCCGGTGTTGTGAGCAAAGTTCTGCAAGGCAGCTCCTTTGTTCAAGGCTGTAATTGCAGTACGACTCAACGCACCATAGGACATTGCCGAGATATTGAATACACTTAAACTATATGGTTGTTTACAGGCGCTATTCCCGACCGTAGTGCGGAGGTTGTGATCTTCAATATGAACAGGGAAAATACTATGGGCAGCCCACTCATTTCCTACCGCCTGCGGATCACTTTGCATACCGAAAGCAACAGTCTCACGTTGATTTTTTGCACGTTGATAAACAATAGATCGTTGACGTCTATTAAATGGTCTACCGTCCGTATCAGACTCCCAAAAATATTGCCTTAATTCAGGACGAATAGATTCTAAAAAGTAACGGAAATATCCAACTAATGGGTAGTTTCTCAAAATCGCATGTTTCGTCTGAAAACTGTGATACAATGCGATTATTAAAAGAGGAAATGGTATAATAAGCAACCAGAACCAGCTTGGTGTGAAGATAATACCAAAAGAAATTATTATTAAATTGATAACAATAATGATCCCTAGGATGAGTTTTCTTACCTGCATGATGTAATTATTATGCTAAACTTATATTTTTAATATTTACCACAGTCTAGGTTCCGCTATAAATGTGCCATAAATAGGGCAAGAACCAACTAACCGGTTATTTGCATGCAAAATTAGTAAGTTCAGTGGGTATAAAGAAAAAATAAACAGCTAGATGAAAGAATTGCTGAATTCCTAATTTTCTGATTTATTCTCTCTTGTTTTGATAATAAGGTCTGATATTTTTTGGTAAATAAGTTGCCAATCAGGATGGGAACTAATAAAGTTGAAATGCGTTAACATCGTGGAATTGTCATTTCTCAAGGCAGGACCTGTCTGAACTTGCTTAGGTATATGATTTTGTACCTTTTCTGCCGTCTCAAGAATGATAGGACGAATCAAATCAAAAGATAATTCTTGCTCCGCCAATAGATCATAAGAAATCTGAAATAAAGCATTACTGAAGTTGTTCGCAAAAACAGCAGAAATATGAAGAGCTAACCTTTGTTTGGTGTTACAACGGAAAACTTGATCTGAAACTTGACACGCCAATCCAAGCAAAAGATCATAGCTTAATTCTGTATTTGTTTCAATTCCAAAAGGAGTATGGCTGAGATCTAGTTCTTTGTTCTTGGAGAAACTCTGAACAGGGTAAATAACCCCATGTTGATTAAAATCTTTAAGAATAGAGATATCAGTTGCACCTGAACAATGAGCTACTATACCTTTTAGATTTTTAGGAATAGCATCTGCAACATTGCTAATTGCAGAATCTGTAACTGCTAATAGGTATAAATCGGAATCTAAGTCAATTTGATTTAAATCGTCAATCGCTTCACTATCTAAAACATTAGCCAATGCAGATGCATTGGCTAATGTTTTGCTATATACTTGCACGATTTGATGTCCAGCATCAGAGAAAGCCTTACCCAAATGGGTAGCAATATTTCCGCTGCCTATCAGGACGATCTTCATTATGCAGCTTGTTTTGATTCCTTTAATTTATTGTCTTTTACCCGTCGATAGATTGCCATACAGAAACCAATCGTCATTACAATTGTACCACACCAGAAGAAATTGATGTATGGGAATTTAATCGCTTTAAAAACTACCCATTTCTTCTCAGGAAGAGGTTTTTGGTAAGACATCAATTCTAACTTGTTCTTCTCAGGCATAATTTTCGTAAACCTGAATCTCAAACCTTGATCAGGAACATCTTTGTAAAAATCAAATGTATTGCCACCCTTGATCAAAAATATAGGTTCTACAGGATATTCTTTTCCATCTGCGGATACAACCTTGATCTTTAAACCTACCAAGATATCATCTTCAGCTTTTGGCATATTCTCAAGTTTTGCATCTTTATTGATGCCTTCAATAACATAATATCCGTTTCTATAGCGTAATGTATCCCCAACATTGACTTCATAGGTTGCTGGTTCTTCATATTCCTCAAATCCGGCACTTTCACCTTCACCTTCTGCCTGAGCTGGTTTCTGAGAATCAGATGCCGCAGCAGTAATCAAGGTGTAAATATCGTGTGTGATAAAATGCTTGGTGCCAGGAGTTCCGATCAAACCACCCATTTGAGGGTTGTTCTGAGCAAATGGCTTAAGAATAAATGATTTCTTCACATTGCCAGTTTCCTCATCGACTTCTTCGTATTTGATTTTGTAATATACATTCGGTCGGGCAACAGAATCTCCAACATAGGTAATTCTATATTTACCCATATTTACGGGCTCACCTTCTGTCAAGAATAAGTTGTCACCAGGTTTCTCAACTTGGTCAAATCCTGCTACTGCTATGTAATTACTGCTATTTACTGAAATTACTTCATTGGTAGCAGCTGCAATTAAAGCTCCGATAAGGAGAAGACCAAAACCTATATGTGATACCGCAGATCCTGCCAAACGCCATTTTCCTTTGAATGAATCCCCTAAAATCCTCAAGTTGGCCAAAATACAGAAGATAGAGGCAAACGTTAGGAGGATATACATGATATTGGTGTAGATATGGGTAAAGTACACCACTAAGCCCGAGATGATTAAAGCAAATATAAAAGACGCTAATGTAGCAGCCCAGAATTTCTTGCTGTCCGAACGCTTGTATTTTAAGAACTGTGTAAAAGCAGTTAATAACATAACTACAACTGCAAATGCTCCCTGCCACTTGTTGTAATGTGGAATAGGGTCAATTGGAGGTGCTACTTTTGTGCCAAACAATGCATTGAAAACCGGAATGGAAGTTGTAGCGATCATTTGGACACAGGCAACAGTCAATACTAATGCACCGATGAATAACCAAAATTCGCGGGAATAGATTTCTTCTTCCTTCTTGGTGCTTGGCATATCTTTTCTTCTCACAACCAATAAAACAATCATGATGATCAAGAAAGCCACATTGAAGAAGATCAACTGTCCTGACATTCCCAAACTGGTAAAGGAGTGAACCGAAGTCTCGCCAAGGATACCGCTACGAGTTAAATACGAAGCGTAGATAACCAAAACGAAACTAATCATCGCCAAGAAAACCGCGGTAAAATAGGCATGTCCTGTGTTCTTGTAAGCTACCATAACGTGAACGGCAGCAATTAGGGTTAACCAAGGTATGATAGAAACGTTTTCTACCGGGTCCCATGCCCAGAATCCTCCAAAGTTTAGAGCTTCATATGCCCAAAAGGATCCCATAATAATACCTGCACCTAAGATCATCACTGCAAATAATGCCCAAGGTAATCCTGGTGTGATCCAATCTTTATAGCGCTTTTGCCATAATCCAGCAGCAGCGTATGCGAAAGGAACAATCATAGACGCAAAACCCAAGAAAAGGGTAGGTGGGTGGATAACCATCCAATAGTTCTGCAACAATGGATTTAATCCTCGGCCATCTTTGATCATGCTTAGATAATTAGGGTCCTTTAGGATTGGCCAATCCATAGCATCTCTCAATAAGATAAAAGGTGAACTACCAATACGAGAGCCAAATATCTCGACACCTAACAGCATTGATGCTAGAAATACCTGACATAGCATAACAAAGGTCATCACAGGGCTTTCCCAGCTCTTGGCTTTGAATAATAAGATAGAGCCTAATACAACCTGCCAAAACATCCATAACCAAAAACTACCTTCCTGACCTTCCCAAAAGGAAGATATAATGTAATGCGTAGGAAGCGTCATCGATGAATGCGCATATGCATAATGATATACGAAGAGATGGTTGTAGATAATATAAAAAAGTGTGGCACCAATGACAACAATGGAAAGTGCATTCAGCCAGAATCCAATGCGTCCTAATTGTTTCCAAGACTTTTCTTCAGGGTACTGGCTGGCAAAAAAATAGGAAATGAAGGATAATAATGCTGCTCCAAATGAAAGGACAACGAAAAACTGTCCAATTTGACCTGGAAGTAGATTTTCTCCAACGTAATTTACGTCCATAGAATATTGAGGTAAAGATTTTTTAATTTACTGATGCTGTCGCAGGGGCAGAGGATGTCTCAATTACCTCCATCTGATCTTGATTGTATTTTGAAGGACATTTCATCAAAATCTTGCTAGCATGGAAAACATTGCCTTCCATTTTTCCTGTCAATACAATTTGTTCAGAACGTTCGATATCTTGTGGCTTCGACCCATTGAATACCACCTGACATTCCGTGCTGTCGTTGTCAAACATATAAAACGAAAAATGATTGGCATCCTTTACAGGATCATAATGTAAGTCCTTCTGTTTATTCAAAACACCTACAACATACAATTCTGTCTTCTTCTCCTTCGCTTCAGTAAATGTTGAATATGTACTAGAATCGGTATAGATCACAAGTATCATCGCAATAGCTATAGCTATAATTACAATTAAAATGATCGAACTTTTCTTCATTGTGATAAGAATATAATATTAACCAATTGCAAAATTACGAAATACTAGTTCAAGGAATGAATTTAGCAAAGAAAATGACCTATTTAGAATAATTCTAATTAGTTCTCGCTGAGTATTGTAAAATATTGATATTTAACTTGTTGAAAAACGAAAGATTTTGGTTTAAGCCTCCGCTTGTTCAGGGTTAAATTTCTCACCAGAGAATTTAGTGACCAACATGGCAGCAACAGTGTCGCCAGTAGCATTTAATACAGTTGCTAAGGGATCAACTAAAGCACCAATAATTAATATGGAAGGTACTGCTTCATTGGGGATACCATAAATTGAAATCATCAACATCTCACCAATGAATCCTCCATTTGGAATCCCTCCAGCAACCATCGAAACTAAAACCGTAATCCCAACAGCTGTCAACAAGGTTGTAGGTTCAAAAAAGTCCCATCCAAGGATGGAAAAGGCCACATAAATCTTTAAAATAGATGAAATAGAAGATCCATTTTTATAAAGTGTGTTTCCGATAGGAATTACGATGCTGGAGATTTCTTTTGGTATTCCTATCTTATTGGCTGCTATAAGATTGGCAGGTAAGGTTGCCAAACTGCTACAGGTACTGATGGCAGTTAAGGAAGGTGAAATATTGTGCTTCCAAAATGAGCTTACGCCTGACGTGCCTTTTGCAATAAATGCATAGATACTGAAAAACACAAAGAAAAAGATAATCCCAAAAGCATAATAGAAGCCAAGTGGTTTTGCATAGAACCCAAATAATTCAGGGCCCAAAGTTTTTACCTGGTAGGCAAAGTATGCACCTAAACCTATTGGGCCAGCTTTCATCACCAAAATCAATAAGTTTTCCATCACCTTGTTTCCTGCATTCAGAAAAGCAGTGAATTGTTTTCCCATTTCGCCAGATTTGCGAGTCGCTGTACCTACCAAGAGCGAAAAAATTACAAAAGCCAGGATATTTTTCCGTGAAAGAAGGTTTGCAAATTCATCAACAGTCAAAAAACGAACAATTCTATCACCCCAAGTTTCATCGGCGTTGGTCGATAAAGCTTCATTAACAGCTGATCCATCCGAAATAGCAGTAACAGGAAATGCCCAAAGACCAGCAATCGTTGCAATAGCGGCAATGATAATCGTAACAACAAAAACCGAGGTCATAATGCCAATGGTTTTCCCCAATTTGTTACTGTCTTCAATATTCGCGATCGAAGATGATATAGCAAAAAATAAAAGTGGAATAACGGATACAAAGAGTAGATTAAGGAAAATATCACCAATAGGTTTTAGGATATCTACCATTTGAGGGAAGAATATGCCTATCAGACTACCGACGGTTATACCTATCAGAAGTAAGATGATACTTCCGTAATTTTTAAGAATTTCTTTCATTTAAGTAATTGTTCAAGCTAAAATACTTGTTTTTATTTTAGATTTGCCAAAAATAAATAATGGAATTCGTTAAAACAGCAGATGGCTCAAAAACTTTATACCATGATCAGGTAGGTGAACACTATCATTCAAAACATGGTGCCCAACAGGAAAGTATCCATGTGTTCCTGAATACGGGTCTCCGCTATTGGCTGGACAAGGAATCCGCCCAATCGGCATCCATATTGGAGATTGGTTTTGGTACAGGATTGAATTTCTTGTTAACAGCTGATTATTGTTCTAAAAACAATGTAAATCTCAATTATATTGGTATTGAAGCCTATCCGCTCAAGCCAGAGCTAATTGTGCAGTCCGAATACAATCAATATGTAAACACCGAAATATGGGACCAATTTGTTGAGAATTATGCTAATGCGCTTGAATCCAAACTCTCTTTTAATGAACTCATCCAACTTGAAATCGCACACCAAAAGGTTATGGATTTTCAATCGGAAGAAAGGTTTGATGTAATTTATTTTGATGCATTTGCTGAAATCCATCAACCTGAAATGTGGACTCCAGAAACTTTGGCGCATGTATGTCAATTCTTAAGAACGGGAGGTGTTTTTGTAACTTATGCCATCACCGGAAATTTAAAAAGAGCCATGAAGGCATTGGGATTCAGTATCGAAAAAGCCGCTGGAGCACCCGGAAAGAGAGAAATGCTGAGAGCAACGAAATTATAGGCTTCTTCTCTATTTTATCCTGCCTAACGGTCTTCTGTTTTTACCTTCAGACTTGGTCAGATTGTCGCCAAGGTCATTTCTGGCTTCCTCAGCTATGCCTAGCAAAACCTTCAAAATTTCAGGATTCTGTTCAATAACATTATAGCGTTCGCTTGGGTCTCGACGAAGATCATAAAGTTCCATTTCTTTTATCTCATGTTCATTGTATTTTCCGCCAAAGCCATCATTGTCCGGCAAAATACCTTCGTAAGATCTTGATCTATGCGGAAATACCAGTTTCCAATTCTTATATCTGACCGCCTCAAGATCATTTTTGTTATAGTAGTAATACATGGATTGCCTATGTGCAGGGGCATTGGAATCGGAAATCTGATCTAAAAAACTGATACCATCAATTTGATTTTTTTGACCTTTAAAATTGCTGAGTTCTGCAATAGTAGCATAGATATCCATGCTACTGGTCAGGTTGTTGTTAATTCGACCTTCTTTGATTTTGTTTGGCCATGATATGATGCAGGGAACACGTTGACCACCTTCCCAGCTAGCACCTTTTCCCTCCCTGAATCCTCCAGAAGATCCGTTATGGTTTCCAAAGTTCAACCATGGACCATTATCACTTGTAAAGATTACGATGGTATTATCTGATATGCCGTTATCTTTCAAAGATTTTAAGATTTGACCCATGGAATCATCGATTTCTTGCATCACGTCTCCAAATAAGCCTTGTTCTGAGGTTCCTCTGAACTTTTTGGATGCAGCAATTGGAACATGCGTCATGCTATGTGCTAAGTATAGAAAAAATGGCTTTTTCCTGTTATTGTTGATAAAGTCAACAGCTTGTCGAGTATATTTTTCTGTTAGAACAGCTTGGTCTTCCAAGTTATTGATTTTCATGACCGTGTCTGGTCTTGCCTGACCTCCCTTGATCTGCAATAAAGGCAAAACTGGATATTTGGCAACATAACTGTCAGTTTTTGCAGGTTTCCCGTCAAATCCTACCGGCCACATATCATTTGAGTAAGGGATCCCATAATAAGCATCAAAACCCTGTTTAGTAGGGAGGAATTCAGGCTCATTTCCCAGATGCCACTTTCCAATGATTTGGGTAGCATAGCCTTTACTTTTCAGCATTTCCGCCAGGGTTTCTTCCTCCGGTGCTAAGCCAACCCCTGCATTTGGCATAAATGCGCCACTGATTCCCATTCTATTGGGATAGGTACCCGTCAACAATGCTGCCCTCGAAGCCGAACAAACAGCTTGAGGAACCAAAAAATTCGTGAACCTAATACCATTATTTGCCATCCGGTCCAATACCGGAGTATGATAATCCAAAGCACCCGTAACCCCCAAATCCCCATACCCCAAATCATCCATAAATACCAAGATAATGTTAGGTTGCTTTCCCTTTCCTTGACCCAAGGAGATCGAAGAGAAAGCTAATAGAAATAAGATTGTCGTAAGGAATCGGTTCATAGGATAAAGATAGTGAATAGATGTGGGATGTGAGATATGAGATTTGAGATATGAACCGCCGGACAGACTGGTTGGGACAACTGCCAGAACATTTAATGCCTTGGCTGGTGGAACACAAGCAAGCAATACAAAGCCTAATAACTTGCCAGAGATCTAGAATAGTGGTCGGTGGAGACACCGACCACGGCACTTACGAACACCCATAACGGCACACCTATGGCAACACGTCTCGGTTGGTAACTACAGCCATTCATCACAGCATCTACAGTTGCGTCATTACGGCTGTCTTGCTGCCCTGGCTGGTGTCCCCACCAGCCAGCGATTCAGTCCCAACCACAGCAAATTCAGCCACGCTATGTCGTGATGTTTTTTGTAATCCTATCTCTTCCCATGTCTACCTTTCAATTTCCAATTTACTATCTCAAATCTCAAATCTCATATCTCACATCTAAATCGTCATATCCCAAAAAAAAGGTCACTGAGATTTTTTTCTCAGTGACCTTTTTTTTGAGGTGTTTCCGTCTCTTAGTGACCTTCGTTACCATCAGCACCATGAGCGTGTCCATGAGATAGTTCTTCTGGAGTTGCTTCACGAGTGTTTAAGATTTCGATATCGAAGTTTAATTTTTTTCCAGCCATTGGGTGGTTTAAGTCCGCAACAACTGCTTCTGGAGTTACTTCAACTACTACAGCGCGGAATTGATTTCCTTGGTTGTCTTGTAATGGTAGAACTTCTCCTACTGGAGGTAATCCTGTCTCATTGAACATGTCAGCAGGTAATTGTGCAATAGCACGATCATCACGCTCACCGTAAGCATCGCCAGCCTCTAATTCGAAAGATTTCTTGTCACCAGCATTTAATCCAGCGATATTCTCTTCAAACTTAGGAAGCATCATACCTACACCGTATAAAAAAGTTAAAGGATTTTCAGTTGTTGTTTGCTCTACAAATGTCTTCTCACCATTATCTTCAATTGTGTGAAGTACATAATTCAATGTTACTACATTGTTGTTTTCTACTGCCATTCTAATTAGATTTTGGGATTCTATCCCTGTTTATTATTTATTAATTCTATAATATTTGCAATCGACGATTGAGGAAGACTGCAAGTCTTATCTTGACAAAGATATGCTTTTAAGACAGCACCGTCTTTATGCTCTAACAAAGGAAGCTTGCTATTTGTTCCTCCCAAAGTGATTTTATTTGGGATGTAATACTTATCAAGTTCTTCTCTCCATTTTAGGCCATCGTCTCCTGTGATTGCAATCTCCCAAACTCCAAAATGTAAATCCAATAATTGGATTGCCCAATTTGAGTAGGCGGAACCATAAGATTTGATGTGTGGAAATACATTCGCAAAAACACGATCTGCAATTTCCGTGTACCTACTATTATCAAATAATAAGCCGAGTTTATACAAATCCCTGACAATTGTTGAGCTCGAGGCAGGAATAACATTGTCCATAATCTCACTTTTCCTCGCAATTAATACTTCTGCCTCGGAACTGCTATAATAAAATGTGCCTATTTTCTCATCATAAAATAGGGATATAGCGGTATCTGAGTAGGATTTTGCTTTGTTTATCCACACTTCATCAAAGGTCGCTTCATAAAGAGAAATGTAAGCCTCAATGGTAAATGCATAGTCGTCCAAAAAACCGTAAATTGTTCGATTATGGTCTGAGGGTTGATGTAAAAGTCTGCCATTTTGGCAACATTTATCTTCGATAAAGTTTGCGATACCTATGGCGAGATCTAGGAATTCTTGATTATTGAAAGTTCTGTAGGCATCAACCAATCCTTTGAGGAATAATGCATTCCATGTGGTCAACTGCTTATGGTCTAATCCTGGTCGAATCCTCTTCGACCTGTACAACAATAATTTTGATTTTATGTCTTTCAAATGCTCCTGCCATTCATCTTCCGAATAGCCAGCTTCAGAAATCATGCTTAAGTCATCTGAATTGACAAAGGGGATATTGATCTGCTCCTCAGTCCAGTTACCGCTCTTTTTGATGTTGAAGAAATTCCTTGCTAACTCTGCATCATCTTCCAAAACATCAAACTCATCATACTCAAAGGTGTAGAATTTTCCCTCCACTCCTTCAGAGTCAGCATCCAATGCAGAATAAAATCCTCCATTGGGATTCAGCATCTCTCTTTTTGCCCATTCGATAGTTTCTTCAACAACATTCTTATAAAGGATATTTGGACGTTGCTGGTATGCCTCACTGTAAAGGCTCAAGAGTTGACCATTGTCGTAAAGCATTTTTTCGAAGTGCGGTACATGCCATTTGCCATCTACGGAATATCTCGCGAAACCACCACCAATCTGATCGTAAATACCACCATTTGCCATTTTCTCCAAAGTAAAATGGACATGATTCAATATCGCTTGATCATGATTCAGAAAACCGTATTTCAGGAAAAAAATCCAATTATTGGGCAGAGGAAATTTTGGAGCGCGAGTATATCCACCATCTTTAGGGTCAAATTGCTCTTTCCAAGGCTCTACAACCTGTAGAATATCTTCTAGTTTAAATTGTTTTGGAATATCTTGAATGGGAAGTTTCTCAGCCTGTTGGATTCCTTGAGTAAGGCGCTCGGCATAATCTATCGCTACCTCAGGTTTTTCTTCCCACATTTGCGCAATCTGAAGCAGTACCTGCTGCCAATCATGTGGTTTGAAATAAGTGCCTCCATAAATAGGGCGACCATCAGGTAAACAGATGCAATTTAATGGCCATCCACCAGAATTGGTCATCAACTGAACCGCTATCATATAAATCTGATCGATATCAGGACGTTCTTCCCGGTCAACCTTAATAGAAACAAAGAATTTGTTCATTGTCTCTGCGATCGCATCATTCTCAAAGCTCTCTCGTTCCATCACATGGCACCAATGACAGGCGGAATAACCTATGCTGACAATGATCAGTTTATTTTCTTCCTTAGCTTTCCTTAGCGCCTCATCACCCCACGGAAACCAATGAACAGGATTATGTTCATGTTGCTTTAAATAGGGTGAACCCTCTCCTTGTAATTTGTTTGCCATACATTACGAAGGTAAAAAAATATTATTTTAATAAGCCAATTAGGTTCGCAGTACCACCACCCAACATTTCAAAAGTAAGGTCTCCTTCCAATTGTAAGATCGAAACATTGGAAGTCGCTAAATCAATTTCAGAATGGCTTAAATAGTTTGTCAAGTTAGAAAGACCGGGATTATGACCAAATACCAAGAGCTTATCATATTGGTTAGACACTGTATTGATTACTTTGAGGATATCCGTAAAATGAGCCTCATAAATATCTTTAGTCTGTTGAATGGAATCAATTGGATAACCTAAAATTGAACAAAAAATTTCTGCCGTTTGAATCGCACGGTTAGCTGAAGAAGAAATAACTAATGTCTTCTCATCAACATGAAGAGATTTCTTGAGCTCATTCGCTATTTTATTTGCTCTATCGATCCCTTTTTGTTGTAAATCCCTGTCAAAATCATCCTTTGTAAAAGTATGCTCTTCTGCTTTAGCGTGCCTGATAAGGTATAGTGTATTCATGATATTATTAGCTTGTGAGGTATACAAGATAAAAATTTAATAATTAATAAATCGTTCTGAAATTGTTAAGAAATAGTATTGTGACAGATGTTTATTAACTTCGTTGAAAATAGTGATACAGGTTAATAAATAAAATGGATTTTGAAAAAAAAATATCGCTAATAGTAGGATTAAAAAATAATTTGGACTACACTCAGTCTTTTTACAAAAGATTACGCGAATTATATAAAGAGGTCGAAGTGGTATTTGTCAGTTATGGTAGTACCGATGGAACCCATGAGTGGTTGGATAGTTTAAATGATAAGAATTTAAAATATTATTATTCCGAAGAGTCCAAGTCACTTTCTCACACTTATAATAAAGGAGTTGAAATATCTACTTCAGAACTAATTAGTTATCTGCATAATGATATCATAATTGGCAAGGGATTTTTGGAGGAATTGGTGAAATCATGGCAAAAGGATGCTGTGCTCTTCTATTCGCTTGTGGAGCCACCAATCTTTGCAGATGATAAAAGAGATTGGAAAACAAATATCGATTTTGGAAATGATATAATGAGCTTTGATGAGGAAGGCTTTGATAAGTTTGTTGAAGAGGAGGCTCATAAGCAACAAAATCCTTTTGAAACGAATGATGAAAGTTTCTTTATATGCGTCGAGAGAAAATGGTTAGTTGAGATGGGCGGGCTTGATACCTTGTTTTATCCAATGTTTTATGAAGACTCGGACCTAATAATGCGGTTTTATCTTCAAAATGCAAGGTTTATAGTTGTACCAAAAGCTATTGGTTATCATTTTGTCAGCAAAACTTCTAGGTATTCCAAGGAATTTGAAAAAAGGACAAAAGCTATTGAGGAATTGAGTTTTAAGAACTTTTTCAGAAAATGGAGATGTCATCCCAATGGCTCTTTTAAAAAGGCATATGACCTAGTTGCCGTTGTCGAAAATGCATCTGTCGATGGAATGTTTGAAATTGAACCTTTTTTCGCGAAAGTATATTCTGATCTCGATAAAAAAAGTTATGTGGATAAATATCAATCAACCACAAAAATTGATTTAAGTGAAAGATAGGAATCAAAAAATAAACTCCAGAAACATGATATAATAATCTATTTGGATGAAAAAAAAATGAAAGCGAAAGATTACTTGCGGATAAAAAACCTATCTGATATAATTGCTAGAAATGAAATAAAATCAAAAAAATTCATCAAAAGCCTATTTAAAGATTATACGAAAATTAAGACAGGAAATATTTCTGGAAAAATAAATAATTTTCGATCTTTGGAAAAGAATTTTCCAACAGTTGTTAATCAAAAATAAATTTATTCTAGTGTCTATATTTTCATATTTATTTGGCAAACGTCCCTCAATCACATATGCAATTACGGTTTGTAATGAACGATTGGAAATCAAAAAATTATTAGATTTTTTAATACCAAGAATTAGACAGAAGGATGAAATTGTAGTGTTACAAGATGTAACGAATAGAGATGAGGGTGTTTCCGAAATTCTAAGTGATTATGGAAACAAGATTATTAAGGCAGAGTCAAAATTAAATGGGGATTTTGCTACATTCAAAAATCAATTAATAACATTGGCAAAGTGTGAATATCTATTTCAGGTAGATGCTGATGAACTGCTTACTGATGAATTGATCAAATCTTTGCCTGGATATTTATCGCTAAAGTCAAAATACGACGCCTTTATGGTATCCAGGATTAATACAGTAGCTGGAATTACTAATGATCATCTTCAACAATGGAATTGGAAAATGAATGAAGACGGTTACATCAATTTCCCAGATTGGCAAACGCGAATATTTAAACTCAACACAAAATATTCTATATCATGGAAAAATAAGGTTCATGAAATACTTGTAGGATATAAAAAATTAGGACGTGTAAAAGGTAAAAAATATGAGATGTCTCTGATTCATGATAAAGAAATTAAAAAACAGGAATCTCAAAATGCTTTTTACGACAATAATTTCTAAAATTATTCCCAATTATACTTCCTATCCTTTCCTGATATACGATTTTTAAAATCCTTAAATTTCAATTTTAATTGTACGGAAGGTAATTTTTTAATTGAATTGAGTTTTTCTTCTAATTCTCCAATTTTTATTTGTTGAAGAGATATTTTATTTAAATATTCTTTGTGATTCCTAGATTCATTTAAGTTTTCCTGAATTAATTCTAATCTGTTTTTAATTGTTATTCCTGTTTTTTTAGGATTCAATTGATTTTTTATATCTAACATTCCTTGTCTGGCAATTTGAGATGCATGCGTCGGATTATTGTAAATGTCTTTCATGCATTCTGCAGCATGTTCAATATTTGGTTCTGCCCACAAATCTTGATCAGTACTCATATTATTATAGTTTTTTGCTGAAGTAAGTGAGTATTTCACCATAAAACTATTGTTTACGTTCATAAAATCAGTATTTCCGGAATATGCAGTTGCAATAACAGGTTTATTTAAAAACATGGCTTCAGCCATAGTTAATCCAAACCCTTCCGATTTATGTAGAGAAATGAAGCAATCACAAACATTTATTAAGCTATAAATTTCATCCCTTTCCAAACTTCTTTCAATATAAATTATAGATGAATTTATTTTTAATCTTTCTTCTATAAGGGATTTTTCTTCTTTGTAGCCTGGTCTAATAGAAGATTTTATTATTAATTTAATTTTTGGATTATTTATGCCAAAAGCTTTTTCATAAGCTGATATAGTGCCTAAAGGGTTTTTGCGTTCAATCGAACTAGAATAGTCAAATATTGATAGAAAATAAAAACATTCATCCTCCAGCCCAAAGTGTGATCTTTTATGTGGAGTTCTATTAATATTAATGGAATGAGGAATAGTAATAACTGGAATTGGTGATGACTTAGCGATTGAAGCTGCAGAAAAAGAGCTAGGTGTCCAAATTTCATCGAAAAGATTATAAAATTTCTGACCTTCCTTAGGGAAATTATTTAGCTCCCAAACCCAAAATCCGATGTTATACTTGCCTTTAAGATATTCACTACCTCCATGTTCTATAAATGTGGTTAATTTATCAATATTAAGTTGTACGATATTAATAGGGGAGTCGTTTGATAAACTAAGTTTACTAATTTCATCATGATTTTGATCTTTTATAGTATCTACTATATTAAAATTAAAATCGTTGATTTCTAATGGTAAATCAATGGCATTTAACGATCTAATATTTGCTCTAGTCCCTTCACCTAGACCAAATTGTTTATTAATATAGCCAATAATATTGACTGAGAGGTTTTTCATAAGTGTTCTTAGATTGATAGTATTGACAGAATATCTAAATAGCTATATCTAAGTAACGTCCAAAAATTAAGTTTTGCTACAAATTGATTTGTTTATTTTAAGAAGATCCATTTTTTTGAATGCCATTGTCCACCCAAGTAATCTTGTTTTGAATGGTTAAATTTAAGATCTTTTCATTTTTGTCAAAGTTTGCCTTGCTGTTTTCTTTATGATAAAGGTGATAAGCAACGGCAGAGAATTTTAAGAATCTCTTTTTTACACCTTTATTGATTAATCGAATTGCAAGCTCCGCATCCTCGCTACCCCAACCCTGAATATCTTCGTTATATCCATTTACAGATAAGAGGTCAGACTTCCAAAAGGACATATTGCAGCCTCTTAATATAGTAGGTTTATTTTTTTTGTATTTATCTGCCAAGAAATGAGAAAGTGAAGAATTTCTTAAACTATTTAAAATTGTGGATATTGGAAATTTATTCCTATTAATAGAAAATCCAGGAGGGTTTTCTAAAATTTCTGCACTTTGTTCTTGTGTAATCCATACTCTACTTCCACATAAAAAAGCACTTTTCTCAACTAATGAAATGTGGTCGGAAATAAAGTGAGAATCTAGTATTATATCTCCGTCAATTTGAATTATATATTCATGATTTGAAGCAATTATAGCTTTATTTCGAATTTCTCCCAACCGAAAGCCATGATCTTCATGCCAGACATGTATGATTGGAATTGGTGAAGTGTTTTTTAATTTATTAATAAGGATAAGTGTTTCTTCTCTAGATCCGTCATCAGCTATGATGATTTCATCTGGCAAATGATCCTGAAGAAAAATTGAATTTATACATCTTTCTAGTGCTTCTGGCCAATTATAGGTAGAAACCATGATGCTTATGCTTTTTGGAATCATTTTTCTTTTAATCTTTTAAATATTGATTCAACCCTTTTTCTGTCCAAATAACTTGGTCCTTCAGGGTTTGCTCCATTATTAATTTGTTTTTCAACTCTAGATCTGGACGAATATTTTCAGCATGATACAAATGATACACAATGGCGGCAAACTTAATAACAGACTTCTTAACGCCATTGTTCATCATGCGTAAAGTTAAGTCACTATCTTCATGGCCCCATCCTTCATAAGACTCGTTGTAGCCATTGATATCAAATATATCTTTTTTCCAAAATGACATATTTGCACCACGGGCATAATAAATCGGATATTTATTTTTATATCTGTTCAATAGATAATCAGAGAGTAGAGGTAATCTAACAGAATTTTCAATTCTTTTGTTTCCCTTTCCAAAAAGATTGAAATGGGGCTTTTGTTCATGCAATACTTTTTGTGAGTACTCTTTACCTAACATCACTCGACTCCCCTGCAATAAATAATTAGGTCTCGAAGCATGAATATGATCTTTAATAAAATGATGATTTAGAAATACGTCACCGTCAATCTGAATAATATAGTCATAATTTGACCTTGCAAATGCTTGATTTAAAATCCTTGATTTTCTAAATCCAATATCTTCTTGCCAAAGATGAATAATTGGAACTGGAAAATCTTTTTTAAAATTATCTATGAGTTGCTTAGTTTCATATGTGGATCCGTCATCAGCAATGATAACTTCTGTCGGTAAAATCGTTTGCTGTTTGATACTCACCAAGCATACTTGTAAAGCCGATGGCCAATTGTAAGTTGATAAAATTAATGTAATAGAATTTGCAATCATAAAAACATATTCAGACCGAATTAAATAATTAAATATAATTCTTACGGTTTATAACAAAAGTACAGAAATTAAGTACATTTGAAATTAGAATAACTTAGTTTAATTAATAAATATTATAATTTATATTTCAAGATTTTAAATGGAAAAATGCTCTTTAATAATTTCTACTTATAATTGGCCAAAAGCATTAAACCTTTGTTTAGAAAGCGTAATTCAACAAACTGTTTTGCCAACTGAAATCATTATTGCAGATGACGGATCAAGAGAAGATACAAAGGCATTGATTCAAAAATATCAAGAATTGAATGTTTTGCCAATAAAGCACGTTTGGCATCCTGATCAGGGTTTTTTAAAATGTATTATTTTAAATAAAGCAATTTCTCAAACTTCTACAGATTATATTGTGCAGATTGATGGTGATATTATTTTGGACAGAAATTTTATTAAGGACCATTTATATGTAGCAGAAAAGAATTGTTTTATAAGAGGGACGAGGTCACATATCACACAAGAATACCTACCAACATTGTTTGAAGATAAAAATGTCAATTTCAATTTTAGTTCAAAAGGTGTTAAACATCGATTTAATGCCTTGAGAATTCCTGTGCTTTCATGGATGTTGACAAAGAAAAAATCCGATAGTAGCAGTGTTCGAGGATGTAATATGGCCTATTGGAAACAGGATTTTATTGATGTAAATGGATATAATAACGATTTGCAGGGCTGGGGACATGAAGATGAGGAATTAGCCACTAGACTGGTCAATAAAGGAGTGCTTAAGAAAACTGTAAAACTGAGATGTGTACAATATCATATATATCATCCTTTGGCCTCTAGATTAAACGAAAATACACATGAAAAAGTGATAGAAATAGTGAAAAATAGCAATTTGATTAGATGTGATAATGGATATGCTCAATTAACTTAAAAAATGTATACCGCAACGTTATTAGATTGAGGATATCAAATTTTTAAGTCTATTAATAATTAATTGCCAATTGTAATTCTCTTCTACATAAGCCATAGCTTTTGATTTATTTAAAGCGATTAAATTTGGTTGACTAATATACTTTTGAATTTTATTCTGAAAATCAGTTTCATTTGTGTAATATTCTGCGGCAAAATCACTTCTAATAGCGTGGGCCTTCATAACATCAGACTTCGCATTAACTAATACTGTTTTTCCTAAATTCATAGCCTCTAAAAGCAATAGCGATAAACTCTCGTTTTTAGAAGGATTAATAATTAACCTTGAATTTTTAATCAATCCAATTTTCTCTTCATCTGTGACAAAACCTGTATATATAATGTCTGGATGAACAATTTTTTCTTGGAAAAGACGACCTGTTAAAACTAGTTTTAAGTCACTTGGATACTTAGATTTATAATTAATAAACCAAGGAATAAGTTTTTCCATTTTTGAAACACAAACTCTTCCAAAATAGTGAATATAGTTTTCTGATAAGTGAAATTTTTCCTTGAGTTGTTGAAAAGGAATTTCATGTTCGGTATCAGTCTCTACGCCAACTGCTATTATGCTATTATTTGACATCTTATTCCCAAAAATTTTATAACTAAAGTCTCTCTCTTCAATTGTATTAAATCCAATATGTTTTACTTCAGTAAAAACATGGGTTTGAATTGATCTAAAAATATCACTATCGTTATGAACAGTTGGAATTAATATGGTTTTATTGGGGGCAACTCTTGATCCAAATACAGTATGTGGATATAAGTATGTAAAGCATATGATAGCTTTGTAATCTTTCTGGTGTGATTCTAAATAGGATAATAAGGAAGTGGAATAAAAACCATGACTTTTCATTAGTTTTTCCTCATTTTCAATTCCTAAGTCCCACTTTGGAATAATATTGGACAGGGTCTCCAATATGCCCAATCGATATAAATTTCTTCTTATCTTTCTGGAAAATTTTGTTTTTTTACGCCAATTTTGATGGACATCAGCATTATAAGGTTCACAATCAAATCTTAAAATGTTAACCCCATTTAATGATTCTTTTTCATTTGTGTAATACGGTTCAAATGTGCTATAATTTATAGTTTTACTTGTCAATACATCAACATCATAATCATCTACTAAACGTTCTGCTAGCATCCTGCAATGGTATTCCGCCCCACCATTTACTTCCTTCCCATACTGACAAACTAAAAAACAAATCTTTTCCATATCTAAAATAGAATTATTAAAATAATACGTATTTTCAACAATAAATCGCTACTCAAAATCTAATTTAGCTTTCACCTTCTCAATCACCATCTCACTAGTTACGAGGTCTATGGCCTCTACTCCATCACACAAGCATGATTTATTTCCATAAACCGAATTTGGTCTATTGGGGTGTTCCACTTGGACGCAGTCTTCCATTTTTTGGCCATAACCAAGGAATCCTGCAAACGGATGTGTTGCGCCCCAGATGGATATGCAAGGAACTCCCATTAAGGATGCCATATGCATTCCTGAGCTGTCCATACTGATCATTAAATCCAAATGTGCAATAATATCAAGCTCTTCACTCAGCTTATATTTCCCAACCACAGAATGAACGTTTGGAAATTTCCTTGCCCATTCTTCAGTGATATCTTTTTCAGCTTGACCACCTCCAAATAAAACCACCTGAGTACCAAGGTCGGACAAATATTTAATTATCTCGGTCATTTTCTCCATAGATAAAACCTTAAATGGATGTTGAGCGAAAGCTGAAATACCTATTTTTTTTGAGTTTGAAGCTAATATAGGCATCATCCCTGAAGGAATGAGGCGATGTTGTTTTTCTAAATGATGTTGAAGATTTACTGGATATCCCAAGGCTCTGAATACATCGGCGTATCGCTCTGTAGTAAGTTTGAGTTGTTTGAATATTTTGTTCTGTTGCCTTGTTAATGCTTTTTTCTCAGGTCTACCCTTGTCTAGGATTTTCACTTGGTAACCTGCGGTTCTGAAAAGTAAATCCAAAAACCTTGACCTTAGGTTATTATGGAGGTCAGCCACTTGTTTTGCTCCATACGGTTTCAATTCTTTGAATAATTTCACCAGCCCAGACATGCCTCTATGTTTGTATTTAGGGTCAAATTGGTGAAATTTCAAACGCGGAATCCCATCAAAAAACGCAGAAAATAAAGGGCGTGAAACCATGATAATCTCTGTGTCTTTATGTTGATCTTGAAACTCTCTCAATACCGATGCAACCATGGCTACATCACCCATGGCAGAAAATCTAGTGACCAAGATCCGCTTCATGTAGAGAATTTACTTTTGAGCTCCGTACAGTACGGGGTTTAAATTAGGGTCGTTGTACATTTTCATCTGTTTGTAGACCTTCATATATTTTTTACCAGTTTCAATATCTGACAACAACTCGTCAATACTTTGAGACAGATCCTTTCTTTGTTCCAACAGGATTTGAAGTTTCTCTTGGCAACTTTCAAGATGAGCATTCGAAACATCTGTACGCAAGGTTTCCAAGTTCATGTGGTAGATCTTAAGAGCTAAGATTGATAGCCTGTCAATTGCCCATGCAGGGCTTTCAGAATTGATCTTGGCATCAGGTAATGCCACAACATCAGCAAATTTCTGAAGATAATAGCTGTCTATAAACTCAACAGTATCCGTGCGTTCCTGATTTTGGCGGTCGATCCTTCGCTTCCAATAAAGTCCTTCCCGAGGGTCAATATTTGGGTTTCGGATAACATCCTCCATATGCCACTGAGCTGTGTCTATCCAGCATTTAAGGTAAAGTAAATGCTCCAAGCTCTCCCGACCATATGGATTGGCAATCGGCTGGTCAATCTTATCATGAACGTGGTAATCTTCAATTACCTTCTGAAAAATATTGTTTGCTATAGCACTGATCATGTACAAATATAGTGAATAGAGGAGATATGAGATAGGTGATAAACGTTTTGTGATAATAAATTTATAAACAAAAGGAATCTATTTTTCTAAAATAGATGATTTATTATCAATGTAGGAAAAATTCCAAACAGCACGACCAACACTGTTAGCACAACGCCTATTACCAGCATAATGCTGATTTTATTGTCTTCAGAAATAACCGCTTCATCTTCTTTATTTGCCTTTAGAAAAGAATAAAGGGGGATTTTGAAGTAATAGAATAGTGAAATCACTGAAGTCAATGCTCCTACGATAAGTAACCACAGGAAGATCTGATCACCGGCAGATTGGTAGATTTCAAAGATACTGCTGAATACTAATAGTTTCCCTACGAAACCTGCCGTTGGAGGTAAGCCGATCAAGGAAATGCCGACAAGGGAAAAACACGTGAATATGAGCGGTAATTTTTTGCCGAGCCCGGTATATGAACTTATTTGTGTGCTTCCCAATTTCTGTTCCAGCACGTCAATAAACGCAAAACTAGCCAAATTCATCAGTGTATACACGAGAATATAAAAGAAAAGGATGTCTTGTTGTCCATTACTGTATCCTATAATCGCCATCATCAGAAATCCAGTGTGCCCAATGGAAGAATAGGCCATCATGCGTTTAATATCCGTTTGCCTCAATGCAATTAGGTTTCCTGCAAGCATCGTGACAATGGAAACTATACTGATGAAAAGGAACGTAAGTTCGCTGAAATAAAAGGGGGTACTGATCCAAGCTGTAGCCAACCTTGCCATCAGAATAATGGCAGCAATTTTAGGGACAGTGGAAAGAAATGCTGTAACAGGGGTAGGAGCACCCTCATATACATCTGGCGCCCATAAATGGAAAGGAACAAAACTCAATTTAAACCCAATTCCAGTAAATACAAACAAAATCGCTATGCTGACCATGACCTCTGGTGCTGCGATCAAACCTTGAATATGCCTTGCACTCGCAAAATTAAGGTCGCCGGTAAAACCATAGATCAAAGACAACCCATATAACATAACCGCTGAACATGCAGAACCAAATAAGGCATATTTCATCGCCGCCTCTGCCTGTTTCTTGTTCTCAGAAAAATAACCAACCAATATATAAGAACAGATGGAAACCATTTCAATCGCAATAAACGCCATCAACCAATGGGTGGTCATTGAAAATAAATTCAGTCCAATTCCTGCAGCAAGTAAAATACTATAAAGGTCACCTTTTCTTTTCTTGAAATCTCTGTTTGCAAAATGTTGCTGTAAGAATATCGTAGAAACAAATAATCCAAGAGAGATAAAAACCCTAGCGAAAAATGAGGTTTTGTCAACCGTTAACATCCCATAGAACCCATGATTGGTATAATCATGTTGGGTCAATAAAATGATAAATGCAGAAATTATAGTCAGGATTGTAATAAAGAAAGAAGATTGCTTCCAATATTTATCAAAAATAAGAGTACAAGCTATACTCAACAGAAAGCCAATACACAAGGCAAATTCAACCTTGAACAAAGTAATTGACCGAATGATATGGTCTATACTATCTGTTACCTGGAATACAAAATCATTCATCTATCAATCCTCTACAAGTACGGTGTAACCAAATTTAATAAGTTCAGAACAGAGTCATTCAGCACAGCAAAAACCAATGAAGGCATGATGCCCAATAATAGCGCTAAAGCCAAAGTTGGGAATAAAATGATTTGTTCTCGGGTATTCAGATCTGATAATTTTTGGGCCCATTCTTCGCCACCTTTCAATCTTGTCTGACCAAAGAACATACGCTGTAAGGTCCAAAGGAAATATGCTGCACTCATCAGTATCCCTAATGATCCAAAAATGGCCATCCAGCGAGGAATTCCAGTATTGATGCTTTCAGCATTGAATGTTCCGATGATAACAAATGCTTCACCAATAAATGCGGAGAATCCTGGCAAACCTAAGGATGCAAAAAAAGCAATGGCAATATAAGCGGTGTATTTGGGCATAAGACCAGCCAATCCGCGGAAATTATAGATATACCTGTCATGAACGCGGTCATAGATTACACCAACCAAGAAAAATAGGGCAGCTGATAAAAACCCGTGACTCAGCATCTGGAACATAGCGCCTGAAATACCTTCAGCGGTAAGAGAAGCAATTCCCAACAATACAAAACCCATATGCGAAACTGATGAATACGCAATCAAACGCTTTAAATCGGTTTGTGCCAAGGCATTTAATGCTCCATAAATAATAGAGACAACACCTATTAGGCCCAACCACCAATTGGCGTCGGCGGCTGCATCAGGAAAGATTCCCAAACAGATACGGATTACACCATAACCACCAATTTTCAACAGTATCCCTGCTAGAATAATTGATACAGGGGTCGGAGCTTCTACGTGTGCATCAGGTAACCAGGTATGTAAGGGAACAATAGGAATCTTGATGGCGAATGCAATGAAAAGTACTATAAAACCAATCATTCTCGCCGATATACCCAATATTTCATTGTTATTTCCCAAGAAATCAAAGAATGAACCTTGAACGTAGTTTTCAGGGTTCATCATGTAAAGCATATTGAAGGTATGTGCTCCAGTATTTGGATTTTGAACCGAAAAATAAAGTCCAACAATCACCAATAACATAAATACTGACCCGAATAAAGTATAAATAAAGAACTTGATCGCGGCATATTCTCTTCTGGCACCTCCCCAGATACCTATCAAAAAGTATAGAGGAAGCAACATCACTTCATAGAAAACATAGAACAAGAAGAAATCAAGAGCACAAAATATACCCATGACAGCAGTGTTCAACAGCATCAAAAGCGCAAAATATCCTTTTTTACTTTTCTCCATATTCCATGATGCGCCTACAGCCATTAGCATCACAAAAGCACTTAACAATAATAAAGGCAATGAAAACCCATCGACACCAAGGAAATAGTCAATTTCAAGCTTACCAAGGGATCCTAAATCCAACCTTATCCAAGGTAATTGCTCGACATATTGATAGCTTGAAACTTCGTTAAAGTTGCCAGCTATTCCATTGTAATTAGCATACAGATAACCTGCCAACCCAAATTGAACTAAGGTGACAACCAATGCGATATACTTGAAGCTTTGCCCAAACCGGTTGGGAAGAATCAAGATCCCTGCTAAAGCAATCAAAGGAAGAAATATAAGTAAGGATAATGCACCCATCTTATTTTAATATCAAATAAATTATTCCAATTAATAATACCGTGAAGGCAAAACCCAAATAATTCTGGAGCCTTCCATTTTGTACCCATCTCAATAAGTGGCCGATATAATAGGTCGTGCCACCAATTGTATTTACCAATCCATCCACTATGTTGCGGTCAATCCAACTGCTCAATTGAGCGGTTCCTCGAACGACCGAGGCCAACATGTTTACAAACCCATCAATAATATTTCTGTCAAACCAATATAAGCCATTGCTCAAGCTCAAGGTGCTATTGACAAAAGCCTTTTGATAAATCTCGTTAAGATAACCCTGATTCTGGGAAAGTGCGATCCATCCATTCTGAGCATTTAATGGATACTTATTTTTTACATACCAATTCCAGCCTATTGCCCAAGAAATTGCCGATCCAAGAGTCAAGAAAATCGGCAGAATAATATGCAATGAATGAATTTCAGAGAATGTATATTTTACATCAAAACCACTTAAAATAAAAGAATGATGATATGCAAATGGATTCCAAGAAAACACAAAAAATAATGAACAAATTGCTAAAAAAATCATGGGACCAATCATGGTTAGGTTGGCTTCATGAATAATCATTTTCTCAACTTGTAGTCTAAATTCTCCAAAAAACACTTTGAAAATCAGCCTTCCAATATAGAACGCCGTCAAAATACTCACAAAGGTTAAAACGATTGGGATAATTACAAAACCTTGTCCATGATGCAAAGCCCATTCAAACGTGGATATCAAAATAGCATCTTTTGAAAGGAAACCTGAGGTCAATGGGAAACCAGCTAATGCTAGAGAAGCAATCGACATGAGCATGAATGTCTTTGGCATCCATTTCCTCAATCCTCCCATGTTGTTGATGTCTTGGGGGTCTATGTCTAAATGATTAGCTTTTTTTAGGTGTGCCATTTCATGTATGATTGCACCTGCAGAAAGGAATAGGAGGCATTTAAAGAAAGCATGGGTGGCTAGGTGAAACATCGCAGCATCCCAAGCTCCAACCCCAACCGCTACAACCATAAAACCTAATTGCGAAATAGTGGAAAAAGCCAAAATTCGTTTGATATCTTTTTGACTAAGGGCAAAATATGCCGATAACAATGCTGTAAGGGTACCTATGATGGTTATAAATAGCAGGACAGTCTCATTGAAAAGTGGGAATACGGTGCTTATTAAGAACACTCCGGCAGCAACCATGGTAGCAGCATGGATTAAAGAGGAAACTGCAGTAGGACCTTCCATAGCGTCTGGTAGCCATACATGCAAGGGAAATTGAGCCGACTTTGCCATTGCACCAACAAAAAAGCAGATGCCAGTAAATGTCATCCAACCTGCAGTTGCCTGAGGTAATGTTGATACCAATCCTTCCTTGCCAAAAAGTTCTACCAAGTTTAAACTTCCATAAATAGAATAAACTGAGGCGATACCCAATAAAAATCCTAAATCACCAATTCTGTTGATTATAAAAGCTTTTTTGTTTGCTTGTACAGCTGATTCTTTCGTGAACCAAAATCCAATCAGGAGGTAAGATGCAAAACCAACCAATTCCCAGAAGATATACATCATTAATAGATTGTTGGAAATAGTCAGCCCCAACATCGAAAAACAAAATAAACTCAGGTACATCCAATACCGATGGATACCAGGGTCTCCCTTAATATAAGTCCTAGAATAAATATGAACTGGCAATGCGATAACGCAAACAATTAACTGCATTAATACAGTTAGATTGTTTAATAAAACTCCTATCGTAAACGTATGGGTGCCTATGGTAAACCAATTGTAGTCAGCAGAAATAGGAGTAGATCTCCATACCTCAGCAAAGACAAATATTAGACTCAAAATAGTGCTTAGAAGAATCGCAATCAATGAAACATTACCTGATTTGCCTCTTTTTCCAAGGATTGCTTGAATGAGGAACGCAAGGAAAGGCAGAAGCACGACAAGTATGCTTCCCATTACTGACGATATGTTAAGCAGCTCACTCATTAGTCTCTTAAATCGGTTATATTATCCGGATTGATTGTTTTGTATTTTCTATAGACATTTAAAATAATGGCGAGACCTACTGCAACTGCTGCTGCTGCCAAAACAATGGCGAAAAGCGCAAATATTTGCCCGCCATAGTTTATTTTATCATATCGGCTGAAAGCTACAAGATTCAAGATTGAAGCATTGATAATAAATTCAATCCCTACCAAAATCATAATGGCGTTTCTCTTCGCTATAATGGCGTAAAGACCAATACAAAATAAACACGCAGATACAATCAGAAAATGGGTAAGCGTAATCATTTACTATCCTCCTTTCGAGATAAATGTGCTGCACCGACCAAAGCTGCCAATAAGAAGATAGATATAACCTCAAATGGCAAGAGATATTGGGTCATAAATTTGATTCCCAATTGATTGATGTTGTTATCAGTAGATTTGATAATTTGACCACTGCGAATATTTTCGTTTATCCAATTTGGACTATTTTCCTGCCATTCAATAATTCCGTAAACCATTACAGCAAGAAATCCTATGCACAGTAATAAAGATTGCCAATTGGGTAAGGAAAGAAACCTTGCTGAGGTATTCTGAAGATCTGCCAATAGTTCTTTGTTGGAAAGCATAAATGCAAAAATCATAAGGATTAATACACCGCCCACATAGACCATGATTTGTGTAATTGCCACGAAATCAGCTAAAGCAAATATAAACAGCCCGACCATGCCGAATAAAACAACAAAGAATAGAAATAATGCCCGTGCAGTATTTTTAAGACTAACTACCAATAGGGCAGACCCTAAGGTCAAAGCGGCAAAAGCATAAAATATGGCTAACTCCATTATTTTTTCTTTGCTGCCTCCTTTTCAGCTTGAAACTTTGTCCATTCTTCCTTTCGAAGTTTGATTTCTTCAGCGGTCATATCTGCGAAGGAATAGGTTAAGTCGGCAAGATTAGTAGTTACACGATCATATTTATCAGTCATGGTAATACACTCTGTAGGACATACTACAGTACATAGACCACAATACATGCATTTTGCCATGTCAATATCGAACTCTGCAGCATAAAGTCTTTTTACTGAGCCATTAGAAGTTTTGCCAATTGCCTCTGGAGATTTAATGGCCTCAATGGTTATACAGTCAACTGGACATGCCTTCGCACATAGATCACAAACAATACAATCATCTATTTCTACGTCCAATTGGTACCTGGCGACTTCAGGGATTGGCATTTTTTCCCTAGGATATTGTACCGTCGTAACCCCGGCTTGTTGGTCAAAATAATTCTCTTTCTTAATATCCAGTGATTGACGCTTTTTGCGGGCACTAAAAAGGTGTCTCACCGTTAATGTAAGTCCTTTAAGGGCAGTCGCCACTCCTTGTATCGTCGTTTTAAGTATCAATTATATCATTATTAGTATTCTCCATAATCCTGAAATGGCCATACAAACAAAAGCCAAAGGAATAAGGATCTTCCAACATAAAGTCATCAGCTGATCAGCACGGAATCGAGGTAATGTCCATCGAATCCAGATTTGAACAGCAACAATAAATAGGGATTTCAACAATGTCCAGAAAATCCCCCAAATAGGACCGGTAGTCCAATCCGCCAATCTTGCCGGGCCAATATTAGGCAATGGCGTATTCCATCCTCCCAAGAAGATCACAACACCCAACATCGATACCAAGAACATCATGGCATACTCCGCCAAGAAAATAAAAGCAAACCGAATTCCACCGTATTCAGTGTGGAATCCTCCAATCAATTCACTTTCGGCCTCTGGAATATCAAATGGTGCCCTATTACACTCGGCCAAAGTCGCTATAAAAAATATAGCATAGCTAATCAGTAGATGGGGTGCCTGAAATACATTCCATGCCAATAAGCCACCAATATCATTCACTTTCCAGAATCCCAAGAAGTATATATCTTGGGTGGCCCAAACACCTTGGTTTAAAGCTATATCATTTAAATTGAGGGTTTGGGTAATCATAACAGCTGCTATCAAGGACAATCCTACTGGTAGCTCATAAGATATCATTTGTGCAATGGCGCGGATGGATCCCAATAAAGAAAACTTATTATTTGACCCCCAGCCAGCCATAAGGATACCAATCGCATCTATCGAAACGACTGCCATAATGAAAAATAGACCTGTATGTGTATTGGATGGTAATAAGTCTGGTCCCCAAGGTACAACGCTGTAACCAATGAAAACGGCAACGAAAATTATAACCGGTGCGGCAGCAAATAGGATTTTGTCCGCAGCGGATGGAGAAATCAATTCCTTTTGAAGGAGTTTGAGGATATCAGCAAAAGTCTGCAATAAACCATATTTCCCCGTCTCCATGGGACCTAACCTATCCTGAACAAAACCCGCTATCTTACGCTCTGCATACACAGCAAATAGCGTAAAAAGTGCAATAAACAGAAATATTGCTACAGGTGTTAGGATATTAATGATTAAGCTGTCCAATCTGCTTTTTAGATTAATTCTTAATTAGCTACAAACATAAGGAAAATCGTATTAAATAAGCCATATATAATGTCATTTACAAAGGTTTTTTGACTGTTTATTCAAAATTTTTGAAAGTTTATCCTAGTTTTAAATCTTTGCATGGTATTTGTCATATCCATCCAAAATTGACTGATCGGGAAATTATATTTTAAACCTTTTGGAAAATTTTAGGTATTAATAATAAGAGTTTAAACAATGATATATATGAAAAAATCTATTTTTAGTGCATTGGCAGTTTTAACTATTTTATTTGCTAGCTGCGCTGGAGGGAAAAAAGTTGTAGCAAATCAATCATCTGAGCAATCTGAAATAACAGGTAACAGATGGGTACTGATCGAACTGAATGGGAAAGAAATTACCGGTAAGTTAAATAATAAAGAACCATTTTTAGACTTCATGAACGACGGAACTCGATATGCAGCATCCGGCGGTTGTAATACAATGGGAGGTGAATACCTTTTTGGTGGAAATGGAAAAATCACATTTAAGCCAGGAATGTCTACCATGATGGCTTGTGATGATATGGAAACTGATAAATTGTTGTCAGAAGTGTTCAAAAACACGAATAATTATACCTTGAATGCCGACATCCTATCCTTGAATCAAGGAAAAAAAGCTCCATTGGCGAAATTCCGTAAAGTAGATGCTCAAAATAATTTGGCAGGAACATGGACCTTGGATTATATCGATGGTGCAGGTAACACATTCGAAGAATTGTACCCAAATAATAAACCAACAATTACCTTCGATCCTAATTCGAATAAAGTAACAGGTAATGGAGGTTGTAATAACTTTAATTCAAGTGCAGAAGTTAATGGTCGTAACATTAAGTTTTCACCAATTGCATCGACAAGAATGGCTTGTCAAGGAAATGGCGAACCTTTATTCTTCCAAACTTTGCAAAAAGTAAATGTCCAAAGTGTAAATGGTGACCAATTAACTCTTATCGTTGGTGATATTGCCGTAATGAGATTTAAAAAGAATAAATAAGAATTCTATTTCGAATATCTAGATAAATGAAAAGCGCCTGAGAAATTTTCTCAGGCGCTTTCTATTTTTTATAGTGTTGGCTTTAGTTAAGGGTTTCTTCAACCCATAAGCCATCTGATTTAATGATCTCAATCAGTTCATCCAATGCTTTTGCCGAGGATACATTTCTTTTCACCACCTCTTTCCCTCTATATAAAGTGATTTTATCGGGGCCAGCACCCACATAGCCATAATCTGCATCGGCCATCTCACCGGGGCCATTTACGATACATCCCATAATACCAATCTTTAACCCTTTCAGGTGATTGGTCCTGCTACGGATCATCTGTGTAGTTTCTTGAAGGTCAAATAGTGTCCTACCACAACTCGGACAGGAGATGTATTCAGTTTTTGAAATCCTAGATCTTGTCGCTTGTAAAATCCCAAAGGAAACCGACGCAATTTTATCTGTTGGTGTTGCTGGGGAGTCCAACCAGATCCCTGATCCCAAGCCATCAATAAGCAATGCCCCAAAATCCGTGGCTGCATACAATTGGATCTTGGAAATAGGCTCCTCCGGATTCATAATGTCACCAATAGGACCTGAAAACTCAGACGCTGGATAGCTGCGTTTAATGATCACTGGAGCATGAATACCGATCTCTTGAAAATTCGCAAAGAATTGCCTTTGATCTGCCATGCCATGCAAATGGTCGGTTTCAAGAATAAAAACAGTAGTCTTATTAATCTGCAAGGCCGCAAAATCTTCCGATTCCAATTGATCGTTGCTCACATAAATCAGGTTCATCGCAGCGTCTTTAGTTTCTGCTGCGTTATATTCCTGTAAAGTATAGATCGGATGGATATTAGTCTTGTTTTCTAACCCCAACCAAGTTTTATAATTATAAAGCTGTTTTAAGTTTCCAGGCATAGAAAAGGAGGGAAGGGAATCTCCTAAGAACACAAAATCTACAGATTGGTCCCCCATATGATATTTGTCTAACAGCGCATCATACTTATACCCTACATCAGAAAGAATAAAAGGATCTTTCAGATTTTGATTTGAAATATCAACGATAATTCTTGGAACCAATGATCCTCCAATAAAAGCATTTACTTCATCCGATTCATAAGGACTGGTTGCTCTTTCTGGTGCCAATTGGATAACCTCTCTTTTTGGAGTTTCCAATAAATCCTGGACACGTTTACTGTATCTATTTACTAAGGCTATTGCTACTGGAGCTTCCTTTTCGGGTTCTTCTGTCAAAGAAACACGAACGGTATCTCCAAGGCCGTCTTCCAGTAAAGTCCCTATTCCAACTGCAGATTTGATTCTGCCATCTTCTCCGTCACCTGCTTCAGTAACACCTAGATGCAATGGGTAATTCATGTTCTCCGCAATCATCTTCTCAACCAACAGGCGGTAGGCTTGTACCATCACCTGTGGGTTTGAGGATTTCATGGATACACATAAATTGTAATAATTCAAGTCCTCACAGATACGGATAAATTCCAATGCCGATTCAACCATACCTTCAGGAGTATCTCCATAACGGCTCATGATCCGGTCAGACAAAGAACCATGATTCGTACCGATCCTCATGGCAGTACCATATTCCTTACAGATATTTACTAATGGGGCGAATTTTTTATAGATACGGTCCAACTCTGCCTGATAGGCATCGTCAGTATAATCGATTTGGTCAAATTTCTTTTTATCGGCATAATTGCCAGGGTTCACTCTTACTTTTTCAACGATTCGGGCTGCAACCTCAGCAGCATTTGGAGTGAAGTGGATATCTGCTACTAAAGGAACAGTATAGCCTCGAGCTCTAAGTTCCTTCTTAATATTGGCTAGGTTTTCAGCTTCTTTGATACTAGGTGCAGTGATGCGAACATATTCACAACCGGCATCAACCATTTTTATGGTCTGCTCTACTGAACCCATCGTATCCATCGTGTCAACCGTAGTCATACTTTGGATTCGAATAGGGTTGTTGCCACCCATCGGGATATCCCCAATTTGAACCTCCCGGGTGAAAAACCTAGAATATTCAGTCTTGCTGTTGCAATACCCCCCTGCCAATGTTGTCAAATGCTTACTTTCCATATCGATGCAAAGTTAGCTAATTTCACGTTTAATAGCGTAAGATCGATAATGAATTTGCCGCACCCGAAACCTTGATGTCATATTTATTGGCTTCTTGGTCGTAATTTTTGCTCTTACGGTAGTCATCTTGCACAATATCAACATCCTCGTATTTATTGTTTGAGAATAAAGCATCTGTTTCTACTTGGCATGCGGCACCCTTCGGTAAGTATAGAAGAACTTTCGAAGCAGCTGTATTCACCTCAATTTCTGAAACGCCAGCATTTGGTTTGGGAAGGTGGATGTCTAAAGAACTTGCACCAGAATTTACTTCAAGTTTCTTGACACGAATATCTTTGAAATCTCCAATAATAGCTGCCGCTCCAACATTAAACTCAAACTCCCAGATCGGTTTTCTGTTTAACTCAACATTGATCAAGCTATTGTTGTATTTGTTGTTTTTCATCTTGCTGTTCAACTCCAGTTTGACATCACGATCACCTTTACTCTTCAGATTTAAAGAAGCAGTTGATTGGGATGTTTTCGCTGTCATAACATGGCTGGAATCATTGCCTGTCGTAAAATTATATTTTGCCGCTCCACCATTCACAGTGAGTTTTGCCGATTCAATGACCGCTGGCATGGGTTGAGAAACCAATTGAGCAAAAGGACCCGACACCTCATTGTCAGATGATGAAAAATCTATGTTCTCAAGTTTATCGTAAACACTTGCTTTACTGGTAACACCATTATAGAATATTATGCCACATAAAATGATGTTGGTTCCTATAACGATATATTTCCCATAGGTCCGACCCTGCAGTAACATACTCACCCCGATGGAAACCAAAATTAATGGCCATAAATTAATAATGCCGAAAAAATTGAAGTCTATAACTTTCAGATTGTGTAGCAAGAATACAACTCCTGCAAATACCAACCATATCCCTGTTGCAATTTTATTGTTCATTGTTTGTTAGCTTTGTTATCCAAAACTAATACGATAATACAAATTAAATAATGGAAAATAGGCTTGACTTGTCATTTTTTCGGTAAATCAATTAGTTTTGTCGGTGAAAAGATTCATTCAGAATTTGTATCTTGAACGCATCTAAAACAATTTTGTTAAGGATACGTTAGAATTATTGATTAAAAACAAAAATATATAAGAAAACCAACGTATGATATTTTATTATTTTGGTGAATATATCCTGTTGTTGAAGAAGGTTTTTCGAAAACCTGAAAAAATGAAGATCTATCTCAAAGAGATCTTCCACGAAATGACAGAGATTGGAGTTGGGTCGTTGGGCTTAATTGTTATCATTTCTACTTTTATCGGTGCGGTAATGACCATGCAGATTGCCTTTCAGTTGGTTTCGGATTTGATCCCAACTTCTGTAATCGGTCAGATCAATCGTGACTCCAATATCTTGGAGCTCGGGCCAACCATTTCAGGATTGGTATTGATGGGGAAAGTAGGATCCGCTATTTCATCGCAAATCGGTTCCATGCGTGTTACCGAACAAATCGATGCCCTAGAAATCATGGGTATAAATGCCGCTGGATATTTGATCCTCCCTAAAATCATTGCTGGAGTAATTATGGTACCTGTATTGGTTATTATAGCTATCGGTTGTGCATTGGTGGGTGGTCTTCTCGGTGGAGCATTGTCAGGAGCTGTAACACCAGATGATTATATTGAAGGGATTAGAGGTGGATTTAATGGATTCACAATGGTGGTAGCGATGGTAAAAGCAACAGTATTTGGGTTTATTATCACATCAGTTCCAGCATATAAAGGATTTCACGTTCGCGGGGGAGCATTGGAGGTTGGACAAGCAGGCACGAGAGCTGTAGTAATAGGATGTATATCCATATTAGCATGTGATTATCTGATCACAGCATTAATGTTGTAATTAATTTATGATTGAAGTAACAAATATACATAAGTCATTTGGTGACAACCTTGTTCTTGATGGAATTGATGCCATTTTTGAACCGGGCAAAGTAAGTCTTATTATTGGTGGATCCGGTTCTGGGAAAAGTACTTTGCTGAAGTGTATCGTCGGATTGCATCAGCCTGACCAAGGTAAAGTCTTCTTTGACAAACAAGAATTTACAAAAATGGATTTCGAAGAGAAAGTTCCAATTCGAAAAGAAATTGGAATGCTCTTTCAGAACTCCGCACTCTTTGACTCCATGACCGTTGAACAGAACATCGTCTTTACCCTGGATATGTTCACCGAAATGAGCAAAGCGGAAAAGATTGATCGTGCAAATTTCTGTTTGGAACGTGTAAACTTAGCCGGGAAAAATGATTTATATCCATCTGAGCTTTCAGGGGGTATGAAAAAAAGGGTAGGTATCGCCAGGGCATTCAGTATGAGCCCAAAATATCTATTCTGTGACGAGCCCAATTCTGGCCTTGATCCAGCAACTTCAATTTTGATCGATGAACTCGTGCTCGATTTGACCGAAGAATATAAATGTACAACCGTCGTGGTGACCCATGATATGAACTCCGTAATGGGGATCGGAAATTATATCCTGTTCTTATATAAAGGAAAAAAATACTGGGAAGGGTCAAATCAGGACATGTTGAAGTCTGACAACAAAGAATTAAATGACTTTGTCTTTGCTAGTCCATTGATGAAAGCCGCTAGGGAAAGCTTAAAGGAAGAAGACAGGTAGAATATTAGTTCCGTTGAATTTTCTATCTTTGCAGAAAAACAAGCATCTTGAACAACAATTCCCAAATACAACTACTAACGCCTCAGCATTGGAAAGATTATGAATTAATCGACTGCGGGGACTTCGAAAAACTTGAACGCTTTGGAGAATTAATCCTAATTCGTCCCGAACCACAAGCTGTATGGCCAAAAGCACTTGGAGATGCGGAGTGGAACAAACGCTATCATATTAAATTCAAAGGCCGTTCGGCAACATCTGGTGATTGGTTGAAAAAAAATCCTAAAACACCAGATAGATGGCATATTCAGTATAAAAACAAAGACGCTGAAATCAAGTTCAGACTGGGACTTACCTCCTTCAAGCACGTAGGTATCTTTCCTGAGCAAGCAGTAAACTGGGATTATATTTCTGATTCGGTTAAGTCTTTTAAGAACCCAAAACCTAAGGTCTTAAATCTATTCGCTTATACTGGTGGTGCATCGCTGATTGCTAAGGCTGCTGGAGCAGATACAACGCATGTCGACTCCATCAAACAAGTAGTAACTTGGGCAAATGAAAATCAAGAGCTTTCCGGATTGACAGATATACGTTGGGTAGTGGAAGATGCACTCAAATTCGTGAAGAGAGAATTGAAAAGAGGAAACACCTATAACGGTATTATCCTGGATCCTCCAGCTTATGGGCATGGTCCAAAAGGAGAAAAATGGAAACTGGAAGACCATATCATGGAAATGATGCGCGACGTCGTGCAGTTATTGGATCCTAAAGAACATTTCTTGATTCTTAACACTTATTCTTTGGGTTTCTCATCTGTGATTGTAGAAAACTTGATCAAGACTTCTTTCCCTAAAGTCGAAAACTTAGAGATCGGAGAACTATACCTTCAAGCTACTGCAGGACCAAAATTACCATTGGGAGTATTCGGGAAATTCAGAAAAATAGCAAAGTAATTGCATTAAGATATAAATGAAAATAGCCATCGAAAGATGGCTATTTTTGTTTTTCATAGGTAGGTCAATATATAAGTATTACACATCTAAGGGCACATCCAAGGATTTAAATCATCATATTTAAAGAATGCTCCTGCTAATTTCCCACACCTCCCTGTACGGGAAACTCATTCTGCAGGAGCCATTCACTATTTAGACCTAAATCTTTCTGTTCACTATCCAAATCGATAGCTACTGTTTTCCATTTATCATTCTCAGAATCGGACTTAATATGATTTCGCTGTTGGCAAACGCACGACACTGCTTAAGCCCGACTCCTTTCCTCATCCTCAACACATGCAAATAACAAAACAATCACGAAGTAAAAAGTAATATCAATCGGCAGGAAAAATGATGTTGGTCACAATAGTGGTTTCATCCAAACGGGGTTGGTTAGCCGTGGCAGGTGTCCCCACCTGCCACATATCACGCCATACCGCCCCAGCGGGGCGGCACTATTATAGAAAATATCATGTTTAGACGGCCACTAACCCTGTAGGGGTGTCACTATAAATTGCAGAAAAACTAACCACGCTGTGAAAAACAAAACACTAGCACGGCGCCTAAATAGTTTCCCGAGCTAAAGCTCGAGAATGACACGTTCTTTTATTTAAATGGGCGATTTTTGGGAAAATGGAGTTGCGGCTCGCCGCAACTCCATTTTCCCAAAAATCGCCCCCTTTCTAACGACATGCCTGTCATCCTAATCGCAAGATTAGGAAACTGTTTTTTTTATGATTTAAAAACAATAGTGGTCGGTGCATTCACCAACTACGGCGAACCACATCCAACACAACGCCATCAGCTTGGCATGTTTGTTTAACACACTTAACTTAATGACATTGCCCGATGGGTTGGTCAGCCGTGCCAGGTGTCCTCGCTATAATAGTTACACTCCTCAGGGGTTGGTCAGCCGTGCCAGGTGTCCTCGCTATAATAGTTACACTCCTCAGGGGTTGGTCTGGCGTGGCAGGTGCGCTCGCTATAATAGTTACACCCCGCTGGGCAATGTCATTAAGTTAAGGATTTTATCATGCCGGTTTGTAGTTTGTGTAGGTCCTGTGCTTGCACTTTTTATTCGAGGTCTTAAGCTGCCTTGGGAACGATCTTCCCTTTCGAATGGGCAATGTGTCCTTGAGGAAATAGGCCGTGAGCTCCCTGAGGATTTCCCTTTCCCTGTTTTTGAAAAAGATGGCTATCAGGTTTTCCTTTAATTTTCCGAAGGATTTGTTCCCGTTGACCTTTTGGGGGTACTTTTTCGTGGATGTATCGCGGTCGAGCTGGACCTGGGCATCCCTGAT